>NZ_CALCDX010000218.1 GCF_937900395.1 uncultured Caulobacter sp.
ATGAAGCGCTCGATGGAAGCGCTGATCCACCACTTCAAGCTCTACACCGAGGGCTTCAAGACGCCGGAAGGCGAGGTCTACGCCTGTGTCGAGGCCCCCAAGGGCGAGTTCGGCGTGTTCGTGGTCTCGGACGGCACCAACAAGCCGTACCGCTGCAAGATCCGCGCGCCGGGCTTCCCGCACCTGGCGGCCATGGACTGGATGAACCGCGGCCACCAGCTGGCCGACGTCTCGGCCATCCTGGGCTCGCTGGACATCGTGTTCGGGGAGATCGACCGTTGAGCCTGGCTGATATCGCCCAGGCGCAGCTCGACGCCTACAACGCTCAGGATCTGGACGCGCACTGCGTCCACTTCGCCGACGACGTCGTCGTGGGCGGCCTGAACGGCGAAGTGGCGCGCACCGGGATCGAGGCCTATCGCGCCTGGTACGAAAAGGTTTTTTCGGACTTTCCGAAGAATAAGGCCCACCTGCTGAACCGCATCGTGGTCGGCTCGAACGTGATCGATCACGAGCGCGTCGACCGCGGCAATGGCGATCCCGTCTTCGAGGTCGCCGCCATCTACACCTTCAAGGGCGACAAGATCGCCCGCGTGGATTTCGCCCGATGAGCGTACGTCGTCTCGCCAAGGAACAGCCCGCCAGCTTCGCCTTCTCGAAGGAAAGCCAGGCCAAGGCCGACTGGTGGAAAGCCAAGTATCCCGCCGCCCGCAAGCAGTCGGCGGTGATCCCGATGCTGTGGCTCGCCCAGAAGCAGGAAGGGTGGGTGTCCGAGCCCGCGATCCAGGAGATCGCCAAGCAGCTCGAGATGCCGGTCATCCGCGTGCTGGAAGTGGCCACCTTCTACGTGATGTTCCAGCTGCAGCCGGTCGGCAAGGTCGCCTTCGTCCAGCTGTGCGGCACCACGCCGTGCCAGCTGCGCGGCGCGCTGGACCTCAAGGCGGTGCTGAAGGACAAGATCGGCGAAGCCAACCACGTCTCGGCCGACGGCAAGTTCAGCTGGGAAGAGGTCGAGTGCCTAGGCGCGTGCTGCAACGCCCCGATGGCCGCGATCAACGACTACTATTACGAGGACCTGACGCCGGAGAGCCTGGCCCAGATCCTCGACGACTTCGCCGCCGGCAAGGCGCCGAAGCCGGGCAGCTATGACGGCCGCGGCGCGTCGGAGCCGAAGGGCAAGATCCAGACCCTGACGGATCCGAAGCTGTACGACGGCTCGGCCGCCAAGAAGATCAAGATCCCGAACCTGCCCGAGAAGCCGAAGGCTTCGAAGGCCAAATCGGAGCCGGCCGCCTAAGATGACCGCCGACGCCGCCCTCCAGAAGAAGCGCCTGACCGCGATGCTCGTCATCAACGCGGTGTGCTTCGTGCTGGCCGGCGTCGCGATCTACGGCGCGGTGTCGCTTCGGATCGACTGGCTGCGGCTGGTCTTCCTGGGCGCGATCGTCGCCGGCCTGGGCTCGCACGTCTGGTTCATCCTGGGCTGGATGCGCGGTTCGAAGGGCGAGGGGAGTTCGTCGTGACCGACAACGCTCTCGACGCCCGCCGCACGGCTTACTTCCATACGGTCAAGAGCGTGGGCCGCCGCGAGCGCGGCCTGGGTCTCGTGGCCTGCCTTGTCGGCGCACTGCTCCTGATCTGGGGCCGCTCCGTGCAGGGCGCACCGTTTTGGGCGGCTTGGGCCGGCCTCGTCACGATTGGCGTGGGTTGGTCGCTTTTCGCCTATGTCATCCTCCGTCGGACGCGCTATGTGCGCGCCCATCCATTCGATCCGCAAAGCTGAGTCATGGTCGGTATCCTCGAAGACAAGGACCGCATCTTCACGAACCTCTACGGTCTCCAGGATTGGGGCCTCGAGGGCGCGAAGAAGCGCGGCTGCTGGAATGGCACCAAGGACATCCTGGACGCCGGGCGCGACTGGATCATCGACAACATGAAGAACTCCGGCCTGCGCGGCCGGGGCGGCGCCGGTTTCTCGACCGGCCTGAAGTGGTCGTTCATGCCCAAGGAAGTGAAGGAAGGTCGTCCTCACTACCTGGTGGTCAACGCCGACGAATCCGAGCCGGGCACCTGCAAGGACCGGGAGATCATGCGGCATGACCCGCACCTCCTGATCGAGGGCTGCCTGATCGCCTCGCGCGCGATGCTGGCCCACGCTTGCTACATCTACATCCGCGGCGAGTACGTCTACGAACGCGAGATCCTGGAAGCGGCGATCAAGCAGGCCTATGAGGCCAAGCTGATCGGCAAGAACAACGTCCACGGCTGGGACTTCGACCTCTACGTCCACCACGGCGCCGGCGCCTATATCTGTGGCGAGGAGACGGCCCTGCTGGAAAGCCTGGAAGGCAAGAAGGGCCAGCCACGCCTGAAGCCGCCGTTCCCGGCCGGCGCTGGCCTCTACGGCATGCCGACCACGGTCAACAACGTCGAGAGCATCGCCGTCGCCGGCACGATCCTTCGCCGCGGCGCGGCTTGGTTCGCGGGTTTCGGCCGTCCGAACAACGCCGGCACCAAGCTCTTCTGTGTCTCGGGCCACGTGAACCTGCCCTGCAACGTCGAAGAAGCCATGAGCATCCCGTTCCGCCAGCTGATCGAGGATCACTGCGGCGGCATCCGGGGCGGCTGGGGCAACCTGAAGGCCGTCATCCCGGGCGGCTCGTCCGTGCCGATGATCCCGGCCGAGCAGTGCGAAGACCTGCCGATGGACTTCGACGCCCTGCGGAACCTCAAGTCCGGCCTCGGCACCGCCGCGGTCATCGTGATGGACAAGTCGACCGACCTCGTCCGCGCCATCGCCCGCCTCTCGTACTTCTACAAGCACGAGAGCTGCGGCCAGTGCACGCCGTGCCGCGAAGGCACCGGCTGGATGTGGCGCGTCATGGAGCGCATGGCGACCGGCGAGGCCGATCCGAAGGAGATCGACACCCTGCTGGACGTCACGACCCAGGTCGAGGGTCACACCATCTGCGCCCTGGGCGACGCGGCCGCCTGGCCGATCCAGGGCCTGTTCCGCCACTTCCGCCACGAGGTGGAGGAGCGGATCGCTTCCTATCGTAGCGGTCGCCTGCACGTGCAGGGCGCCAAGCTGATCGCGGCGGAGTAACAAGAATGGCTATCGCCAAGGTCAACGGCGTCGAAGTCGAGTTCGAACCCGGCATGACGGTTCTGCAGGTCGCGGAACTGGCCGGCGAGGAGATCCCGCGCTTCTGCTATCACGAACGCCTGTCCATCGCCGGCAACTGCCGGATGTGCCTGGTCGAGGTGAAGCCCGGCCCGCCGAAGCCGCAGGCCTCGTGCGCCCTGCCGGCCGCCGAGGGCCAGGAGATCTTCACCAAGACTCCGATGGTCAAGAAGGCCCGCGAAGGGGTGATGGAGTTCCTGCTCATCAACCACCCGCTGGATTGCCCGATCTGCGACCAGGGCGGCGAGTGCGACCTGCAGGACCAGGCCATGGGCTATGGCCGCGACGACAGCCGCTACGAAGAGAACAAGCGCGCGGTCGAAGAAAAGGCCATGGGCCCGCTGATCAAGACCGTGATGACGCGCTGCATCCAGTGCACGCGCTGCGTCCGCTTTATCACCGAGGTCGCCGGTTCGCCGGAAATCGGTCTGATCTCGCGCGGCGAAGACGTTGAAATCACGACCTATCTGGGCGCGGCGGTGACGTCGGAGCTCAGCGCCAACGTGATCGACCTTTGCCCGGTTGGCGCCCTGACCAGCAAGCCCTACGCCTTCGAAGCCCGTCCGTGGGAGCTGAAGAAGACCGAGAGCGTCGACGTCATGGACGCCCTGGGCTCGTCGATCCGGGTCGACGCTCGCGGCAACGCCGTCCTGCGCGTGCTGCCGCGCGTCAATGACGACGTCAACGAAGAGTGGATCTCGGACAAGACCCGCTACGCGGTCGACGGCCTGCAACGCCAGCGCCTGGACCGTCCGTACGTGCGCGGCGCCGACGGCAAGCTGAAGCCGGCTGCGTGGGCCGAGGCCTTCGCGGCCGTGGCCAGCAAGATCAAGGCGGCCAAGCCTGAGCGTATCGGCGTGATCGCCGGCGACCTGCAGGACGCCGAAAGCCTGAAGGCCACCAAGGACCTGTTCACCGCCCTGGGCGTGAAGAACCTCGACAGCCGCCAGGACGGTACGGCCCTGGGTCAAGGTCCGCGCGAGAGCTGGCTGTTCAACTCGACGATCGCCGGCATCGAGAACGCTGACGTGGTGCTGTTCATCGGCGCCAATCCGCGCCTCGAGGCGCCGGTCCTGAACGCCCGCTTCCGCAAGCAGTGGCTGGCCGGCAAGACCCGCTTCGGCGTGATCGGCGAGCAGGCCGACCTGACCTTTGGCTACGACTATCTGGGCGCCGGCGCTCAGACGCTGTCGGGCCTGGCCAAGAGCAAGAGTGACTTTGTCGCCGCCCTGAAGGCCGCCGAGCGTCCCGCCATCATCATCGGCCAGGGCGCCTTGGCCCGCGCCGACGGCGCGGCGATCCTCAAGGCCGCCGCCGGTCTCGCCAAGACGATGAAGGTCGTTCGTGACGGCTGGAACGGCTGGAACGTCCTGCATACCGCCGCCGCGCGCGTGGCCGGCCTCGACATGGGCTTCGTCCCGGCCGAGGGTGGCCTGTCAACCGCCGACATGCTGAAGCCGGGCGCTCTGGACGTTCTCTTCCTGCTGGGCGCCGACGAGTGCGAGACCGCCGCCACGGGCGCCTTCAAGATCTACCTTGGCACGCACGGCGACGCCGGCGCGCACAAGGCCGACGTGATCCTGCCGGGCGCGGCCTACACCGAGAAGAACGGCCTCTACGTGAACCTGGAAGGCCGCGTTCAGATGGGCAAGCGCGCGGTGTTCCCGAAGGGCGAGGCCAAGGAAGACTGGTCGATCCTGCGGGCGCTGTCCGAAGTCCTCGGCCACAAGCTACCCTATGACAGCCTGGACCAGCTGCGCGCCAAGCTGTTCGCCGACCACCCGACCTTCGGCCAGATCGACTACGCGCCGGGCTCTGTCCCGACCGTGTTCGACGTCGGCGCCCTGGGCGGCGCGGGCGAAGTCTCGGACGCGCCGTTCGAGAGCCCGATCAAGGCCTTCCACCTGACCAACCCCATCGCGCGCGCCAGCGTGACCATGGCCGAATGCGCGGCCGTGGCTTCCGGCGCCGCCAAGATCGCCGCGGAGTAAATCGTGGACTCGACCAATCCGCTTCTCTGGTTTGGCCTGACGACCGGCGGGATTCTGCTGGTCGTGATCTGGGTTCTCTTGAGCCTGGCCTTCCTGCTGCTGGCCGACCGCAAGATCTGGGCCGGCGTCCAGATGCGCAAAGGCCCCAACGTCGTGGGTCCCTTCGGCCTGCTGCAATCCTTCGCCGACTTCTTCAAGTTCGTGCTGAAGGAAATCGTGGTCCCCGCCGGCGCCGACAAGGTCGTGTTCCTGCTGGCGCCGCTGATCAGCCTGATCCTGGCCTTCGTCGGCTGGGCGGTCGTGCCTTTCGCGCCGGGCTGGGTCGTCTCGAACCTCAACGTCGGCATTCTCTACCTGCTGGCGATGAGCTCGCTGGGCGTCTACGGCATCATCATGGGCGGCTGGGCTTCGAACTCGAAGTACCCGTTCCTCGGCGCGCTGCGTTCGGCGGCGCAGATGGTGTCGTACGAAGTCTCGATCGGCCTGATCATCATCACGGTGATCCTGCTGGCCGGCTCGATGAACCTGTCGACCATCGTCGAGAAGCAGTCAGGCTGGATCTGGAACTGGAACGTCTTTGGCGGCGGCGGTCTCAAGAACATCATCCTGTTGCCGGTCATGGTCGTGGCCATGGGCATGTTCTACATCTCGGGCCTCGCCGAGACGAACCGTCCGCCCTTCGACCTTCCCGAAGCCGAATCCGAACTCGTGGCCGGTTACCAGGTCGAGTACAGCTCGACCCCGTACCTGCTGTTCATGGTGGCCGAGTATTCGAACATCGTCCTGATGTGCGCCATGATCAGCGTGCTGTTCTTCGGCGGCTGGAACCCGGGCTTCCCGATCGGCTTCACCGCCGGCTGGCCGCCGTTCCTGGTCAACCTGCTGCTGGCCTTGGTGTTCTACGCCAAGATCGTCTTCTGGTTCTTCATGTTCGCCATGGCGAAGGCCATCGTGCCTCGCTACCGCTACGACCAGCTGATGCGCCTGGGTTGGAAGGTGTTCCTGCCGACCTCGCTGGTGCTGGTGGCCGCGGTCGCCGCCTGGCGCGTGTTCGGCGCGGGGGCTTGATGCACCGGAGCGCGCTGATCGCCCTGGGCCTGAGCGGCCTGACCTTGACGGCCTGCCAGGCCGTCTCGGCGCCGGACCGCTCCTATTCCCTGGGCGACGGGGTCGTCAGTTACGACGACCTGCGGCGCGCGGGCGAGAAGTGCAAGGCTGACGGCGGGGTCATCCAGTCCAAGCAGGACGGCGGTGATCCGGCCCAGTTGTCGAACTACACCTGCGTCATTCCCCGGTCGGGGAAATGAGGCGGGGTCTCTTTGGGATCGTGATGGTCGGCCTGCTGGCCGGCTGTGCGACCTGGGGACCGAATATTCCGCGACCGCCGCAGCGGACGCTGGAGGACAAGGTCGAGGCGCGCCGCAAGGAAGACGCCGAGACTCGTAAGTGCGTCCTCGAGCAGACCCTGCGACGGCAGCAGAAAGAGCAGGGAAGGGACGTCCGTCCCTTCCCCAAGGAAAAGTGTTAGGAGAGCTCTGGTGTTCCAGCGCATCACTCAGGCGGTCAAGGGCGCGGCCCTTCTGGACTTCGCGGGCGCCTTCGGCCTGGCTATGAAGTACATGGTCGCGCCGAAGAAGACCGTGATCTATCCGAACGAGCGCAACCCGCAATCGCCCCGCTTCCGCGGCGAGCACGCCCTGCGTCGCTATCCGTCGGGCGAAGAGCGCTGCATCGCCTGCAAGCTCTGCGAAGCCGTGTGCCCGGCTCAGGCCATCACGATCGAGGCCGAGCCTCGCGAGGACGGCAGCCGCCGGACGACCCGCTACGACATCGACATGGTCAAGTGCATCTACTGTGGTCTGTGCCAGGAGGCCTGCCCGGTCGACGCCATCGTGGAAGGTCCGAACATCGAGTTCGCGACCGAGACCCGCGAAGAGCTCTATTACGACAAGGAACGTCTTCTCGATAACGGCGACCGCTGGGAGCGCCTGATCGCGAAGAATCTGGAGTTGGACGCGCCCTACCGCTAAAGACGGGGCGAATCCGGGGGAGCTTGATAGCCGAAAGTGGTTTGCGGTTTCGGCGGCCATCAAGCTCCAGCTAGACAAACCGGAATTTCCCGGCTCCTAGAGCCGGAAAATTCCACGGGGCGTTGCGCCGTAAGGCGTCGCGCCATTGGACTTTAAGTTTTCAGGGGAGCCCTGGGCCGATGCCCTTGCAGGCGATCGCATTCTATCTGCTGGCTTTTGTGACCATCGCGGCGGGTCTTCTCGTCGTGTCGGCCCGAAACCCGGTGCACTCGGTGCTCTTCCTGATCACCGCCTTCTTCTCGGCCGCCGGCCTCTTCGTCCTCTTGGGCGCGGAGTTCCTCGCGATGCTGCTGATCGTCGTCTATGTGGGCGCGGTCGCGGTGCTGTTCCTGTTCGTCGTCATGATGCTGGACGTGGACTTCGCGGCGCTCCGCCAGGGCTTCGCCCAGTACCTGCCGATCGGCGGTCTGGTCGGCGGGATCCTGACGCTGGAGATGATCTTCGTCGCGGCGACCGTGGCGAGCAACGGCGCGGCCGCCAAGAACGCCCTGCCGAACGCCTCTCCGGGCGGTGTCCCGAACACCGAGGTGATCGGTCGCGTGCTCTACACCGACTACATCTTCTTCTTCCAACTGGCGGGCCTGGTGCTGCTGGTCGCCATGATCGGCGCCATCGTGCTGACCCTGCGCCACAAGCCGGGCGTCAAGCGCCAGGACATCGGCAAGCAGGTCGCCCGCACGCCCAAGACCGGCATGACGCTGGTCCAGATCAAGCCGGGTGAGGGGATCTCCGAATGATCGGCCTTCCGCACTATCTCGTCGTCGCCGCCATCCTGTTCACGATCGGCGTCTTCGGCATCTTCGTGAACCGCAAGAACATCATCGTCATCCTGATGTCGATCGAATTGATCCTGCTGGCGGTGAACGTGAATCTCGTGGCGTTCTCGGCCTATCTGCACGACGTGGCGGGCCAGATCTTCGCCCTGTTCGTGCTGACCGTAGCCGCCGCCGAGGCGGCCGTGGGTCTGGCCATCCTCGTCACCTTCTTCCGCAACCGCGGCGACATCGCGGTTGACGACGCCAGCATGATGAAGGGCTAAGCGACGTCATGCAGACGCTTGTCACCATTCTCGTTTTCGCACCGATCATCGCCGCGGCGATCGCCGGCCTGTTCGGCCGCCGCATCGGCGACGTGGCCTCGCAGTCGGTCACGACCGGCGCGCTGATCCTGTCGTGCGCGCTGTCCTGGTACACGTTCAGCCAGTGGACCTGGGGGCATATGGAGGCCTTCACGGTCAATCTGCTGCCGTTCATCCACATCGGCGACTTCCAGGCCAACTGGTCGATCCGCATCGACGCCCTGTCGGCGACCATGCTGATCGTGGTCACGACGGTCTCGGCCCTCGTGCACATCTATTCCTGGGGCTACATGGCCGAGGACGACAGCAAGCCGCGCTTCTTCGCGTACCTGTCGCTGTTCACCTTCGCCATGCTGTCGCTGGTCACCGCCGCCGACTTCATGCAGCTGTTCTTCGGCTGGGAAGGCGTGGGCCTGGCCTCGTATCTGCTGATCGGCTTCTGGTACAAGAAGCCTTCGGCCAGCGCCGCCGCCATCAAGGCCTTCGTGGTCAACCGCGTCGGCGACTTCGGCTTCGCCCTGGGCATCATGACCACCTACTGGGCGTTCGGCACGATCCAGTTCGCCGAGCTGTTCCCGATGATCGCCAGCCATGCCGGCAAGACCTGGGAATTCGCCGGTCACGTCTGGCCGCTGATGGATATCGCCTGCTTCCTGGTGTTCATCGGCGCGATGGGCAAGTCGGCGCAGTTCTTCCTGCACACCTGGCTACCGGACGCCATGGAAGGCCCGACCCCGGTGTCGGCCCTGATCCACGCGGCCACCATGGTGACCGCCGGCGTCTACATGCTGTGCCTGATGTCGCCGATGTTCGAATACGCGCCCGTCGCCAAGAACATCGTCACGGTGATCGGCGCGGTGACGGCCCTGTTCGCCGCCACGGTCGGCCTGACCCAGAACGACATCAAGCGCGTGATCGCCTACTCGACCTGTTCGCAGCTGGGCTACATGTTCTTCGCGGCCGGCGTCGGCGCCTATCAGGCGGCCATGTTCCACCTGTTCACGCACGCCTTCTTCAAGGCCCTGCTGTTCCTGGGCGCCGGTTCGGTGATCCACGGCATGCACCACGAGCAGGACATGCGAAAGTACGGCGCTCTCGCCAAGCTGCTGCCGATCACCTTCATCGCCATGACGATCGGCACGATCGCGATCACGGGCCTCGGCTTCCCGCCGCTGCACCTGGGCTTCGCCGGCTTCTACTCGAAGGACACCATCATCGAGGCGGCCTTCGCCGCTGGTGGCCACAATTCGATCGCCATGTTCGCCTGGGTGATCGGCGTGCTGGTGGCGGGCCTGACCTCGTTCTACTCGTGGCGCCTGGCGTTCTTCACCTTCAACGGCAAGGCGCGCTGGGGTCATGACGATCACCACGCTCATGACGCTCATGGGCACGACGCCCATGGCCATGACGACCATGCGCACGAAGATCACGGCCACGGCCACGATCACAAGCCGCACGAGAGCCCCGCGGTCATGCTGTTCCCGCTGATCGTGCTGTCGATCGGCGCGATCGCCGCCGGCTTCGTGTTCAACGGCTACTTCGTCGGCCACCACCAGGAAGAGTTCTGGCGCGGCGCGATCTTCACCGCTCCGAGCAACCAAGTGCTGCACCACGCGCACGAGGTGGCCGAGTGGGTGAAGTGGAGCCCGCTGATCGCTTCGCTGATCGGCCTGCTGATCGCGGTCTATGTCTACCTGATCAAGGGCAATGAGCGCCTGGGCCTGAAGCTGGCCGAGCGCAAGGGCCCGCTGTACGTCTTCTTCTACAACAAGTGGTTCTTCGACGAACTCTACGACGCGACCTTCGTGCGCTTCGCCAAGTTCCTCGGGGACCTGTTCTGGAAGGGCGGCGACCAGAAGATCATCGACGGCCTCGGCCCGGATGGCGTCAGCCACGTCTCGTATGAGGTCGGCAAACGCACCGGCAAGCTGCAGACCGGCTATCTCTACCACTACGCGTTTGTCATGCTGCTCGGCGTCGCCGGCCTGCTGACCTTCGCCCTGTACGCCTTCCGTTGAGGGGGACGGAGCTAATGAGCGGCCTTCTCAGCCTTACGACCTTCGCGCCCATCGTCGGCGTCGCGGTGATCCTCGCCGCGCGCGCCCTGCATGGCGCCGGTGAAAAGACCGACACCCTGGCCAAGTGGATCGCGCTCGTGACCACCCTGGTCACGTTCGGCCTGTCGATTGTCCTGACCGTCCAGTTCGACCCGAAGAACCCGGGCTTCCAGTTCGTGGAAGACTTCGCCTGGTTCGCCGGCCTGCACTACCGCATGGGCGTCGACGGCATCTCGGTGCTGTTCGTCCTGCTGACCGCGTTCCTGCTGCCGATCTGCATCATCGCCAGCTGGAAGTCGGTCGAGAAGCGCGTTGTCGAGTACCTGATCGCCTTCCTGGTCCTCGAGACCCTGGTGATCGGCGTGTTCGCCGCGCTGGATCTCGTGCTGTTCTACCTGTTCTTCGAGTTCGGCCTGGTCCCGATGTTCCTGATCATCGGCATCTGGGGCGGCAAGCGTCGCGTCTACGCGGCCTACAAGTTCTTCCTCTACACGCTGCTCGGCTCGGTGCTGATGCTGGCGGCGATCCTGGCGATGATCTCGATCTCGGGCACCTCGTCGATCCCCGACCTGATGCACTACAAGTTCGCGCCGTGGCTCCAGACCTGGCTGTGGCTGGCTTTCTTCGCCTCGTTCGCGGTGAAGATGCCGATGTGGCCGGTGCACACCTGGCTGCCCGACGCGCACGTGGAAGCCCCGACGGCCGGCTCGGTCATCCTGGCGGGCATTCTGCTGAAGATGGGCGGCTATGGCTTCATGCGCTTCAGCCTGCCGATGTTCCCGAACGCGTCGGAGATGTTCCAGCCGCTGGTGTTTGCGATGTCGGCCATCGCCATCGTCTACACCTCGCTGGTCGCCTTCCGTCAGACCGACATCAAGAAGCTGATCGCCTATTCGTCGGTCGCCCACATGGGCTTCGTGACCATGGGCATCTTCTCGGGCAACGCCGCCGGCGAGCAGGGCGCTCTCTTCCAGATGCTGAGCCACGGGGTGATCTCCGGCGCGCTCTTCCTCTGCGTCGGCGTCGTCTACGACCGCATGCACACCCGCGAGATCGCCTTCTACGGCGGCCTGACCAACCGCATGCCGCACTACGCCTTCGTGTTCCTGCTGTTCACGATGGGCAATGTCGGCCTGCCGGGCACTTCGGGCTTCGTCGGTGAAATCCTGACCATGACCGGCGTCTACAAGGCCTCGACCTGGACGGCGCTTGTGGCCGCCACCGGCGTGATCCTGTCGGCCATGTACGCCCTGACGCTGTATCGTCGGGTCATGTACGGCGAGATCACCAATCCCGAGCTGAAGACCATCACGGATCTGGACGCTCGCGAGATCCTGCTGTTCGTTCCGCTCATCATCATGACCCTGGTGCTGGGCATCTATCCCAATCTTGTGTTCAACCTGACCGCGTCTTCCGTCGACGCGTTGGTCGGCGCCTGGCGCGCCGCCCTGGGCGGGTGAGGGGCCTATGACGTTTTTCGCCAACTTCTCGCTCGTGCTGCCTGAGATCGTTCTCGCGGTCGCGGCGCTCGTCCTGCTGGTCGCCGGCGCCTTCCGGGGCAAGGTCGGCGCGATCTTCACCCTCGCGGCCGTCGCCGCGCTGGTGGCGGCCGCCGCCACGGCGGTCCTCGGCCCGCACGGCCGCGCCTTCGGCGGGGTCTACGCGGCCGACGCCGCGGCGACCTACGCCAAGGTCGCCATCTATCTCTCCAGCGCCGTGGCCATCGTGCTCGGCGATCGCTGGCTTGCCCAGCGCGGCGATCAGAAGTTCGAGTTCGCCGTCCTGGTGATCCTGGCCGCCGTCGGCATGGGCGTCACCGCCTCAGCCGGCGACCTGATCAGCCTCTATGTCGGCGTCGAACTGCAGTCGCTGGCCCTGTACGTCCTGGCCGCCATGCGCCGCGACGACGCCAAGTCGTCCGAGGCCGGCCTGAAGTACTTCGTGCTGGGCGCGCTGTCGTCGGGCCTGCTGCTGTACGGCAGCTCCCTGATCTACGGCTTCACCGGCTCGACCCACTTCAGCCAGATCGCTCTGGCCGCCGCCCATGGCGGCACACATGGCGTCGGCCTGCTGTTTGGCCTCGTGTTCCTGATCTGCGGCCTGGCGTTCAAGGTCTCGGCTGCGCCGTTCCACATGTGGACGCCGGACGTCTATGAAGGCGCCCCGACCCCGGTCGTCGGCTTCTTCGCCGCCGCGCCGAAGCTGGCCGCGATGATGATGTTCGCCCGCGTGCTGGGCGACGCCTTCCCGGGCTCTGTCGATCAATGGCGTCAGATCCTGGTGATCGCGGCCCTGCTGTCGGTCTTCGTCGGCGCCTTCGCGGGCCTGGCCCAGACCAACCTCAAGCGCCTGTGGGCCTATTCCTCGATCGCCAACGTCGGCTACGCCCTGCTGGGCGTGGCGGCGGGCGGCGAGGTCGGCCTGCAGTCCATGCTGCTGTTCATGACCCTGTACATGGTCGACGTCACCGGCTTCTTCGCCTGCCTGCAGGCGCTGAACCGCGACGGCAAGCCCATGGAGACGATCGAGGACATGGCGGGCTTGATCAAGGAGCGTCCGGGCGTCGCCATCGCCATGACCGCGTTCTCGCTGTCGGCTCTGGGCCTGCCGCCGTTCTCGGGTTTCTGGTCGAAGTACTATGTCTTCAAGGCCGCCCTGGGCACGGGCGACGTGATGATGCAGTGGGCCGCCGTCCTCGGCCTGGTCGGCTCGGTCGTCGCGGCGTTCTATTACCTGCGCCTGATCAAATCGATGTGGTTCGATGCGCCCGCTGGCGCGGTCGACGCCCCGTCGCCTTCGGCCCGCGCCGTGGGTTACGCCGCCGCGATCTTCTCGTTCCCGATCGTGCTGGTGGCCCTGGTGTGGCTGGATCCGGCCGCCAAGGCTGCCGCGGCCGCCTTTGGTCACGCGTGACGTGACGGGCGTTCCGCCCGTTATCGTCCTCGCCGAAGTCGACTCCACCAACGCCGAGGCCCGTCGTCGGGCCGAGGCGGGCGAGGTTGGCCCCCTGTGGCTGGTCGGCCTGCGCCAGACCGCCGGCCGCGGCCGGCGCGGCCGGGCCTGGGAGACCGGCGAGGGTAACCTCGCCGCGACTTTGCTTTTTCGCACGGACAAGCCGCCGGCCGAGGCTGCGCAAGTCTCGTTCGTCGCGGCCCTGGCCGTCGCGGACATGCTGGCCAAATACGTGCCGGCTTCCCTCATCAGCCTGAAGTGGCCCAACGATCCGCTTCTGGGCGGTCTCAAGGTCAGCGGCATCCTCATCGAGTCCGGCGCCTCGCCGTTGGGCGGTCTGTGGCTGGCCGTCGGGATCGGCGTTAACCTGAAGCGCAAGCCGATCGACTCCGAGCGTCCCGCGACCGCGATCGCCACCTACAGCGAGACCCTGCCGCCGGCTCCGACCGAAGCGATCGAGGTGCTGGCCGAGGCGTTCGATCGCTGGTTCGGCGTCTGGAACACCCTGGGCTTTCCCGCCATCGCCGACGCCTGGACGGCCCGCGCCCACGGTCTGGGCGAGCCTTGCGTCGCTCGGCTTGGCGCCGAAACGGTCGAAGGCGTTGCGGAGGGGCTGGACGGCGACGGCGCGCTGAGGCTCCGTCTGCCCGACGGCCAGTTGCGGCGGATCACCGCCGGCGACGTGTTTTTCGGAGGCGCTTGATGCTGCTCGCGATCGAACAGGGCAACACCAACACCATGTTCGCGATCCACGACGGCCAGTCGTGGGTGGCCCAGTGGCGCTCCGCCACTGAGAGCACCCGCACCGCCGACGAGTACGTGGTGTGGCTGTCGCAGCTGCTGTCGATGCAGGGGCTGGGGTTCCGCGCCATCGACGCGGTGATCATCTCCAGCGTGGTGCCGCAGTCGATCTTCAATCTGCGCAACCTGTCGCGGCGCTATTTCAACGTCGAGCCGCTGGTGATCGGCGAGAACGCCAGGCTGGGCATCGACGTCCGCATCGAGAAGCCTTCGGAGGCCGGCGCCGACCGCCTGGTCAACGCCATCGGCGCGGCCATGATCTATCCGGGGCCGCTGGTCGTGATCGACAGCGGCACGGCCACGACCTTCGACATCGTGGCGGCCGACGGCGCCTTCGAGGGCGGCATCATCTCGCCCGGCATCAATCTATCGATGCAAGCGTTGCACGAAGCGGCGGCGAAGCTGCCCCGCATCGCTATCCAGCGACCGGCCGGTAACAGGATCGTGGGCACCGACACCGTCTCCGCCATGCAATCGGGCGTGTTCTGGGGCTATATCTCGCTGATCGAGGGTCTTGTCTCCCGCATCAAGGCCGAGCGCGGCGAGCCCATGACCGTAATCGCCACCGGCGGCGTCGCCTCCCTGTTCGAGGGCGCCACCGACAGCATCGACCACTTCGACCCGGATCTGACCATCCGGGGCCTCCTAGAAATCTACCGACGAAACACCATTTCCGAGACCTGATGAAAAAATCCAAAGACGACGAACTCGTCTTCCTGCCGCTTGGCGGGTCGAACGAGATCGGCATGAACTTCAACCTGTACGGCTTCGGGCCGGCGCAAGATCGCAAATGGATCGTGGTCGATCTGGGCGTGACGTTTGGCGACCAGACGACGCCGGGCGTCGAGATCATCCTGCCTGATCCCGAGTTCATCGAGCCCTATGCCGACGACATCCTCGGCATCGTCCTCACCCACGCGCACGAAGATCACCTGGGCGCGGTGCACTGGCTGTGGCCGCGCCTGAAGGCGCCGGTGTTCGCCACCCCGTTCACCGCCTTCCTGCTTCGCGAGAAGCTGCGCGACGCGAGCCTGCTCGACGAGGTGCCGATCACTGAGATCCCGCTGGGCGGGACCTTTGAGCTGGGCCCGTTCTCGCTGGAGCTGATCACCCTGACGCATTCGATCCCCGAGCCGAACGGCCTGGCGATCAAGACGCCGCTGGGCACGATCCTGCACACCGGCGACTGGAAGATCGATCCGGAGCCTCAGCTTGGCGCGCCGACCGACGAGGCCGCCATTCGCCGCCTGGGCGACGAAGGCGTGCTGGCCATGGTCTGCGACAGCACCAATGTCTTCGTGGAAGGCACGGCGGGCTCCGAAGCCGACGTGCGCGAAGCCTTGGGCAATCTGATCAAGAGCCTGAAGGGCAAGATCGCCGTCGCCTGCTTCGCCTCGAACGTGGCGCGCATGGACACGGTGATCCGCGCGGCCCAGGCCTGCGGCCGCAAGGTCTGCCTGGCCGGTCGGTCGATGCACCGCATGGCCGCCGCCGCGCGGTCGGTCGGGCTGCTGGAAGGCATCGAGGCGTTCATCAACGACGATCAGGCCAAGCACCTGCCGGAAGACCAGGTTCTGTTCCTCTGCACCGGCAGCCAGGGCGAAGCCCGCGCGGCGTTGTCGCGGATCGCCGACGGCAGCCACCCGCACGTGAAGCTGGGCGCGGGCGACCATGTGATCTTCAGCTCGCGGGTGATCCCGGGCAACGAGATCCCGATCCGCAACCTGCAGAACAAGCTGGCCGATCGGGGCGTGCGCCTGCACACCGAGCGCGACACGCCCGGCATCCACGTCTCGGGCCACCCGTGCCGGGAAGAGCTGCGCCAGATGTACCAATGGGTGCGTCCGCAGATCGCGGTGCCGACCCACGGCGAGCGCCGCCACCTGATCGAGCACGCCGCTTTCGCCAAGGACCTGCAGGTCCCGCAGGCCGTAAGCCCGCGTAACGGCGACATGGTGCGCCTGGCGCCTGGCAAGCCGGAGATCATCGACGAGGTGCCGGCTGGGCGCCTGTATGTCGATGGCGGGGTCGTCACGCCCGAGAATGGCGAGGCGCTGCGCGAGCGTCGCCACGCGGCCTTCAACGGCATGCTGGCCGTGTCGATCGTCCTGGATGGCCGCAACAAGATCGTCTCCGGACCTCAAGTGCGCGGCATCGGCCTGACGGGCGATGACGAATACTCGCTGGACGACGCGCTGGACGATCTCGCCGAAGAGGCCGAGACCGCCTACAAGCGCTTGGACGGCGACGCGCGCGAGATCGACGAGACGATCGAGAGCGCCATCTCGCGGGCGGTCAAGAAGGCCGCGTTCCGGATCTGGGAGCGCAAGCCGGTCGTCGAGACGACCGTCCTGCGGATCTGAAGAAGAGCGCCGCCGCGAAAACGCCGCGGCGGCGCGCTCTTTTCGCGTTGCAGCACTGGTGCTAGGCCATTCGCCAACAACCAGAAAAGCAGCGGGAGTTCCCTTAGATGATCGGCAAGCTCAATCACGTCGGCGTCGCCACGCCCTCCATCGACGAGTCGGTGAAGATGTATCGCGAGCTGCTCGGCGCCACCTCGGTCACCGAGAAGTGGGCGATGCCGGAGCAGGGGGTCTGGGTTTGCTTCGTCAACCTGCCCAACAGCCAGATCGAACTGATCGAGCCTTACGGCGAAAAGTCGCCCATCCACGGGTTCCTCGCCAAGAACCCCAAGGGCGGCCAGCATCACATCTGCTTCGAGGTCGAGAACATCTACGAAGCGCGTGACGCCCTGGTCGCCAAGGGCGCCACCGTGTTGGGCGAGCCCCGCATCGGCGCTCACGGCACGCTGATCATCTTCGTTCACCCCAAGGACATGGGCGGCCTATTGGTCGAGCTCATGGAGACACCCAAGGAAGCGCATCACTGATGAGCCCGATCACCTGGTTCGCGATCTACCTGACCATCTGGTGGACAGTGTTGTTCGCCGTTCTGCCGCTGGGTTCGCGCAGCTTCCATGAGGCCGGCGTCGCGCCGCCGCCGGGCGTCGATCCCGGGGCGCCGATCAACCCGAATCTGAAGCGCAAGTTCATCACCACCACCTGGGTCTCGGCGGTCGTCTTCATCCTTTTCTTCCTCACCGTGCACTTTCACCTGGTGAAGCTTCCGGACCTGCCGGCCGCCGCGTGACGTGCGGTTGCACAAGCCTTGGGCGCACGGCGAGCAATTTGCCGTCAAACGCTTAAGGCTTGGGCGAATGGGCTCATTGTTAGCGCTTCCCATGGATGGCTGTGCCCCAACAGATGTTCGAGCGGTAAAGTGACTTCAGGAGATCGGCCTTGCCGGTCTCGCTCTGTGGCGTCTTCCCCGACGATGACTTCGACAGGCCGCGCGGCGTTCCGCGCGGCCTCTCTTTTTGCCGCAACGGAGCCTTAGTTTAGCCTCGCGCGTTGCCAAGCTGTCGGGGGAGGGGCTATCTCAAGCCCCTCTCGAATTCCCGGAGTTTCCAAGCTGATGCGCTTGTCGCGCTATTTCCTGCCGGTGCTGAAGGAAGCGCCGTCCGACGCCCAGATCGTTTCGCACCAGCTGATGCTCCGCGCCGGCATGATCCGCCAGGAGGCGGCGGGCATCTACGCCTGGCTGCCGCTGGGCCTGCGCGTCCTGAACAAGATCGAGCAGATCGTCCGCGAGGAAATGGATCGCGCCGGCGCCATCGAGCTGCTGATGCCGACGATCCAGCTGGCCGACCTGTGGCGCGAAAGCGGTCGCTATGACGACTATGGCGACGAGATGCTGCGCATCACCGACCGCCACAAGCGCGAGCTGCTGTTCGGTCCCACGGCCGAAGAAGTCGTGACCGACATCTTCCGCGCCTCGATTAAGAGCTACAAGGACCTGCCCAAGAACCTCTACAACATCCAGTGGAAGTTCCGGGACGAGCGTCGCCCGCGCTTCGGCGTGATGCGCGGCCGCGAGTTCTTCATGAAGGACGCCTACAGCTTCGATCTCGACGCCGACGGCGCGCGCAAGTCCTACAACCGCATGTTCGTGGCCTATCTGAACCTGTTCGCGCGGATGGGCCTGAAGGCCGTGCCGATGCGCGCCGACACCGGTCCGATCGGCGGCGACCTGTCCCACGAGTTCATCGTCCTGGCCGAGACTGGCGAAAGCGCCGTCTTCTGCCACAAGGATCTCGTCGAGATGCCGGCTCCGGGGCCGGACCTCGACTGGATCAACGGCGACCTGCAGCCGATCGTGAACCAGCGCACGGCGCTGTACGCCGCGACCGAGGAAATGCACGACGAAGCCGCTTTCAACGCTCTGCCGGAAGCCGACCGCCTGTCGGCCCGCGGCATCGAGGTCGGCCACATCTTCTCGTTCGGCACGAAGTATTCCGAGCCCATGAAGGCCACGGTCCAGGGACCGGACGGCCAGCAGGTGCCGGTGCAGATGGGCAGCTACGGCGTCGGGGTTTCCCGCCTGCTCGGCGCGATCATCGAGGCCAGCCATGACGAGGGCGGCATCATCTGGCCGGAAAGCGTCGCGCCGTTCGACGTCGGCATCGTCAACATGCGCCAGGGCGACGCGGCCTGCGACGCGGCCTGCGAGACCGCCTACAACGCGCTCAAGACCGCCGGCCGCGACGTGCTGTACGATGACACCGACGCCCGCGGCGGCGCCAAGTTCGCGACCATGGACCTGATCGGCCTGCCCTGGCAGCTGATCGTCGGCCCCAAGGGCATCGCCGAGGGCGTCGTCGAGATCAAGAACCGCAAGACCGGCGAGCGCCACACCGCCTCGCTGGAGTCGGTTCTCGACGGCCTGACCAAGAACAAGACCGCCTGATGCCGGACGTCCGCGCCGCCGGTCCTTTCAGCCGCTGGGAGCGCTCGGTCGCTCGCCGGTATCTGTTCGCCAAGCGCAAGAACGGCGGCGTGGCGCTGATCTCCATCATCTCGTTCTGCGCGGTGATGTTGGCGGTCTTCGCCCTCATCACCGTGATGAGCGTGATGAACGGCTTCCGAGCCGAGCTGTTGGGCCGGATCCTGGGTTTCAACGGGCACCTCTACGCCCAGTCGCCGTTGATCAACGGGCCCGACCGCGACACGATCATCCGTCGTATCAAGGCCGCGCCGGGCGTGATCCAGGCCGCGCCGATGGTCGAGGCCCAGGCCATGGTCATCGGCCCGACCCAGGTCACGGGCGCCATCGTGCGCGGCGTGACGACCTCGGACCTGCGGCACATGTCGCTGATCGCCGGCAACATCAAGCAGGGCTCGCTGGCGGGTTTCGGCCAGGGCGAGTACGGCGGCGACACCGTGCTGATCGGCGATCGCATGGCCCAGAGCCTGGGCGTGCGGCCCGGCGACGCCATCACCCTGATCTCGCCTTCGGGCCCGGCCACCGCCTTCGGCAGCTCAACGCGCGAAAAGAACTACATTGTCGGCGGGATCTTCAGCGTCGGCATGAGCCAGTTCGACGAGGCCTTCGTCTACATGCCGCTGGAGCAGGCCCAATTGTTCTTCGGTCGCGACACCTCGATCGACTATGTCGAGATCAAGGTCGACGATCCCGACAAGGCCGTCGACTACAAGCACGCCGTCGAGGTCGCCAGCGGGCCTGGCGCGCTGGTCACCGACTGGGTCGAGAAGAACCAAAGCTACTTCAACGCGCTGCAGGTCGAGCGCAAGGTTATGCGGCTGATCCTGTTCTGCATCGTCGCCATCGCCACCCTGAACATCATCTCCAGCCTCGTGATGCTGGTGAAGAACAAGGGCAAGGATATCGCCATTCTGCGCACCATGGGCGCGGGGCAGGGGGCGATCCTGCGCATCTTCCTGATGGCTGGGGCGTCGATCGGCGTGGCGGGCACACTCAGCGGCCTGGCTCTCGGCGCGCTGTTCTGCACCTACATCACGCCGATCCAGAACTTCGTCGAATGGGCCACCGGCACCGCTGTGTTCAGCGCCGACGTCTACATGCTTTCGCACATCCCGGCGAAGATCGACTGGATCGAGGTCGCCGGCATCGTCACGGCCTCGGCCCTGATGAGCCTCCTGGCGACCCTGCCGCCCGCCTGGCGCGCCTCGCGTCTCGATCCGGTGGAGGCGCTTCGTTATGAGTAATCCGATCTTGGCCCTGCGCGGGGTCGAGCGCGTCTACAAGACCGAGGCCGGCTCGCTGCCGGTGCTGCGCGGCGTCGATCTCGATGTCTATCCCGGCGAAGTGGTCGGGCTGATCGGCCCTTCCGGCTCGGGCAAGTCGTCGCTGCTGCATTCGGCAGGATTGCTGGAGCATCCAGACGCTGGCGCGGTGACGCTGGAGGGGCGTGATTGCACCAAGCTCTCGGAGCGGATTCGCACGCGCATCCGCCTCGGCACGGTAGGCTTCGTCTACCAGTTCCACCACCTCCTGCCTGAGTTCACGGCTCTGGAGAATGTCGCCCTGCCGCTCTCGATCGCCGGCAAGAGCCAGCGCGAGGCCGAGGCGCGCGCCAAGGAACTGCTGGAAGGCCTTGGCCTAGGTCATCGCCTCGCCCACCAGCCGGCTCAGATGTCTGGCGGCGAGCAGCAGCGCGTCGCGATCGCCCGGGCGCTCGCCAATCGTCCCAAGCTGTTGCTGGCCGACGAGCCCACGGGCAATCTTGACCCAGCGACCTCGGCCGCCGTGTTCCAGTCGCTGTACGAGGTCGCGCGCCAAGAGGGCGTCGCCGCCCTGATCGCCACCCACAACATGGAGCTGGCGCGCTATATGGACCGGGTCCTGGCGCTAAAGGACGGCCACCTCGAAGCGCGCAGCCGCCAAGAAGTCTAGAGCAGCGCCTGCTTCATCGCCGCGAAGAAGCCCGCCTGGTCGATCCGTTTGATCACCCGCGCGTTCGGCGGACGGCGCTTGAGCGCCGGGTCGGCGATCTCGATGTCCGGCAGGATCGCGTGCGAGACGCTCAGATAGCCGCGCGTCAGCTCGCCCATGGTCTCGACGTCGACCACGCACTGTTCGCTTTCGAGGATCAGGCTCTCGTCCAGGGCGACGGCGCAGGTCAGGGCGTCAGGGTGCAAGCTGCCGTCCAGGCCTTCGGTTTCACGCGCGAAGGCCAGCGAGGCGCGGTTCACGTCGGTGAAGAACTTGGCTTTGGGCGTACCCAGCGCCTCGAGCTCGGAGAGCCGCGCGCTGGTGAAGAGCCCGTCCTGTAGGGTCTCGGTCCAGGTCACGATCGACATCTCGAAGCCGGCGTTGACGACGATCTTGGCCGCCTCTGGGTCGACATAGAAATTGTACTCGGCCGCCGGCGTGACGTTGCCGACGCCGTTGTCGGTCCCGCCCATGATCCAGAGATGCTTCAGAGCCTTGGCGATCCGCGGTTCGCGCAAAAACGCGAGGGCGATGTTGGTCAGCGGCGCCTGGGCGATCAGGGTGATCTCGCCGGGCGCGGCCATGATGCGGCGGACCAGCTCGTCGACCGCGTGGCCGTCGGCCGGCCGCTGCGCGGTCTTGGCGAAGCCGCTGTCGCTCATGCCGTCGTGGCCGAAGACATAGGCGGCGTCGAGCGGCGCGCGGGTGAAGGGGCGCTCGGCGCCGAGATAGACCGGCACACCCGCCTTGCCGCAACGCTCCAGGGTCACCAAGGCGTTCTCGGCATGCTGCACGAAGCCGACATTGCCGTGGGCGATGGTGATCGCCTCGACCTCCACGCTAGGGCGGGTGAGGGCGAGCATCAGCGAGAAGACGTCGTCGCCGGCGGTGTCGGTGTCCATGATCAGGCGCATGGCGACGATTTGCCGTGATCCGCGCGGCTTGACCATAGGGCGACGTTCCATGCGCTTGCGTTCGCCAGAAAACGCACGAACCGCTACGAGAACATCTTGTGAACGGAACAAAACCGGAATATGGAACAAAACAAGAAATCTGTGGAGGTTCAGATGATCCGTGTGGCGCGTGAGTCTTTGGCCCTTGTGTCTGTCGTCAGCTTCGTCTGGATGATGTGCTCGGTCGCCCGACTGGTGGCCTGAGTCGTGTAGGCGGAGGATCGGTCATGGCGGACGGGGAGGCAGACGGTTTCGTCCACCTGCGGGTCCGCTCGGCCTATTCGCTGCTCGAAGGCGCGATCAAGGCCGACCAGATCGGCAAGTTGGCGGCGGCGGCGGGGATGCCCGCCGCGGGTCTGGCTGATCGCGCCAATCTGTTCGGCGCGCTCGAATATTCGTCCTACGCCAAGGACGCTGGTGTTCAGCCGATCATCGGCTGCGCCATCCCCGTGACAGGCATTGGCGGCGGCCCGACCGAGCGTTGGGCGCGGGCGCCCACCGTGATGCTGCTGGCCCAGAACGAGCAGGGCTATCTCAATCTCTCCGAGCTCTCGTCGATCGCCTATCTGGACAGCGCCGAACTGCCCGAGCCGGTCGTGCCCTGGGCCAAGGTGGCTGAGTACAGCGATGGCCTGATCCTGCTGTCGGGCGGCACGGATGGCCCTGTCGACGCGCTGTTCGCCGCCGGCAAGACCGCCGAGGCGTCGGCGGCGTTGGCCGAGATGCACCGCGTCTTTGGCGACCGCTTCTATGTCGAGCTGCAGCGCCACGGCCTGCCCAAGCAGGCTGCCGCCGAACCGGGTCTTGTCAACTGGGCCTATGAGAACGACGTGCCGCTGGTCGCCACCAACGACGTCTACTTCGCCAAGCCGCAATTCTACGAGGCGCACGACGCGCTGCTCTGCATCGCCGACGGCGCCTTCGTCGGTCAGGACGAGCGGCGGCGGGTCACGCCCGAGCACTGGTTCAAGCCGCCGGCCGACATGCGCAAGCTGTTCGCCGACCTGCCGGAAGCTTGCGACAACACCCTCGACATCGCCCGCCGCTGCGCCTTCATGGTGCACAAGCGCGCGCCGATCCTGCCCAGCTTCCCGACGGGCGACGGCCGCAACGAGGCCGAGGAGCTTCGTCACCAGGCGCGTGAAGGTCTGAAGATGCGCCTCGACGGGCTGACGCTGTCGGCGCCCGAGGAGGACTACTGGAAGCGCCTCGAGTTCGAGCTCGACATCATCGAGAAGATGGGCTTCCCGGGCTATTTCCTGATCGTGTCGGACTTCATCAAGTGGGGTAAGGCGCACGGGATCCCGGTCGGCCCGGGGCGGGGTTCGGGCGCGGGTTCGCTGGTCGCCTGGGTGCTGACCATCACCGACCTCGACCCGCTGCGCTTTGGCCTGCTGTTCGAGCGCTTCCTCAATCCAGAACGGGTTTCGATGCCCGACTTCGACGTCGACTTCTGTCAGGAGCGACGCGAAGAGGTAATCTCCTACGTGCAGGAGAAGTACGGCCGCGACCGCGTGGCCCAGATCATCACCTTCGGCAGCTTGCAGGCCCGCGCCGTGCTGCGCGACGTCGGCCGCGTGATGCAGCTGCCGCTGGGCCTGGTCGACCGCCTCTGCAAGATGGTGCCGAACAACCCGGCCGCGCCGGTGACCCTGGCCCAGGCGATCGACATCGAGCCGCGCCTGAAACAGGCCCGCGACGAAGACCCGAACGTCGCCAACTGCCTGAACGTCGCCCTGCAGCTAGAAGGCCTGTTCCGCAACGCCTCGACGCACGCCGCGGGCGTGGTGATTGGCGACCGGCCGCTGACCCAACTGACCCCGCTCTACAAGGATCCGCGCTCGGATCTCCCCGCCACCCAGTTCAACATGAAATGGGTCGAGAGCGCGGGCCTGGTGAAGTTCGACTTCCTGGGCCTGAAGACCCTCACGGTGCTGGACCGCGCGGTGAAGCACCTGAAGAAGCGCGGCTTCGAGATCGATCTCGGCAAGCTGCCGTTCGACGACGCCAAGACCTATGAGCTGCTCGCCTCAGGCCAGACGGTCGGCGTGTTCCAGCTTGAAAGCCAGGGCATGCGCGACACCCTGCGCAAGATGCGCTGTGGCTCGATCGAGGAGATCACCGCGCTGATCTCGCTGTATCGACCGGGCCCGATGGACAACATCGACACCTTCGTCGACTGCAAGTTCGGCCGCAAACCCGTCGACACCCTGCATCCGTCGCTGGAGACGGTGCTGAAGGAGACTTACGGCGTCATCGTCTACCAGGAACAGGTGATGCAGATCGCCCAGATCCTGGCGGGCTACAGCCTGGGCGAAGCCGACCTTCTGCGCCGGGCCATGGGTAAGAAGAAAAAGGAGGAGATGGATCTCCAGAAGATCCGTTTCGTCTCCGGCGCCAAGGAGAAGAACGTTCCCGAGGAACAGTCGGGCTCGATCTTCGAACTGGTGGCCAAGTTCGCCGGCTACGGCTTCAACAAGTCGCACGCCGCCGCCTACGCCTTCATCTCGTACCAGACCGCTTGGCTGAAGGCGAATACGCCGGTCGAGTTCTTCGCGGCGTCGATGAGCCTTGATCTGTCGAACACCGACAAGCTGGCCGTCTTCCATCAGGACGCCCGTCGCTTCGGGATCACGGTGCGCGCGCCGGACGTAAACCGCTCGGGCGCCGACTTCGAGGTCGAGAACGGCGAAGTGCTGTACGCCCTGGGCGCCATCCGCAACGTCGGTCTCGACGCCATGAAGCATCTGGTGGCGGTGCGCGAAGAAGGCGGGCCGTTCCGCGACATCTTCGACTTCGTCGAGCGGATCGATCCGCGCCAGGTCAACAAGCGGGCGATCGAAAACCTGGCCCGGGCGGGCGCCTTCGACTCGATCCACAAGAACCGAGCCCAGATCGTGGCCTCGGCCGATGTTCTGATCGCTCACGCCCAGAGCTGCCACGCCGACCGCCAGGGCGGGCAGGGCGGCCTGTTCGGCTCGGACTCCGGCGCCAACCGTCCGCGATTGGCCAAGACCGAGAACTGGAACCAGGTCGACCTGCTGGACGAAGAGCTTTCGGCCGTCGGCTTCTATCTGACTGGCCACCCGCTGGAGGACATGGTCGGCATGCTGCGCCGTCGGCGCACGGCCATGCTGGCCGAAGCCATGGTCCAGGCGGAAGCTGGCATGGAAGCCTTCCGGATGTGCGGCATGGTCCGCCGCCGGCAGGAGCGCGCTTCGCAGAGCGGCGAGAAGTTCGCCTTCGTCTCCCTGTCGGATCCGACAGGCGAGTACGAGGTGCTGTTCCCGCCAGAGTCCCTTCGCAAGTGTCGCGACGTGCTGGAGCCGGGCAAGGCGGTGGCCATCAAGGTCCGCGCCAAGGCGCGCGATGGCGAGGTCCGCTTCTTCGGCGACGACGCCGAGCCGATCGAAAAGGCGATCGAGAATGTGGTGGCGGGCCTGCGCGTACACCTGTCGCCCTCCGCCGCCGAGATCGATGCGCTCAAGCGCCGGCTGGAGCCGGCTCAGTCCCAGAAGGGGGGCGAGGTCACCTTCGTCGCGGCGATCAGCGGGGGGCGTGAGATCGAGCTCCGGTTGCCTGGACGCTACAGCCTCGATGCCGCTCTGCGCGGAGCCTTGAAGACCGCGCCGGGCGTTGCGCTGCTGGAGGATGTATAGGAAAATATTCCTATTCTTGTGCAAGGGACGAAGCGGCTGGACGATCGATATGCAGGGTTCGGGTTATGGGCTTGGCTTTTGAGATTCCTGTCAGCGACGCGGGCCAAGAGAGCTCGGTTTTGGATCGCGCGGGCGATCGCGCTGATGTGTTTGTCCGATCATGAAGCCGCCCGCCAGCCATGCGGAGCAAGTGGTCGGTTATGACGACGCGACATTGCTGTTCTATGCCGAGCAGGCTCAAACCTACGCCGCCACCGCGCGCGATGGTCCAAGTCGGCTCCTCGAAGGGTTTCTGAAGCGACTTCACCCCGGCGCACGCATTCTGGAGCTCGGTTGCGGGGACGGCCGCGACAGTGAGGCCATGCTGGCGCTCGGCTTCCACGTGGATCCCACGGATGGCGTAGAGGCTATGGCCCGACAGGCCGAGGCCAGGCTGGGGCGTCCCGTGCGCGTGATGCGCTTCGATCAGTTGGATGATCTGGACGCCTATGATGGTGTGTGGGCCAATGCGAGCCTGCTGCATGCGCCCGGACCGGCGCTTCCCGATATCCTGTCGCGGATCTTCCGGGCCCTGAAACCGGGCGGACTTCACGTTGGGACCTATAAGGCCGGCGATACGGACGGGCGTGACGGCCTAGGCCGCTACTTCAACTATCCATCGGCCGAGGCGCTTGAGGCCGCCTACCGCGCCTCGGCGGATTGGGAGGCCATATCCATTCAGCGCTATGCTGGCGGCGACTATCTGGGCGGACAGCGGCCGTGGCTGGCTGTCACGGCGCGTCGATCCGGCTGAGGACCGGCGTTCTTACCACGCCGCGGCGCGTCCATTCATCAGCCCAGCCCGGAACAGCCGGCGCTCCGCCGCCTTGCCGCCTTTGACGATCACCGGCTTGTCGGCGGCGCGCAGGATGGGCAGGTCGTCCAGGCTGTCGGTATAGGCGTAGGCCCAGCGGGCGCCATGGCCGGCCTCGGCCAAGGCCTGGCACTTGCGTTGGTTGCGGCAGTGGATGTTGGCGATCCAGCCGCCGAGGCCGGGCTTGAGCGAAGTGCCCAGCACGTCCACACGTCGATCCAGCGTGCGCAGCAGCGCGCTAGCGAGGCAGGTCGGCGCGGCCGTGACGACGACGACCCGGTCGCCGGCCGCCACGTGGCCGTCTAGCGCCGCCAAGGCCTGTGGCTTCCAGGCCAGGCCGCAGCGTTTTTGAGCGAAGGCTCGGGCGAAGTCGTCGCAGGAGGCCATCAGTTGTTGTTCCGACAGGCCCGCCGTGGCGATCCAGAGCAGGATCGAAGCGCCCGTGCGGCGCGTGAAGGGCAGGGCCACCATCGGAACCGCCACCGGCGCGACGGCGAGGGTCGCCATCAGGCGCAGCGGCGATCGCTTGGCGCGCTCCCACAGCCACAGGGCCGTGGAGTCGCCGTTCAGCAGCGTGCCGTCCATGTCGAACACCGCGAGCATCGCCATTCCCCGTCTCACCTCCGTCAGTGAGCCACGGCGAAGTGGAAGATTTGCGACAACGTCCTATGTCCCTGTGGACAAGAACGCCCCCGCCGCGGGCTCCTGACTTCAGGACGACGTCGACGAGCGACCGCCTCAAGCCCTGGGCGATCATATTTCACCTGGACCCAAGTGATGCGCGGGCTTGCTTTTTCACTCCGCAGCGACTATTTGCGCGGCCATTCCACACGTGGACGTTCGGCAGCGCCGGGGAGACATCCCGACGACGCCGTTCCGGTCCCGCCTTCAGAATGGTCTGAAGCGGGGGTGTCCACGGAGGTTCAACCGGAAGAAGGATCAAAGGCCCAATGGCTCTTCCCGAATTCTCCATGCGTCAGCTCCTGGAAGCCGGCGCTCACTTCGGTCACCAGACGCACCGCTGGAACCCGAAGATGGACCGCTACATCTTCGGTTCGCGCTCGAACATCCACATCATCGACCTGTCGCAGACGATCCCGCTGCTGCACCAAGCCCTGGTGAAGGTCCGTGAAGTCGCCGCCGCCGGCGGTCGCGTGCTGTTCGTCGGCACCAAGCGCCAAGCCAGCGACCCGGTCGCCACGGCCGCCAAGCGCTGCGCCCAGTACTACGTGAACCACCGCTGGCTCGGCGGCACCCTGACCAACTGGCGCACCGTCTCGGGCTCGATCGCCCGCCTGCGCGAGCTGGAAGGCGTCCTGGCCGGCGAAGCCCAAGGCCGTTCCAAGAAGGAACTGCTGCAGCTGACCCGCGAGCGCGACAAGCTGGAACTGTCGCTGGGCGGCATCAAGGACATGGGCGGCATCCCCGACATCATGTTCGTGATCGACACTAACAAGGAAGCGATCGCGATCCTGGAAGCCCGCAAGCTGAACATCCCGGTCGTCGCCATCCTCGACACCAACTGCGATCCGGACGGCATCACCTATCCGATCCCGGGCAACGACGACGCCGCCCGCGCTCTGCAGCTGTACTGCGACCTGATCGCCGACGCCGTCCTGGACGGCCTGGCCGCCGGTCAAGCCGCCGCTGGCGTGGACCTGGGCGCCTCGGTCGCTCCGGTCGAGCCGGCCCTGGCCCGCGAACTGGCTCCGGAAGCTCCGGCCGCCGAAGCGGCTCCGGAATCGGCCGAAGGCTGATTTCCAACGTGTTCCCGGCCGGGCGGTCGCCCGGCGCGGGGACCGTCGCGACCCTGACACGGGACCGAGCTAATAAGCTCGGTCCCTACTCGTTATCGATTTGGCGGGCTAAAAGCCCGGTCGCTAACCGTTTGAATCTGGAGATATTCGATGGCTGAGATCACCGCCGCCCTCGTCAAGGAACTGCGCGAAAAGTCCGGCGTCGGCATGATGGACTGCAAGAAGGCGCTGGCTGAGAACAACGGCGACATCGAAGCCTCCATCGATTGGCTGCGCGCCAAGGGTCTGTCCAAGGCCGCCAAGAAGGCCGACCGCGCCGCCGCTGAAGGTCTGGTGGCCATCGCGACCGCCGAGCAAGGCGCTGGCGAAACCGCCACGGCCGTCGAAGTGAACGCCGAAACCGACTTCGTGTCGCGTAACGACCTGTTCCAGACCGCCGCCCGTCAGATCGCCGGCGCCGCCATCGGCACTGACGGCTCGGTCGACGCCATCACCGCCGCCAAGCTGGCCGGTGGCGAGACCGTGCAGGACCACCTGACCAACCTGATCGCCACGATCGGCGAGAACATGATGGTGCGTCGCGCCGCTAAGTGGACCGTCGAGAGCGGCGTCGTCGCCTCGTACATCCACAACGCCACCGCGCCGGACCTCGGCCGCATCGGCGTGCTGGTCGCCATCGAGTCGACCGGCGACAAGGCCGCCCTGCGCGAGCTGGGCCGCAAGATCGCCATGCACGTCGCCGCGACCTCGCCGCTGTCGCTGTCGCCGGACGATCTGGACCCGGCCGCCATCGAGCGTGAAAAGGCCGTGTTCACCGAACAGGCTCTGGAGTCGGGCAAGCCGCCGGCGGTCGTCGAGAAGATGATCGAAGGCCGCATCCGCAAGTTCCTGGAAGAAGTCGTGCTGCTGAAGCAAGCCTTCGTCATGAACCCGGACCAGACGGTCGAGCAGCTGGTCGCCGAGACCGCCAAGACCCTCGGCGCCCCGGTCGCGGTGAAGGGCTTCACCCGCCTCGCCCTGGGCGAAGGCGTCGAAAAGAAGCAAGACGACTTCGCCGCCGAAGTCGCTTCGATGACCGGCCAAGGCTAAGGCTGCCGTCGGACGCCGCTCGGCGCCCGACAGACATTCAGGGCGCGGCGCGTCTAGACGCGCGCCGCGCCCTTTTTGCGCCCGCCGACCTGGCTCGCTAGGCCGGTTGGCAAAACACATCTCAGTTCTGTACAACGCACGTAATGTGCGTGCCGACGACTCAGGAATAGCGGTCCATGTCCGATACCAGCGCGCCCCAGAAATATCGTCGCATCCTGCTCAAGGTGTCCGGCGAGGTCCTGATGGGCGAGACGCCGTACGGCATCGATACCAACACCGTCCAATCCGTCGCTGAAGATGTCGCCGAGATCGTGCGCTCGGGCGTCGAGCTGTGCCTGGTGATCGGCGGCGGCAACATCTTCCGCGGCATGGCCGGCGCGGCCAAGGGCATGGAGCGCTCCAGCGCCGACTATATGGGCATGCTGGCCACGGTGATGAACGCCCTGGCCATGCAGGACGCTCTTGAGCGGATCGGCGTCCAGACGCGCGTGCAGTCGGCCATCCCGATGGCTACGGTCTGCGAGCCCTATATCCGCCGCCGCGCCCAGCGCCACCTCGAGAAGGGCCGTGTGGTGATCTTCGCCGCCGGCACCGGCAACCCGTTCTTCACCACCGACACCGCCGCCGCCCTCCGCGCGGCCGAGATGCAGTGTGACGCCCTGTTCAAGGGCACCAGCGTCGATGGCGTCTACACGGCCGATCCCAAGAAGGATCCGAAGGCCGAACGCTATGACCGCCTGACCTATATGGACGTCCTGGCCAAGGACCTGCGGGTCATGGACGCCTCGGCCGTGGCGCTCATGCGCGACAGCAACATTCCGATCGTGGTCTTCTCGATCAAGGGACGCGGCAACCTGCTGAACGTCCTGCGAGGCGAGGGCACCCACACCGTGGTCGCCAGCGACCGCGCCGCCGCCTAGATTTCGAAAAAGCGAGGAGAGCCTCATGGCCGCCGCCGAAAAACCCGTCCTGTCGCGCTATCGCGATCGCATGGACAAGGCCGTCGCCGCTCTGAAGGAAGAGTTCGGCAGCCTGCGCACCGGCCGCGCCTCGGCCAGCATTCTGGATCAGGTGATGGTCGAGACCTACGGCTCGACGACCCCGCTGAATGCGGTGGCTTCGGTCAGCGTGCCCGAGCCGCGGCAGATCAATGTCAGTGTCTGGGATCGCGGCGTCGTGGTCTCGGTGGAGAAGGCGATCCGCGCCTCGGGCCTGGGCCTAAACCCGGTCGTCGAAGGTCAGAATCTGCGCATCCCGATCCCGCCGCTGACCGAGGAGCGCCGCAAGGATCTCCAGAAGATCGCCGGCAAGTACGCCGAGCAGCAGAAGATCGCCGTCCGCAACGTCCGTCGCGACGCCAACGACGACCTGAAGAAGGCCGAGAAGGACGGCGCGATCGCCGAGGACGAGCGCAAGAAGATGGAAACCGAGGTCCAGAAGCTGACCGACGAGGCCATCAAGCGCATCGACGAGGCCTTGAAAATCAAAGAGCAAGAGATCATGCAGGTCTGATCGCCCTTCCCATCGCGTAGGGAGAGGACGAGGGAAGGTTGAAGCGGATGTCGCCGACCACCGGCTTGCAGGACGTTTCGGCGCGCGCCGGGGGAGGCGCGCCCGAGCAACGGCTGCACGTAGCCATTATCATGGATGGCAATGGCCGCTGGGCGAAGCAGCGGGGCATGCCGCGCGTCCTCGGCCATCGGGCCGGGGTCAACGCTCTGAAGCGCACCGTCGAGGGCGCTCAGGAGCAGAACGTCGGTGTGCTGACGGTCTTTGGTTTCTCGACCGAGAACTGGCGTCGCCCCGCCCAGGAAGTGTCCGAGCTGATGGGCCTGCTGAAGGCCTATGTGGAATCGGACCTCGAGCGGCTCGCCCGCGCGGGGGTCAGGGTCCGCATCATCGGTCGTCGGACCGGTCTGTCCGCCGACATCGCCGAGGTCATCGAGCGGGCCGAGAAGCGCACCGCGAACAACACCGAGTTCGTGCTCCAGGTGGCTTTCAACTATGGCGGTCAGGCCGACATCACCGATGCGGCGCGCGCCTTCGCCGAGAAGGTGGCGCGGGGGGAGGCCAAGCCCGAGGACCTGACCGAGGAGACCTTTAGTCAGCTGTTGTCGACGGCGGCCGCGCCGCCGCCGGATTTGATTGTCCGCACCAGCGGCGAACGCCGCATTTCCAACTTCCTGCTCTGGGACTGCGCCTACGCCGAACTCGTGTTCCAGGACGTGCTTTGGCCCGACTACGGGCCTGAAGCCCTGGCGGCCGCCATCGCCGAATATCGCCGTCGGGATCGACGCTATGGAGGGGTCGCGGCCGATGACGTCGCCGTCGCCGGCTAAGCGCTTCAACTGGGGCAATCTTCGAATGCGTGTGGTCTCGGCCACCGTGCTCGTGCCTACGGTCGTGGCGGCCGTATGGCTGGGCGGCCCGTGGATTCTGGCCTTGGCCCTGATCTGTGTGGCGCTGCTGGCCCGGGAATGGGGCAAGATCAGCGCGCCCAAGGCCCCCCGCGCCGTGGGCGCCGTCGTCGGCGTCTTCTGCGCCGTCGCGGTGATCGGCGCCTTTCTGCATCAATTCTTCATCGCCTGGGCGGTCGTCGCGGTCGGCGCCTTCCTGGCCGGGCTGATCGCGCGCGGCGCCGTCGAGCGCCGCGCGGACGCGGCTTACGGCGTAGTCTACATCGCGCCCGCCGTCATCGCCCTGGTCTGGGTGCGCTCGCTGCCGGACGGCCTGTGGTGGACGCTGCTGCTGTTCGTGGTCACATGGTTCGCCGACATCTTCGCCTATGTGGCCGGCAGCATCCTGAAGGGGCCCAAGCTGTGGCCCCAGATTTCGCCCAACAAAACCTGGTCGGGCTTCGTCGGCGGGCTGGTGGCGGCGACGATCGGCGCCGTGCTGGTCGCCTATTTCGCCCAGCTGAAGCTCGTCTGGCCGGCGGCGGCGTTGGTGGGCTTTCTGGGGGGGCTGGCGACCATGGCCGGCGACCTTTGGGAATCGATGCTCAAGCGTCGCTTTGGCGTGAAGGACAGCGGCGACATCATTCCGGGCCACGGCGGTCTTCTGGACCGCGTCGATGGCCTGATGTTCGCGGCGATCGTCATCGCCGCCGTGCGTCTCGTCGATCACTGGGGATGGGCGCATTGACCTCGCCCCGCAAGGTGGTGGTTCTAGGTTCGACCGGATCGATCGGCCTTTCGACCTTGAGCCTTTTTGAAGAGTCCGGCGCGCCGGTCGAAGTCCTGGCGCTGACGGCCGGGGGCAACGTGGGCCGCCTGATTGAGCAGGCGCTGCGCTGGCGACCGCAGGTCGCGGTGATTCAAGACGAAACCAAGCTTGAAGCCCTTCGAGCGGGCCTGGTCGGAAGCGGCGTCCGCGCCGCCGCCGGTTCGGCCGCGATCATCGAAGCCGCGGCCATGGGCGCGGACTGGGTGATGTCGGCGATCGTCGGGGCGGCCGGCTTGGCGCCGACCCTGGCCGCCGCGCGAACCGGGGCGGTCATCGCCCTGGCGAACAAGGAGAGCCTCGTCTGCGCCGGACCGGCGCTTCTCGCCATCGCCAAGGCTGCGGGCGGCTCCGTGATCCCGGTTGATTCGGAGCATTCGGCGATCTTCCAGGTGCTTCAGCCGGACTGCGCCCACCGCGTCGCCAGGCTGATCCTCACCGCCTCGGGCGGCCCGTTCCGCACCTGGGACAAGGCGGCCATGGCGCTCGCGACGCCAGAGCAGGCCGTGGCCCATCCCAACTGGTCGATGGGCGCCAAGATTTCGGTCGATTCCGCCACGATGATGAACAAGGGGCTCGAGATGATCGAAGCCTCCTACCTGTTCGGAACCCCGGAAGACCGCGTCGACGTCGTGATCCACCCGCAGTCCGTGATCCATAGCCTGGTGGAGTATGCCGACGGCTCCACCTTGGCCCAGCTGGGCCCGCCGGACATGCGCAGCCCGATCGCCTGCGCCTTTTCCTGGCCCGACCGGTTGCCGTGGCCGGCGCCGCGCCTGGATCTGGCCGCCTACGGCCAGCTGACCTTCGAATCGCCGGACCTCGACCGCTTCCCGTCGATCGGCATCGCCCGTGAGGCGCTGCGTCTCGGCGGCGGCGCGCCGACGGCCATGAACGCGGCCAATGAGATCGCGGTCGCCGCTTTCCTTGACCGGAAGATTGGCTTTCTCGATATTGCCGCCGCGGTGGCGGGAACCCTCGAGCGTATGAACAGTCTGGGTGGGCTCTCCGTGGCGGAAGGTGACGCCGTCGATAATGCGATGATGATCGACGCCAGCGCTCGCCGCATTGCGGCCGAGGTTGTCGCGCAAAAGCATCGGCGCTGATCGGGAGACCCGGCCATTTCATGACCGACGTGCTGTTTTACATCGTTCCCACGATCTTCGTGCTGTCCATCGTGGTGACGATCCACGAGCTGGGCCATTTCTGGGTGGCGCGCGCCTGTGGGGTCGCGATCGACTGCTTCTCGATCGGTTTCGGTCGAGCTCTGTTCTCTTGGCGAGACAAGCAGGGCGTCGAGTGGCGTATCGCCGCCATTCCGCTGGGCGGCTATGTCCGCTTCTCGGGCGACGAGAACGCCGCCAGCGTGCCCGACCAGAATGATCTCTCGGCGATGAAGCGCGCCATTGTGGCCCGTGAGGGCGAGGCCGCCGTCAACCGCTACTTCCATTTCAAGCCGGTCTGGCAACGGGCGTTGATTGCCGTCGCTGGGCCCATGGCCAATTTCATCCTGGCCATCCTGATCATGGCCGCCTTCCTGGTCGTCATCGGCAATCCGCGCGGCCAAGCGACCGTGCGCGAGGTGCAGCCGAACTCTCCGGCCGCCCAGGCGGGCTTGCTGCCGGGCGACATCCTGCTGAAGGCGGACAAGACGCCGATCCGCGGCGCGGGCGACGTCAGCGCTTATGTCTCCTTGCGCGCCAGGATGCCGATCGACCTGACGATTGAGCGGGCAGGGCGCGTTCAGCACGTCACCGTCACCCCCGCCCTGGCTGAAAGCCGCGACGACATTCGCGGCCGGATCAAGGAAGGCCGCATGGGCGTGGTGCTGGGCAGCGTCTCGCGCCTTGAGAAGTCCAGCGTCCTGACCGCCATTCCCGACGCCACGGTCGAGGTCTGGGGCATGATCAAGACGATCGGCTTCTATCTCGGCCGCCTGGTCACTGGGCAACTGCCTGCCGATCAGATCAGCGGCATCATTGGCATCGGCCACACCGCCGGCGCGGTGACCAAGGCCAGCGCCGCCGGCGCGCCGGATATGGCGACCATGGCGCTGCGGGTCTTCGTCTCGTCCATGCTGCTGATCGCCAGCCTGTCGGTCAGCATTGGCTTCATGAACCTGCTGCCGATCCCCGTCCTCGATGGCGGCCACCTGCTGATGTACGCCTATGAAGCCGTGGCCCGGCGGCCGCTGCGAGCGGACTTTCAGGCGGCCGGTTTCCGTGCGGGGCTTGCCTTGATCCTGGGTTTCATGCTGTTCGCGGCGTGGAACGACCTCAACCGCTACGACGTGTTCAAATTCATCGGCGGCCTGTTCACGTGAACGCCCGCCCTCCGTCCATGATTGGTCACATGAACAGATTCCGCGCCCAAAGCGCCGCGTTCGCCACGGGTATGGCGCTGCTCCTCGGTTCGACGGCCTTGGTGGCTCCGCATCAAGCCTTCGCGCAGGCCGCCCAAACCGGGGTGGTGCAGCGCATCGTCGTGCAGGGCAACGAACGGATCGAACAGGGCACCGTCCTGTCCTACCTGCCGATCCAACCGGGTGACACGGTCGACTCCCAGCGCCTCGACTTGGCTCTGAAGACCCTGGCGCGCACCGACCTGTTCGCGGACGTGAAGATTGAGATGCAGGGCGGCGACCTCGTCGTGAAAGTCGTCGAGAACCCGATCATCAACCAGGTGGTTTTCGAGGGGAATTCGTCCCTCAAGGAAGACAAGCTGAAGGACGAAGTGCAGATCCGCCCGCGCGGCATCTTCACCCGCGCCAAGGTGCAGGCCGACGTCCAGCGCATCATCGAGCTCTATCGCCGTTCGGGCCGCATCTCGGCGACCGTGACGCCGAAGGTCGTCGAGCTGCCGCAGAAGCGCGTCGATCTGGTGTTCGAAATCAGCGAAGGCCCCAAAAGCGGGGTTCTTGGCATCAATTTCCTGGGCAATTCCGAGTTCTCGGACAACGACCTGCGCGATGTCATCGTGACCAAGGAAAGCCGCTGGTACAAGTTCCTGACCAGCAACGACAACTACGACCCCGACCGGATCGAGTATGACCGCGAGCAACTGCGGAAGTTCTACCGCAACCGCGGCTATTTTGATTTCCGCGTTATCTCGTCGGTGGCCGAATTGGCGCCGGACAAGAACGGCTTCGCCGTCACCTATACCCTGGACGAAGGTCCGAAGTACAAGTTCGGCAAGGTCACGGTCGAGACTGAGCTCAAGAAGCTGGACGGCAACCTGCTGGCCCAGATCCTGCCGATCCGCGCCGGTCAGCTCTACGAGGACGAGCGCATCGAGCAGGCGACCGACGCCCTGACCTTCGCGGCGGGCGCGGCCGGCTTCGCCTTCGTGGACGTGCGCCCGCGCTACGTGCCGAACCGCGAGACCAGGACCGTGGACGTCGTGTTCTCGGTTCGCGAAGGGCCGCGCGTCTATGTCGATCGCATCGACATCGTGGGTAACACGCGCACGCTCGACTATGTCCTGCGCCGCGAGCTGGAGGTCGCCGAGGGCGACGCCTACAACCGTGTGCTGGTCGATCGTTCGAAGAACAACATCCGCCGCCTGGGCTTCTTCAAGGAAGTCGATATCGACGACACGCCCGGTTCGGCGCCGGACCGCACGAACCTGCGGGTCAAGGTCGAAGAGCAGCCCACGGGCGAGCTGTCGTTCAGCGCCGGCTATAGCTCGGTCGACAAGCTGGTGCTGGACGTCGGCATCACGGAGCGTAACTTCCGCGGCCGTGGTCAGAACTTCCGGGCTCGCGCCTCGGTCGGTTCGCTGCGCCAGCAGATCGATTTCGGCTTCTCCGAGCCGCGCTTCCTCGGCCGCAATCTCGTGGCCGGCGTGAACCTCTATACATTCCGCTACAACCTGTCGGACTACGCCGCGTACGATACCAAGTCGGTCGGCGGCGACGTGCGCTTCGGCTTCCCGCTGACGAACGACGCGTCGATGAGCCTGCGCTACACGGTTCGGCAGGACGACGTCAGCGTCGCCGACAGCCTCTGCACCAGCGGCTCGGTTTCGCAGATCCTCTGCCTGCAGCGCGGCGCGTACATCACCTCGATGATTGGCTATGGCCTGCGGATCGACAAGCGCAACGATCCGATCAACCCGACCCGCGGTTGGTTCGCCGACCTGAACCAGGACCTGGCCGGTCTGGGCGGCGACGTGAAGTACCTGAAGACCGAAGCTGACGCCGGCTGGTACTGGGGTTTCACCAAGGACCTCGTGTTCAGCGCTACGGGTTCGTTCGGCTACATCCAGGGCTGGGGCGGCGACAACGTCCGGATCAACGACCGCTTCTATCGCGGCGGCACCTCGTTCCGCGGCTTCGAGATCGCCGGCATCGGTCCGCGCGACATCTCGAGCACGAACAACTCGATGGGCGCGAAGCTTTACGCCATCAGCACCTTCGAGCTCACCGTTCCGACCTTCCTGCCCGAGCAGTACGGCATCAAGGCCGCGCTGTTCAGCGACGTGGGTACGGCCGGTCTGCTGGACGATGTGGATCGTCAGAAGTCGCCTGGCGTCTTCGATCCGAACATCAAGGATAACCTCGGCCTGCGTGCCTCGGCCGGTATCTCGATCGACTGGAAATCCCCCATGGGCCCCATTCGGTTCGATATCAGCCGCATTTTGGCCAAGGAAAGCTACGACCGAACCGAAACGTTCCGGTTCTCCACCTCCACAAGGTTCCAATAAACATGTCCAAGTTCCTGTCCGCGGCCGCTTCCAGCGTTGTCGCCCTCGCTATCGCGACCAGCGCTTCGGCCCAGACGGCTCCGGCCGCGCCGGCCGCCGCTCCCGCGGCTCCGGCCGTCACGCACGGTCCGGCCCTGCCGGGCGTCTGCATCTTCTCCGACAAGCGCGCGGTTGGTCAGTCGCTGGTCGGCAAGGCCGTCGACGCCCGCCTGAAGACCATCGCTCAGCAGGTGAACGCCGAGCTGACCGGCGAGCGCACGGCGCTCGAGAACGAAGCCAAGGGTCTCGACGCCAAGAAGGCCACCCTGGCTCAGGACGCCCAGGAGCAGCAGGCCGCCGCCCTGCAGGTCAAGGCCAACGCCTGGCAGCGTAAGGCGCAGCTGCGTCAGCGCGAAGTCGAGGCGACCGAGCAGAAGGCGCTGTCGCGCGTCTACCAAGAGCTGGATACGCCGATCCGTCAGGTTTACCAGGCTCAGAAGTGCAGCATCCTGTTCGACCGCGACTCCGTGATGCTGGCCAACCCGGCCATGGACATCACCGATGCCGTCGTCGTCGCCCTGGACGCCCGCATCAAGACGCTGACCTTCGATCGCGAACGTCTGGACCAACAGGTCTCGGGCGCTCAAGCTCTGCAGCCGACCAATAAGTAAGCGAATCGTCTCCTTTGGGGTTACCTAAGGGAATTGTATTCGCCGTGAGGAGCCATGCCGGACCCGCGTTTCTTCGATAGCCTGGGTCCGGCATCGCTTTCCGAGTTGGCCCGGGCCGGCGCCGCCGAGTTGGCCGACGCGGCCTTGGGCGACCGCCAGATCGCCCATGTCGCGCCGCTGGACGCCGCCGACGCCGAGGCGATCACCTTCTTCTCGGACGCCAAGCGCAAGGACGCCGCCGCCGCGACGCGCGCCGGCGCATGTTTCGTGCGTCCGGAGCATCGCGACTTCCTGCCGGCGACCTGCGCCGCCCTGATCACCAAGCATCCTCAGGCCGCGTGGGCCGCGGCGGCCGCGCGTCTCCACGCGCCGCGTCGACACGAGCCGGCGTCCAGCGCCGTCCACGCCGAGGCGGACCTTGAGGAGGGCGTCCTGCTATCCCCATCCGCGGCGATCGGGCCGGGGGCTCGCGTCGGGCGCGGGACGCGGATCGGGCCGGGCGCCGTGATCGGTCCCGGCGTCATCATCGGCCGCGACTGCTTGATCGGGCCCAACGCCGTGATCGGCTTTGCGCTGATCGGCGACCGCGTCTCCATTTCGGCGGGCGCGGTGATCGGCGAGGCCGGTTTCGGCGCCGCCGCCGGACCGCGCGGCATGGTCGACCTGCCTCAACTGGGGCGGGTCGTGATCCAGGACAACGTGACGATCGGCGCCAACAGCTGCGTGGATCGGGGCGCTTTCGCCGACACCACGATCGGCGAGAACACCAAGATCGACAATCTTGTGCACGTCGCCCACAACGTCCGTATCGGGCGTAATTGCGTGTTGGCGGCGTTTACCGGCATTTCCGGCAGCACGACGGTGGGCGACGGCGTCGCCTTCGGCGGCAAGGCCGGGGTGGCCGACCATTTGAACATCGGTTCGGGCGCGAGCGTCGGGGCAGCCGCCTCGGTGTTCAAGGACGTTCCGAAAGGTGAAACATGGACGGGATTCCCGGCGCGGCCGCTGAAGCGGTGGCTCCGGGAGACCGCCTGGCTGTCGCGAAGAGCAGGCAGCCGAGTGACGAGGGGCGACGAATGAGCCAGACCACCGAACAAGCGGCGTCGACCGATATCGACATCGCCGAGATCCTGGCGCGCATCCCGCACCGCTATCCGTTCCTGCTGGTCGACCGCGCCGAGGACTACAACGCGCACAAATCGATCGTCGGCATTAAGTGCGTGACGGTCAACGAGCCGTTCTTCCAGGGCCACTTCCCCGGCAATCCGGTCATGCCGGGCGTGCTGATCATCGAGGCCCTGGCCCAGACGGGCGCGGTGCTGATGAGCAAGTCCCTGGAAGTCGACACCGAGGGCAAGACCATCTTCTTCATGTCGGTCGACAACGCCCGCTTCCGCACGCCCGTCCGTCCCGGCGACGTGCTGCGCATGGAAGTCGAGGTGCTGCGCGCCCGCTCGTCGATCTTCAAGTTCAAGGGCGTCGCCAAGGTCGGCGACAAGGTCGCCGCCGAGGTCGAGTTCGCCGCCATGGTGGTCGAGACGGGGCCCAAGGCATGACGATCCATCCCACCGCCCTGGTCGCGCCCGAGGCCAAGATCGCCTCGGACGTCGAGATCGGTCCCTACAGCATCGTCGGTCCCGACGTGACGCTGAGCGCCGGGGTGCGGCTGCTGTCGCACGTGGTCGTGGAGGGCGCGACGACGCTCGGCGAGGGTTGCGTCGTCCATCCCTTCGCCAATCTGGGCGGTCCGCCTCAGCACCTGGGCCACAAGGGCGAGCGCACCGAGCTGGTCATCGGCCCTCGGAACATCATCCGCGAGCATGTAACGATGCATACGGGCACGGCCTCGGGGAAGGGTGTGACCACCATCGGTTCGGACGGCCTCTACATGGTCGGCTCGCACGTCGCCCACGACTGCACGGTCGGCGACTTCGTGGTGCTGGCCAAGGGGGCGACGCTGGGCGGCCATGTCGCGATCGGCGACTATGTCTTCATGGGCGGCCTGGCGGCCGCGCACCAGTTCTCGCGCATCGGCCGCTACAGCTTCATCGGCGGCCTGGCGGCGGTGACCAAGGACGTCATCCCCTACGGTTCGGTCTGGGGCAACCACGCCCACCTCGAGGGCCTGAACCTGGTCGGCCTCAAGCGCCGAGGCTTCTCGCGCGAGACGATCAACGCCCTGCGCGCCGCCTACCGCCTGATGTTCGCCGACGAGGGCACTTTCCAGGAACGCCTGGAGGACGTGGCCGAGATCCACTCAGGCAATCCCGAGGTCATGGAAATCGTCGACTTCATCCGCGCCGACGCCAACCGCCCCCTGTGCCTGCCCGAGCGGGAAGTCTAGGCTCAAGTCATGCGTAAGCTGGGTCTGATCGCTGGCGGCGGGGCGCTGCCCGTCGAGCTCGCCGCCCGTTGCGAGGCGGCGGGGCGGTCGTTCGCGGTCATGCGATTGAAAAGTTTCGCCGACCCCGCCTTGGCGCGCTATCCGGGCGTCGACGTGGGCCTTGGCGAGTTCGGCAAGGTGTTCAAGGCGCTGAAGGCGGAGGGCTGCGAGGTGGTCTGCTTCGCGGGCAATGTGAAGCGTCCGGACTTTGCCGCCCTGATGCCCGACGCCCGTGGCCTGAAGGTCGTGCCGGGCCTGATCATGGCCGCGCGTCAGGGCGACGACGCCCTGCTGCGGCGTGTGCTCGACGAGTTCGAAAAGGAAGGCTTCGAGATCGAGGGTGCGCACGAGGTGGTCGGCGAGATGACCCTGCCTCTGGGGCGCCTCGGCCGCTTCTATCCCGCCGCCGAGCACATGGCCGACATCGACAAGGCGCTGATGGTGGCGCGCGAGATCGGCCGGCTGGACGTGGGGCAGGGCGCCGTGGTCTGCGACGGCTTGGTGCTGGCCGTGGAGGCCCAGGAAGGCACCGACGCCATGCTCCGTCGGGTCGCGGACCTGCCACAGGCTATCCGGGGCTCGGCCGAACGCCCGCGCGGGGTGCTGGCCAAGGCGCCCAAGCCTATCCAGGAAACCAAGGTCGACCTGCCGACGATCGGCGTCGCCACGCTGCAGCGCGCGGCGCGCGCTGGGCTGGCCGGCGTCGTCGGCGAGGCTGGTCGACTGCTGGTGGTCGACCGCGAGGCGGTGATCGCGGCCGCCGACGAACTAGGTCTCTTCGTGCTGGGGGTCGATCCGCGAGGCGACGGTTGAGCGCGCCCCTGAAGGTCATGCTGGTCGCGGCCGAGGCTTCCGGCGACGCGCTGGGCGCGTCCCTGGCCAAGGCGTTGCGAGCCAGGCTCGGCGATCGGGTGACCTTCGTGGGCGTCGGCGGCGTGAAGATGGCCGAGCAGGGGATCCAGAGCCCCTTCGACATCGCCCAACTGTCCATCCTGGGCATCTGGGAGGGGCTAAAGGCCTATCCGACAGTCAAGGCGCGGCTGGCCGACACCGTCGCGCTGGCGGTGCGCGAGAAGCCGGACGTCGCCGTGCTGATCGACAGCTGGGGCTTCAACATCCGACTGGCCAAGGCCCTGCGGAAGGCCAATCCCGACATCGCGCTGGTGAAATACGTGGCCCCGCAAGTCTGGGCCTATCACCCCGCGCGCGCCCACACCTTGGCCAAGGCGGTCGATCTGCTGCTGTCGATCCAGCCGATGGACAAGGCCTATTTCGACGAGGCAGGGCTCAAGAACGTCTTCGTCGGCAATTCCGCCCTGGCCAAGCGGTTCGACCAAGCTGACGCCCATCGTCTGCGCGCCGCCATCGGCGTGGAGGCCGAGAAGCCGATGCTGCTGGTCCTGCCGGGCAGCCGTCCATCCGAGATCGAGCGGGTGATGCCGGCTTTCGAAGACGCCGTGCACCGGCTGAAGGCCGATCGCCCGGAATTGGTGGTGGTCGTGCCCGCCGCCTACACCGTCGTCGAAGCCGTCAAGGCCAGGGTCGCGGGCTGGCCCTTCCGGGCGCATGTGATCGAGGACGAGCAGCTGAAGGACGACGCCTTCCTCGCCGGCGATGTCGCCCTGGCCTGCAGCGGCACTGTCACCACTGAGTTGGCCCTGGCCGGGCGTCCGATGGTGGTCGGCTACAAGACCGGCGCGATCACCTACGCCATTCTCAAGCGCCTGATGAAGCCGCGCTGGATCACGCTGTTCAACATCGCCGCCGGCCGGGCTGTCGCGCCCGAGTTCATTCAACATGACTGCGAGGGCGAAGCGCTGGCGAAGGCGGTTGGCGACCTGCTCGACGATCCCCAACGCCGAGCGCGGCAGACGGCCGAGCAGTACGAGGCGCTCGATAAGATGGGGCGGGGCATGCCCGACCCCTCCGAGGCGGCGGCGACCGCGACGATCGATTTCCTGACGGCGCGCGGCGCACTGCAAGGTTAACCGGCGGTTTACGTCCGAGTCTTAACCTCTGGATAACGTCCCTCGCGGAGCCGTCGTCGTGGCCATAGACCCGACCGCGCCCCTGACTCCGGTGACTCCTGCCGCGCCGGCTGGGAGCCAGCCGAATTCGGCCGTTCTGCAAGCCATGGCCCGCGCCGCCTTGGCCAATGTCACCAATACGCTGGGCGAGCTTGTCGGAAAGCCCTCGGCCGACGCGGCCAAGCCTCACCACAATGTGGAGCAGGCCGACAAGGCCTCGACCCAGGACGCCGGACGCGCGGCGGTGTCGTCCTCATCGGGCGGCGGCGCATCCAGCGCCTCGTCGCCGCGACCGCCGCCGCAGGAAACCCGCCTGATGCGCGCGGTGCGCCTTGCCGCTGCCGATGCGGTGCCGCGTCAGGCGGGTCTTGCGCCGTTGATGGCGGACGTCGGCGCGGTCCTGGAGCGCCCGGATACGCCACCGGAAGTGCGGCGCGCCGCCGAGGCCCTGATGGCCCGCCTGCCGCGCGTCTTCGAGATGTCCACGCCCCGGGGTCTGAAAAAGGCGGTCGCACAGTCCGGCGTCTTTCTGGAGGCTCGGCTGGCGCGGAGCGGGCCGTCCATGACGGGAGGCGCGGCTCCGCTTGCATCCCCCGACACCGATCTGAAGGCGGCCTTGCTGGTCTTCAAGGGCGCTCTGAGCGCCTGGCTCGCGCGGACGACACCGGCTCCGATAGAGGAGTTGGTGCACCGGCAGGACGCGGACATCGCGGCTGACCAGCCCGCAGAGGCAGCCGACGTCGATCATCCCGTCAAGACGCCAATGTCAGGGACGCCGTCTTTGCCGGAACAGGAAGGTGTCGCGGCGGAAGACGCGCGCTTGTCGCCGCCGGCGAGTTCGGAAGCCGCGCCGGACGAGCCGCCGCACGCGTCGGCCGCGCCGAAACCGCAACCGCCCGTGACGGCGGAAGAGGAGGCTGCGCCCTCGGTTGCGCACGCCGCCGGCCAGTCGCGGGAGCCCCCCGACGACGCCGTCGAACCGCGTTTCGCCGCTTTCCTGGCGCCTTCGAAGTCGACTCCTTCGACGCCGCCGACCAAGCCCGCTCAGACGGTTCTTGGGCTGCTGGACCTAGACGACGCTTCGATCGCCACGGATGAAGGCCGTCCTCCGGCGCCGGTAGCGACCGCGCCGCTGGCCGCGCGGGGCTATGGCGGGTTGGTCGCCGACTCCCGAAAGCCGGGGACGCCTCCGCCGCCTTTCGCAGATGGGCCGATGGCCGGACAGCGCCCTTCGGTCTCCGCCTTGCCTGCCCAGGCCGCGCCCGACGAGATCGTCCGTCGCTTGCTGAAAGGCGCTAGCGCGGCGCTCGCCCGGCAAGACCTGATGCAGATTGCCTCGCTGCGGGAGGTCCACCACGATCCCGAGACCGGCGAGGCTCGTCCACAGCCCGCGCGTCTGAACCTGGACGTGCCGTTCGTGACGCCGCAGGGCGTGGCGGTGGCGCAGTTTGAGATCACCCGTGACGGCGGCTGGGGCGGGGCCATGGTTGGACCGGTCGAACGGACCTATCGCGTGCGCTTTTCAATCGATGTCGAACCGCTGGGGCCCGTGCACGCCCTGGTCACCCTGACCGGCGCCCGGGCGCGGGTTTCACTGTGGGCCGAACGCGCCGAGACCATCGCGCGCCTGCGCGCGGGCGAAGAGGCTCTCGGCGCGGCGTTGCGGCAGGCCGAGCTGACGCCGGAGGTCGCCGTCCACTCCGGCCCGCCGCCGGTCAAGGATGCTCGGGCGCTGGGCCATTTCGTGGACCAGGCCTCATGAGCGGAATTTCGGGCCCCACGGCGCGGCCGCGCATCGCGGTCGCTCTGCTGCACGACGAGACCAGCGCGCCCCGCGTCGTCGCCTCCGGCCAGGGCTGGGTGGGCGAGAAGATCATCGAGACCGCGCGCGAGCATGGGGTGCCGATCGAGGAAGATCCGGTGCTGGCCCAGGCGCTCTCGACGATCGAGATCGACGAGGAGATCCCCGAGACCCTCTATCGCGCCGTCGCCGAGGTGCTGGGTTTCCTGCTCAATCGTTGAGCCGTCGGATCCTAGAACGAAAAAGGCCCCGCCGAAGCGGGGCCTGATCCTTGGTCCTGTCGAGGCGCTTAGCGCTTCTCGACCGGGACGTAGTCGCGCTGCGTGGCGCCGGTGTAGAGCTGACGCGGACGACCGATCTTGCGGGTCGGATCCTCGAACATTTCCTTCCACTGGCTGATCCAGCCCACGGTGCGGGCCAGAGCGAACAGCACGGTGAACATGTTAGTCGGGAAGCCCATCGCGCGCAGGGTGATGCCCGAATAGAAGTCGATGTTCGGGTACAGCTTGCGGTCGACGAAGTACGGGTCGTTCAGGGCGACCTTTTCCAGTTCCTGGGCGACGTTCAGCAGCGGGTCGTTGTTGTGGCCCAGCTGACCCAGAACCTCGTGCGCGGTCTTCTGCATGACCTTCGCGCGCGGGTCGAAGTTCTTGTACACGCGGTGGCCGAAGCCCATCAACTTGTACTTCCGGTCCTTCACGCCTTGGACGTAGTCCTTGATGTTGTCGACCGAACCGATGGTCTCCAGCATTTCCAGGGCTTCCTGGTTGGCGCCGCCGTGCGACGGGCCCCACAGGCAGGCGATGCCGGCGGCGATGCAGGCGAACGGGTGCGCGCCCGACGAGCCGGCCAGGCGGACGGTCGAGGTCGAGGCGTTCTGCTCGTGGTCGGCGTGCAGGATGAAGATCCGGTCCATGGCGCGGGTCAGCACCGGGTTCGGCTTCCAGTCCTCGGCCGGCACGGCGAAGCACATGCGCAGGAAGTTTTCCGAGTACGACAGGTCGTTGCGCGGCGACACGAACGGTTGGCCGACCGTGTACTTGTAAGCCCGGGCGGCGATCGTCGGCATCTTGGCGATCAGGCGGTGGGCGCTGATCTCGCGCTCACGAGCGTCGTCGACGTTCATGCTGTCGGCGTAGAAGGCCGACAGGGCACCGACGGCGCCGGTCATCACCGCCATCGGGTGGGCGTCGCGGCGGAAGCCCTCGAAGAACCGGTCGAACTGCGCGTGCAGCATCGTGTGGTAGGTGATGTTGTTCTCGAACTTGGCGAACTCGTCGGCCTTGGGCAGTTCGCCGTTTAGCAGCAGGTAGCAGACCTCGAGGAACGACGAGTTCTCGGCCAGCTGGTCGATCGGATAGCCGCGGTGCAGCAAAACACCGGCGTCGCCGTCGATATAGGTGATCTTGCTCTCGCAAGACGCCGTCGAGGTGAAGCCAGGATCGAAGGTGAAGTGGTCGCTTTCGCCGTAGATCTTGCGGACGTCGAGGACGTCCGGACCCGTGCTGCCCTTGAGGATCGGCAGGTCGTAGCTCTTGTCGCCGATCGTCAGCGTGGCTTTATCGGTCATACTTAGACCCCTTCATAAATTGGCCCCCTTCATAAATGGAATGGGCAGTCCAACTTTCGTTTTCGCGGGTGCGTTATAGCGCCTCATGCGCGCGGCGCTAGGGCGTCGTCAAGTCGCCCCAAACTCTCTTCGCGGGAGAGAGCGGCCATCGTCTTGTTCAGATCCGGCGCCGGCGCGCCGCCAGTCAGGATGCCGCGCAGGGCAGGGCCGAACTTGCCGAAGCCGACGCCTTCCGATTCCGCGAACGATTTCAACACGGTCTCGAGCGTGGCGGCGTCGAAGGCCGGCGCGGCGGCCAGCTGGTCGCGCAAGCGCTTGAGGCGCTCGACGGTTTCATCCGTCAGCTGCTTCTGCGTCTTTTCGTCCAGGGTCAGTGGGCGGGTCTTCAGCGCGAACGCACAGTGATCCACCAGCTCCAGGATGGTTTTGGCGCCTTCCTTCACTTCCGGGACCGTGCGGGCGATGCGTTCGCGGGCGTCGGCGGGCAGGGGCTCGTCGCGCTTCTCGGCGGCGGCGAGCGCCAGCGCGGTCAGGCGGACGTCGTCGGCCTTGCGCAGGTGCTGGGCGTTGATGTGGTTCAGCTTGGCCCAGTCCAGGCGCGCGGGCGCCTTGACCACGTCGGCCACGTCGAACCAGCTGATCGCCTGCTCGTCGTTGAAGACCTCGTCGTCGCCGTGACCCCAGCCGAGACGCGCCAGGTAGTTGCGCATGCCTTCGGGGATGTAGCCGAGGTCGGCGAACTCGCCGACCGCTTGGGCGCCGTGGCGCTTGGAGAGCTTGGCGCCATCCGGCCCATGGATCAGCGGGATATGGGCGAAGGCCGGCACGGCCCAGTCCATCGCCTGATAGATCAGGGTCTGGCGAGCGGCGTTGTTCAGGTGGTCGTCGCCCCGGATGACGTGGGTGACGCCCATGTCGTGGTCGTCGACCACCACGGCGAGGTTGTAGGTCGGGGCGCCGTCGGCGCGCAGCAGGACGAGGTCGTCCAGCTCGATGTTGCGGAAGGTCACCGGACCCTTGACCATGTCGTCGACCAGGGTCTCGCCGTCCAGCGGACCCTTGAAGCGGATCACGTGCGGGACTGACAGGTCGCCTTCGGGCGCGTCGCGCCACGGCGAGCGGATCGCCTTGCCCTCGGCGCGGGCCTTTTCCCGGGCGACCTCAAGTTCTTCGACCGTCATCCAGCAGCGATAGGCGCGGCCCTTGGCCAGCAGCTCGTGCACCACCTCGACGTGGCGCGGCGCGCGGGTGTGCTGGAAGATTACCTCTTCGTCGGATTTCAGGCCCAGCCAGTCGAGGCCCTCGAAGATCGCGGCCACGGCGGCCTCGGTCGAGCGTTCGCGATCGGTGTCCTCGACGCGAATAAGGAACTTCCCTCCCGTATGACGTGCATATAACCAGTTGAACAGCGCCGTGCGAGCGCCGCCGATATGCAGGAAACCGGTGGGCGACGGAGCGAAGCGCGTGACGACGCCCGTGGGATTTGGGCCAGTGGATGAGGGGTTCGACATGGACTTCAAGGCTGCAAGGCTGGACGCCAGGGCGGCGTCGAAAAACGCGAGCCGCGACGCGGCTTGGGCGGGGCGTCTTAGCATGGCGGTTCGCGCGAGGCCTAGCGGTTTCGCGCGCTGCGGCGAAGTTGGCCAAGCTGTCAAAAACCCCGTGGTTTCCGCGTGTTAGGGGCGGAAGCTGTCGATCTTCCGCCTCGGATGGCGGTCAAGCGGCCCTCCTTTGGCGCGCTGGCGGCCCTCGGGCTCGCGGAACTGCGCGCCAACGAGGTGCGATCTTTTCTCTGGGCGCCGGTCGCCTTCGGGCTGGGGGCGGCCGCCTATCTGGAAGCAGGGCGCGAACCCTCCTTGATGGTGTTGGCCGCCGTCGCGGCGGCGCTCGCCGGCGTCTGGTGGCTGCTTCGCGCGCGAGGCGCGACGGCCTTGATCGTCGCCCTGGCGAGCCTGGCAGCCTTTGGCGCGGCGGGCGCTCTCGCCGCGAAGGTGCGGAGTGATCGCGTGGCGGCGCCGATCATGACGGGCGAGCGCGCGGTGCGGCGGGTGGACGGCTTCGTCGTCGATATCGTAAGTCCCGGCGCAGGCGGGCCGCGTTTGCTGATCGCGCCGGTCTCGATCTCCGGCTTGCCGCCGGAGCGAACGCCCAGACGGATTCGCGTGACGATTGGTGGGAACGAAACGCCAGCGCCGGGCGACGCGATCGGCTTCAAGGCCATGCTCGGCCAGCCTCCGCCGCCGGCCGCGCCGGGGTCTTACGACTTCGCCCGTGACGCGTGGTTCGACTCGATCGGCGGCGTCGGCTTCACGATCGGAGAATTGAAGGCGGCGCGTCTCGACCCGCCGCCGCTTCGACTGCGCGTCGTCATGGCGATCAACGCCTTTCGATGGAGCCTCGCCCAGCGGATCCTGGCGCGGATGGGACCGGACAGCGGCGGGATCGGCGCGGCCATGGTGACCGGCCACGAGGCCTGGATCACGCAGGAACAGACCGACGCCATGCGCGCCTCGGGCCTGGCGCACATCCTGTCGATCTCGGGGCTGCACATGGCGATCGTCGGCGGCTTCGTGTTCGGCGCGGTGCGTCTGGGCGTCGCCGCATGGCCTTGGTTGGCGCTTCGCGCGCCGGGCAAGAAGATCGCGGCGGGCGCTGGGCTCGTCGCGGTGCTCGGCTATCTGGTGATCTCCGGCGCGCCCCCGCCGGCCGAGCGCGCGGCGATCACGGCCAGCGTCGCCTTCCTGGCCATCCTGTTCGATCGGCGCGCCATCACGCTCCACGGCTTGGCGGTCGCGGCCCTCCTGATCTTGGCTTTGAAGCCCGAGACCGCTGGCGAGCCGGGCTTCCAGATGTCGTTCGCGGCGACCGCGGCCCTGGTCGCCTTGGCGGAGGGCTGGCCGCGGCCGGTCAAGGAGATTTCCACGCCTTGGTGGATCGGCTGGCCGCAGGCCGGGATCACCTGGCTGGCCGCCAGCGTCGCCGCCAGCCTCGTGGCGGGCCTCGCCACCGCGCCGTTCGCCATGCAGCACTTCAATCGAGTCGCCGTCTGGGGCCTGCCGGCCAATCTGGCTGTCGCGCCGCTATCCTCATTCGTGATCATGCCGTTCCTGGCGATCGGGACGCTTCTCGAGCCCTTCGGCCTGGGCGCGCCGTTCCTGGCGGCGGCCGGCTGGGGCGTCGAGGCCATGCTCGCGATCGCCAACGGCTTCGCCGACGCGCATGGCGCGCAGCAGATCGTCGCCAGCGCGCCGCCCCAGGTGCTGGTCATCGCCTTTCTGGGTCTGATGCTCCTGTGCTTGTGGAAGGGGCGGCTGCGCTGGATCGGCGCGCCGATGGCGCTGGCCGTGGCGCTCTGGCCCAGACCCGCGCCGCCCGACGCCTGGATCGCCGCCGACGGGGCGACGGCTGCCGTACGCTCTGGCGACGCCGCCGTGCTGCTGCGCACGGACGCTAAGCGATTTGGCGCGGAGCTGTGGGCCCGTCGGCGCGGCTTGATACCCGCGACGTGGAGCCTCTACGCCTGCGAAAAGCGGGTCTGCGCGCCGGCCTTGGGTGCGCCGGTGCGGCTGTCGCTCGCCTGGAGCCGCAAGGCGCCAGACGCCGAGACCTTGTCGGGCCTGTGCGTCAACAGCGAGATCGTGGTGATCCGGGCGCCCGCGCCGGAGCGCATCCCGCCGCTCTGCGCCGATACCGTGCTGCTGACGGCCGAGGATTTTGCGCACGGCGGCGCGGCCGAGCTCTATCATCGCGCCGATGGCTGGCGGATCGTCTGGGCGCAGCCCTTGCGCGGCGATCGCCCGTGGAGCCGACTGCTGACAGCGGATGACGTCGAAGGCCGCTAGGTGTCGACGGAAAGCCTGGAGGTCTCGCCATGTCCAACCCGTTCGCCGCCCGTCGCGCCGCGTTTCGCGCCCTGCACGCCGGGGGCTGCTTCGCCCTGCCCAATCCTTGGGATGCGGGCGGCGCGCGTCGCCTGGAGAAGCTGGGCTTCAAGGCCCTGGCCTCGACCAGCGCTGGGGCGGCCTGGTCCTTGGGCAAGGACGACGGACAGATCACCCGCGATGAGGTTATCGGCCACCTTCGCATGCTGTGCGCCGCGACCGACCTGCCCGTGAATGCCGACTTCGAGAACGGCTTTTCCGACACCGTTGAAGGCGTCGTCGAGAGTGTGACCCTTGCGATCAACACCGGCGTCGCGGGTCTGTCGATCGAGGACTGGTCGGGTTCGGCCCTATACGACCTTCCGACGGCCGTGGAGCGCCTCAAGGCGGCGCGGCGGGCGATCGACGCCTTGGGCCAGGACGTGATGCTCGTCGGGCGCGCCGAAGGCTACCTGCGCGGGGTGCGCGATTTGGGGCAGATCCTGGAGCGCCTGAAAGCCTATGCCGAGGCCGGCGCGGATTGCCTCTATGCGCCCGCGGTGACCGATCCGGAGGAGATCAAGGCCATTGTCCAGGGCGTGGCGCCCAAGCCGGTGAATGTCCTGCTATGGGGACCGGAGATGACGGTCGACAGTCTGGCCGCTCTGGGCGTTCGCCGGGTCAGCACGGGCGGCGCTCTCGCGGCGGCCGCCTGGAAAGGTTTCGACGCCGCCGCCAAGCGGTTGGCGGAGGAGGGGCGGCTCTAGACCCCCCAACGAAAAGGCCCCGATCCTCGCCTGAGGTCGGGGCCTGGTATTCGAGAGGTCTTGGTGTTCCTGCCGAAGCCCTAGTGATACCGGCGGATCAGGCCCACCAGCTTGCCCTGCACCTCGACCTGGTCGGGGCCGAAGATGCGGGTCTCGTACTTGGGGTTGGCCGCCTCCAGGGCGATCGAGCCGCCCTTCTTGCGCAGGCGCTTGAGGGTGGCTTCCTCGCCGACCAGGGCGACGACGATCTCGCCCGAGGTGGCGGTGTCGC
>NZ_CALCDX010000219.1 GCF_937900395.1 uncultured Caulobacter sp.
ATCGTGCCCTGGCCGCGCATCAGGCTGGCGATGGCGCGGTTCTGCCAGGCGTGGGTCAGCTCCGACGCCGCGACGGCGGGATCGATCTCGAGACGCTCGCCGCACAGGAAGCCGCCGAAGTCGCGGACCAGCGCGGCCGGGTCCCGGGTGACGTTCATCAGCACGTCCGTCACCGCCAGGGCGCCGGCGTTGATGAACGGATTACGCGGCACGCCTCGCTCGGCCTCCAGCAGCGACAGATGGTTGAACGGCGTGCCCGACGGCTCCTTGCCGACCCGGGTCCAGATCTCGTCGCCGATCCGGTTCAGGGCGAGACCCAGGGCCAGGACCTTGGTGATGCTTTGCAGCGAAAAGGCCTCGTCGGCGTCGCCGATCACGTGCTCGCCGCCATCGACGGTGCGCACGGCCATGCCGAACTTGGTCCCCGGCACGCTGGCCAGCTGCGGGATGTAGTCGGCGGGCTTGCCCTTGCCGAAGTGCGGCTTCACCAGCACGGCCACCTCGGCCAGGACATCGGGGATCGAGAGCGCCTTCATCCTCGTCCCCGCTCGTCTCAGGCGAAGGCCGCGAAGTAGCGGTTGATCAGGGCCTGGTAGGCGCCGGCCAGTTGGCGGACCTCCTCGACCGGAACCCGCTCGTCGACCTGGTGCATGGTCGAGCCGACCAGGCCGAACTCGACGACCGGGCACAAGCTGCGGATGAAGCGGGCGTCGCTGGTGCCGCCGGTGGTCGACAGCTCCGGAACGCGGCCGACAGCGTCGCCGACGGCGGCGACGATCACGTCGGTGAAGGCGCCCGGCTCGGTCAGGAAGGCCTCGCCGCTGATCTTGCACAGCACCTCGACGCGGCCCGAGAAGCCCTCGGCGGCGTCACGGCACTCACCCTCGATCCAGGCGGCCAGGTCCTTGCCCTTATGGGCCGGGTTGAAGCGGATGTTGACCCGCGCCTTGGCCGAGGCCGGGATGACGTTGGTGGCGGTGTTGCCGACATCGACCGTGGTCACTTCCAAGTTCGACGGCTGGAAGCCGGCATAGCCCTCGTCCAACACCCGGCTCTGCAGGCGCGAGAGGATGTCGACCATGACCGGGATCGGGTTGGCGGCGCGGTGCGGATAGGCCACGTGGCCCTGCTTGCCGTCCACGGCGATCCAGGCGTTGATGCTGCCGCGCCGGCCGATCTTGACCATGTCGCCCAGCACGTTGGCGCTGGTCGGCTCGCCGACGATGCAGTGGTCGATGATCTCGCCCTCGGCGGCCAGGGCCTCGACGACCTTGACCGTGCCGTCCTCGGCCACGCCCTCCTCGTCGCCGGTGATCAGGAAGCTGATCGAGCCGGGATGGTCGGGGACGTTCGCGACCGCGGCGACGAAGGCCGCGATGGCGGACTTCATGTCGACCGCGCCGCGGCCGTAGAGCACGCCGTCCTTGATCTCGGCCTCGAAGGGCCCCGCCGTCCAGGCCGCGTCGTCGCCGACCGGCACTACGTCGGTGTGCCCGGCGAAGCAGAGGTTCGGCCGCGCCGTCCCGCGCCGGGCGTAGAGGTTCTCGATCTCGCCGAACTTCATCCGGCGGCAGGCGAAGCCCAGGGCTTCCAGCTGACGCTGCAGCGTGTCCATCGCGCCTTCGTCGGCCGGAGTCACCGACGGGCGGCGGATCAGGGCCTGGGCGAGCGCGACGGGATCGATGCTGACGGAAACGGGCGCGGGGCTGTTCATGGTCCTGCCTTTAGGCTTCCCTCCGTCGGGACGCAAACTCGGCAAGCCTATACACGGACCGCCCATGCCCAAGATCGATCTCGCCTCGGCTCCGACCCGCGTCGGCACGGCCTATCCCGCCCCGTTCAACACCCCCTGCCTGGATCGCCATCGCACCAAGCTGGGCGACGCGGTCGGGCTCTCGCAGTTCGGCGTCAATCTGCTGCGTCTGCCGCCTGGCCAGTGGTCCAGCCAGCGCCACTGGCACACGGCCGAGGACGAGTTCACCTGGGTCGTCGAGGGCGAGGTGGTGCTGGTCGACAACGACGGCGAGACGGTGCTGCGGGCCGGCGACTGCGCCGGTTTCAAGGCCGGAGACGCCAACGGCCATCACTTCCAGAACCGCTCCGACCGCGACGTGCTGCTGCTGGAGATCGGCTCGCGGCGTCCCGACGTCGACGGCTGCGACTATCCCGACATCGACCTCATCCTGCGCGACGGCGAGGACATCTACCGCCACCGGGACGGGACGCCCTACGAGACCGACCAGGGCCGCAAGCGCTAGCTGGACGACGCGGCCTCGAACACCGCCAGTTGGGCCGCGAACGCGCGCTGGAACGCCGGGCGCGCCTCGGCCCGGGCGACATAGGCGGCGAGGTTCGGATAGTCGGCCAAGAGATTCGCGCCCGCGGGGCGGCGCAGCACGGTGACCATCACCAGGTCGCCGGCGCTGAAGGCCCCGTCCAGCCACTCGGCCTCGCCCAGCCGTTGGGAAAGATCCTCTAGGCGCTTGCGCACCTCCTTCTCAAGGTCCGGCTGCCGAGCCTCGAACCACGGCTTTTCGCGCTCCAGAAGCATCGAGCGCTCGCGCTCGACGATCGGCGGCTGCACCGTGCTGACGGCGGCGAACATCCAGGCGATCGCCCGGGCCCGGGCTTCGGCGTCCGTGGGCAGCAGCCCCGGATGACGCTCGGCGATGTGGAGGACGATCGCGCCGGACTCGAACAGCACGAGGCCGTGCTCCTCATAGGTCGGGATCTGACCGAACGGCTGCAGGGCCTTGTGGGCCGGCTCCTTCATCTCGGCGAAGGTCACGAGCCGGACGTCGTAGGGCTGGCCGACCTCCTCCAGCGCCCAACGGACCGGCATGTCGCGCGCGAGACCGCGTCCCCGGTCGGGCGAGGTCTTGAAGGCGGTGAGGATCGGGTTCATCGCGCGTCTCCCAGGCTGTTGTAAGCCAAGGACGAACGCGCGGCGACGATGCCGACAGCCTTAAGCGGCGCGACGGGCCTTCTTGACCTTGGCGATGGCGCGATCGCGGCGCAGGCGCGAGAGGTGATCGATGAACAGGACGCCTTCCAGGTGGTCCATCTCGTGCTGGATGCAGACGGCGAACAGGCCCTCGGCCTCCTCGACGACCGTCTCGCCATGGTAGTTCATGTAGCGCAGGGTGACCTTGGCCGGGCGCTCGACCTCGTCGAAATATTCCGGCACCGACAGGCAGCCTTCCTCGTAGACGAACATCTCCTCTGAGCTGGCCAGGATCTCGGGATTGACGAAGTAGCGCGGCGCCTTCTCCTCGCCGTCGCGGGAGAGGTCCATGGTGATCACCCGCACGGGCTCGCCGATCTGGACGGCGGCTAGGCCGATGCCCGGGGCGTCGTACATCGTCTCCAACATGTCATCCATCAGGGCGCGCAGATCGTCGGTGACGGCCTCCACCGGGGTGGAGATCTTCTTCAGGACCGCCAGGTCGGCGGCGTTATCGACGGTGAGGATGCGACGGATAGCCATGATGCTCGTCAGGTAGGCGCGTCATTTCCGAGGGTCAAGGTGGGAGATTGTCCCGTCCCCGTCTGGGCGGCCAGCTTGGTCAGGGGGCGAACGGCCTGTTCGACGGGCGCGGGCTCGGGGATTTCCTTGCCTTCGTGGTCGACCGACAGGTCCTCGAAGCGGCGAGCCTGGGTGAGGACCTGGCTCTCCAGCGAGCCGACGAACTGGTTGTACTTGCCCACGGCGCTCTCCAGCGCCTTGCCCATGGCGCCGGCGTGGGCGCCCATCACCGAGACGCGCTTGTAGAGCTCGCGGCCGACCTCGACGATGCGGGCGGCGTTCTTGGCCTGATCCTCGGCCCGCCAGCCATAGGCCACGGCCTTGCAGAGGGCGAACAGGGTCGTCGGCGTGACCAGCACCACCCGACGGTCCATGGCCTCGGCCATCAGCTCGGGCAGGCGATCGAGGGCGGCGGCCAGGAAGCCATCGCCCGGCACGAACATGGCCACGAAGTCGGGCGAGCCCTCGCCCGCGAACTGGTCCCAATAGGCCTTGGACGACAGGCCCTGCATGTGGGCGCGGACACTCTGGGCGTGACGGGCCATGGCGGCCTCGCGCAGCACCTCGTCGGTCGCTTCTTGGGCTTCGAGGAAGGCGTTCAGCGAGCACTTGGCGTCGATCACGAACACGCCGCCGCCCGGCAGGGTGACCTTCACGTCGGGCCGGCGCCGGCCTTCCTCGCTGTCGACGCTGAACTGTTCCTGGAAGTCGAAGCGGCTGTTGAGGCCGGCGGCCTCCAGCACGTTGCGTAGGGTCTGCTCGCCCCAGCGGCCCTGCACGCCGGCCCCGCGACGCAGGGCGGCCGACAGCTTGCGGGCCTCGGCCTGGGTGGCGGTGGAGGCCTCCAGCAGGGCGGTGATCTGGGCCTTGAGGCCGCCGGTCTCTTCCGCGCGCGCCTTTTCGACGGCGGTGACCTGGGCCTCGAACTTGGCGAGCGTCTCGGCGACCGGCTTCAGCTGAGCCTCCAGGCGGGCCTCGGCCAGCTTCTCGCGGCTTTTGGCGTTCTCGTCGGCGCGCTTGATCAGCTGCTCGGCGATGGCGTTGGCGCTCTGGGCGGCCTGGGCCTTGATCAGCTCGATCTGGGTGGCGCTCTGGTCCTCGAGCAGCCGATGGCGTTCCTCGGCCTGGGCTAGGCGCTCGTTCAGCAGCCAGCTCTCGGCCTCGGCCTTGGCGGCGCGGCGCTGCGCGGTCACGGCCCACAATCCCATGGCCGCGGCGGCCAGGGCGAAGACGAGGGCCAGGATCGGATAAGGATCGGAGAAGTTCATGCTCCGTTCTTAGCCGGAGTCTGTGCTGCGAGGAAGTTCTCCTTCTCCCCTTGCGGGAGAAGGTGTCATCCGGAGGATGACGGATGAGGGGTCGCGCCGGACTAGGCCGCGAAACCCCTCACCCGGCCCTTCGGGCCACCCTCTCCCGCAGGGGGAGAGGGGAATTCAAAGTCAGTCGTCGCCGTCCGCGAGGTCGGCGATCATGCCGCTGATCGGTTCGCCGCCGAAGCCGGTGACGTTGTGGCCGCGATCGACCACGCCGACCTTGGCGGGGTGCGGGGCTTCGGTCTCGGCTTCCGGAGCCTTGTCTTCGGGCGTGCTCATAAAATCAGTCCCTCCACTATCGCTCCGGCGGTCCGAAGCGAGCCGGCGGAGCTTGGCGCGGGAAAGCGAGGCTGTCAGCCGGATTCCCGACCAAGGGCGAGGATTTCGTCAGGCCGGTCGCCGAGCGCGCAGCGCCTGGGCGATGGTGCCGTCGTCCAGCCAGTCGAGATCGCCCCCGACCGGCACGCCGCGCGCCAGCATGGTCACCGGCACATTGGTCTGAGCCAGGCGGTCGGCGATGTAGTGGGCGGTCGTCTGGCCGTCGACCGTGGCCGGCAGGGCCAGGATCACCTCGGCCACCTCGCCGCCCCCGACCCGCGCGACCAACTCGCCGATGCGCAAGGAGTCGGGACCGACGCCGTCCAAGGCCGACAACAGGCCGCCCAGCACGTGGTAGCGCCCCTTGAACGAGCCGCCGCGCTCCATGGCCCAGACCGAGCCGACCTCCTCGACCACGCACAACAGGCGGCCATCGCGGGTCGCATCGGCGCAGACGGCGCAGGGATCGGTGACGTCCAGCGAGCCGCAGACCGAGCAGGTGCGGACCTTTTCCTGGGCGTCGGCCATGGCGGCGGCCAGCGGCGCCAGCAGGGTGTCGCGCTTCTTGAGCAGGGCCAGGGCCGCCCGCCGGCCCGAGCGCGGCCCCAGCCCCGGCAGCTTGGACAGCAGGGCGATCAGGCGCTCGATTTCGGGTCCGGCGGAGGCGGCCATGGGGTCCTTTTTGCTCTGAACATCATGATCAGAGACTGTTTTTATTCCGTCGTCATCCCGGCCTCAGCGCAGCGGAGAGCCGGGACCCAGGAGCAACCGCACTGCGCCGGCTCCTGGGTCCCGGATAGCCTCTTCGAGGCTTCCGGGATGACGAGGCTATTGGCGCTAGAACTCCGAGCCTAGAATTTCATCCCGGGCAGGCCGCCCATCAGGCCCGCCATCGGGCCAGCGGCTTCCTGCATCAGCTGGGCCTGCTTGGCGTCCAGCTTCTTCTTGGCGTCGGCGTGGGCTGCGACGATCAGGTCGGCGATCACCTCGCCCTCGCCCGGCTCGATCAGGCTTTCGTCCAGCGTCACCTTGGCCAGCTCGCCCGTGCCCTTCAGCGTCACCGTCACCATGCCACCGCCCGACGTGCCTTCGACGGTGCTCTCGGCCAGGCGCGCCTGAGCGTCCTGGAGCTTCTGCTGCATGGCCTGGGCCTGCTTCATCAGGCCGCCGAGGTCTTTCATGTCTTGGTCTCCAACTCTCACATCGCGTTCCCCTCCCCTTGATGGGGAGGGGTAGGGTGGGGTGATGCTGCGATCGATGCGGCGCACGGCCGGAAAAGCAGAAATCACCCCCATCCCCGCCCTTCCCCCATCAAGGGGGAAGGGAGAATAGTTCAGCCCTCTTCCTCGTCCGGCTCCAGCGGCGCGGCTTCGGGCGTGAGGACCTTGCGGATCTCGACGATCTCGGCGCCGGGGAAGGCCGACAGGACCGAGGCGACGAAGGGGTCCTTCTTGATGGCCTCCAGCGCCTCGCGCTCCTCGCGCTTCTGGCGCTCCATCATGCTCTCGGCCCCGCCGCCGCCCTCGGCCGCGACCAGCCAAGGCTGGCCGGTGTGCTCCTTCAGGAAGCGGACGAGACGCCCCGCCAGGTTTCCAGGCGCGCCAGGAGCGGCCTCGAAGGTGATGGCGCCTGGCCGGAAGTTGATCGGCCGGACGTACTGCTCGACGTCCAGGCGCAGACCGATGTCGCGCTTGGCGGCGATCAGGGCCATGACGTCCTCGAACGAGGCCAGGACCGGCATGGCCTGGGCGCCGGGCGCGGCCATGGTCATGGGCGCGTGGGCCGAGGCCGTGGCCCCGCCCGCGCCGCCGCCGACCGACACGCCGCCACCGGGGCCGCCGCCGCCGATCGGGGCGCCGTCCCGCAGCGCCTTCAGCGCCTCTTCCGGACCGGGCAGGTCGGCGGCGTAGCACAGGCGGATCAGGGCCATCTCGGCCGCCGCCATGGCGTCAGGGGCGCGGCGCACCTCCTCATGGGCCTTCAGCAGCATCTGCCACAAGCGCGACAGCGTGCCGGCCGAGGTGTGGGCGCCGATGGCCGCCAGGCGGGCGGCCTGCTCCTTGGGCATGGACAGGGCGTCGGGGCCCAGCGCCTTGGACACCGCCGAGGCGTGGCAGTGGTCGAGGACGTCCAGCATCACCACCGCCGGATCGGCCCCGAAGCCCCACAGGGCGCGGAACGCTTCCAGCGCGTCCTTGGTCTTGCCGGCCATCAGGTGCTCGTAGAGCGCGATGGTCTGGCCGCGGTCGGCCAGGCCCAGCATGTCGCGCACCACCGTGGCGGTGACCGTCTGGCCGCGTTCGGTCTGGACGATGGCCTGGTCCAGCAGCGACAGGCCGTCGCGCACCGAGCCCTCGGCGGCGCGGGCGATCAGGGCCAGGGCGTCCATCTCGATCCGCGCGCCTTCCTTGGCGGCGATGCGGTCGAAGTGCTTGACCAGCACGTCCGGCTCGACCCGGCGCAGGTCGAAGCGCTGGCAGCGCGACAGGATCGTGACCGGGACCTTGCGGATCTCGGTGGTGGCGAAGATGAACTTGGCGTGCGGCGGCGGCTCTTCCAGCGTCTTCAGCAGGGCGTTGAACGCCGCCGTCGACAGCATGTGCACTTCGTCGATGATGTAGACCTTGTAGCGCGCCTCGACCGGGGCGTAGCGCACCCCGTCCAAGAGCTCGCGCATCTCGTCGACCTTGGTGCGCGAGGCGGCGTCTAGCTCCAGCACGTCCATGTGCCGGCCTTCGATGATGGCCCGGCAGTGGTAGCCCTCGGTGGTCAGGTCGACCGAGGGGCCTTTGACGGTGTCGGTCTCGTAGTTCAGCGCCCGGGCCAAGAGGCGCGCGGTCGTGGTCTTGCCGACGCCGCGGACGCCGGTGAGCATGAAGGCGTGGGCGATGCGGCCGGTCGAGAACGCATTCGCCAGCGTGCGGACCATGGCTTCCTGGCCGATCAGGTCCTCGAAGGTGCGAGGACGATACTTCCGCGCCAGCACGGTGTAGGCGTCGCCGGTCTCGGCGGGAGGGGCCTCGACGACCGGACGCGCCTCTTCGGCCGCCGGCGCGGCCGGAGGTCCGCCGAAGATGTCGGCGGTGTTCTCGTCGCGTTCAGCGGGCGCTTCGTCCCACGGCGGCGCGGAATCAGGCGAAAGGTCGTCGTGGTCGGCCATGGTCTTCAGTGTAGTGGGGCGAAGGGCGCAGCAAAAGCCTCACGCCCGCGCGCAAGCGCATCTGCTGACAGATTTGTCTCGATTGTAGGGGAAGGTGGAGACCGGACAGCGACCCGAAGGGGATCTCGTTGTGGCTGCTGCCTTCCGGCCCTGACCAGGTTGGCGAGGACTTCGTCCGAGCCGATCTCCGAGGCCTATATCGCGACTCATCGCGCAGGATGCAAGGCTGACGAGTCATTCTGCTCACGCTACACAGTGGCGCATGGCCCTTTCGATCATCACCAACACCTTCGCCGGCAACCCGTTGAACCGCGACAGCGAGCGGCGCGGGGACGAGGCGTTCATCGCCGAAAAGCTGGCCGACTCGGAGTCGCTGGCCGTGGCGCTGTGGAACGGCAAACCGCTGGTCGAGGACATTCTGGACGCCGACGGCAAGCCGAAAGGCGTGCAGATCGCCTACCTCCGCGCCGACATGGCCCAGGACCTGGCCGGCGGGAATGAGAAGCTGCTCTACATGGGCCTCTGGAAGGACATCGCGGTCTTCGCGGTCGACATCGAGGGGCCGGCGGACCCCGCCGAGGGACCGCTGCAGGGGCTGGGCCGCTTCGAGGAGCTGCGCGGGGCCGCCGCCAGCATGCCGCCGGCGGACGCCGGCATCCTGGCCACGGCCAAGTCGATGTTCGAATGGCGCCGCCGCCACCGCTGGTGCAGCGCCTGCGGCCAGAAGACCGAGGTCGCCGACGGCGGCTGGAAGCGCGTCTGCCCCGCCTGCGACGCCGAGCACTTCCCGCGCACGGACCCGGTGGCGATCATGCTGGCTGTCCATGACGGCAAGTGCCTGCTGGGTCGCCAGGCCGCCTGGCCGCCCGGGATGTTCTCGGCCCTGGCCGGCTTCATCGAGCCCGGCGAGACCATCGAGGAGGCCTGCGCCCGCGAGCTCCAGGAAGAGGCCGGCCTGAAGGCGACGGCCGTCCGCTACCACTCCAGCCAACCCTGGCCGTGGCCTAGCTCGCTGATGATCGGCATGATCGCCGATGTCGACAGCGACGAGGCCGCGCCGGACCAGACCGAGCTGGAGGAAGTTCGCTGGTTCACCAAGGAAGAGGCGATCCGCCTGATCAAGGGCGAGTTCGAAGGCGGCCTCTTCGCCCCGCCGGCCCTGGCGATCGCGCACCAGCTAATCAAGGCCTGGGCGGAGGGGTAGGGGCAATCAAGATGCTCCCCCCGCGATGCGGGGGAGCTGTCGCGGAGCGACTGAGGAGGCAAGCCACACGAACGCAGCGTTAGCCCCCTCCGGCCCTCTGGGCCACCTCCCCCGCATCGCGGGGGAGGATCTTCAAACCCCCACCAGCCCCAACAACCCCCGCAACGTCGGCGCGTCATCCTCCCGCCGCCACACAAGCCCCGTCTCCAGCACGGGCGGCGCCGCGAGCTCGACATAGGCCACGCCCGCCCGCGCCAGGTTCCTGAGCGAGGCCGGGACCAGCGCCAGGCCCAGGCCCGCCGAGACCAGGCTGATGATGGTCTGCATCTGGATGGCCTCCTGGACGATCCGCGCCGGCCGGCCTCGCGCGCTGAAATAGCCGGTGACCAGGTCGTGGAACGCCGGCGCGACGGTGCGGGGGAACAGCACCAGCGGCGCGTCCAGTAACGCCTCGGGCGCCAGGACGCCGTCCGTGATCGGCAACCGCCCGTCCGCGATCCAGGCGGCGGGGACGGCGGCGACCAGGGGTTCGGAGACCAGGCGGTGATAGGCCAGGGCTTCGGGCAGGGCCCGCTCGGCCGGCGGAATGATGATGCCCGCGTGGCGCTCGCCAGCGACCACCGCCGGGATCTGCACGTCGCTGGTCGCCTCGACCAGACGGATCTCGACGTCCGGATAGGCCTCGGCGTAGCGGCGGACGAGATCGGGCAGAACGCTGTAGTCGGCGGTGCTGACGAACGACAGGGTCAGGTAGCCCGTCTGGCCGTCCCGCAGCCGGCGCGCCGTCTCGGGCAAGGCGTCGATGGCGGCCAGGGCGTCCAGCACATGCGGCAGCCATTGCTCTCCCAAGGGGGTCAGTTCGACGCTGCGCTTGGTCCGCGCGAACAGCGGCGCGCCCAACTCCTTCTCCAGCGCCAGGATCGACTGGCTGAGCGGCGGCTGGGTCATGCCCAAGCGCTCGGCGGCCTTCCCGAAGTGCAGGCTTTCGGCCACGGCGGCGAAGTGGCGGAACTGGCGGATGTCCATGGCGATAGGCTTAGCGACTTAATCGGAGCCGACTAATATATTTTTCGATCGAGCGCGGGCGCCGTAAAAGACCCCACGACCGACACTGGAATTTGACCATGCCTCCCTATCGCTCGCGCACCTCGACCCACGGCCGCAACATGGCCGGCGCCCGCGGCCTCTGGCGCGCCACCGGCATGAAGGACAGCGACTTCGGCAAGCCGATCATCGCCATCGCCAACAGCTTCACCCAGTTCGTGCCCGGCCACGTGCACCTGAAGGACCTGGGTCAGTTGGTCGCCCACGAGATCGAAGCGGCCGGGGGCGTGGCCAAGGAGTTCAACACCATCGCCGTCGACGACGGCATCGCCATGGGCCACGGCGGCATGCTGTACTCCCTGCCCAGCCGCGACCTGATCGCCGACAGCGTCGAGTACATGGTCAACGCCCACTGCGCCGACGCGCTGGTCTGCATCTCGAACTGCGACAAGATCACGCCAGGCATGCTGATGGCCGCCATGCGCCTGAACATCCCGGTCGTCTTCGTCTCGGGCGGGCCGATGGAGGCCGGCAAGGTGCAGGTGAAGGGCAAGATCCGCGCCCTGGACCTGGTCGACGCCATGGTGGTGGCCGCCGACGACAGCTATTCCGACGAAGAGGTCTCGGCGATCGAGAAGGCCGCCTGCCCGACCTGCGGCTCGTGCTCGGGCATGTTCACCGCCAACTCGATGAACTGCCTGACCGAGGCGCTCGGCCTCTCCTTGCCCGGCAACGGCTCGGTCCTGGCCACCCACGCCGACCGCGAAGCCCTGTTCAAGGAAGCGGGCCGCCTGGTCGTCGATCTGTGCCAGCGCTGGTACGAGCAGGAGGATGCCACCGCCCTACCGCGCGGGATCGCCACCCGGGCCGCGTTCGAGAACGCCATGAGCCTGGACATCGCCATGGGCGGCTCGACCAACACCGTGCTGCACCTCTTGGCCGCCGCCCACGAGGGCGGGGTCGACTTCAGCATGGCCGACATCGACCGCCTGTCGCGCCGCGTGCCGTGCCTGTCCAAGGTGGCGCCGGCCAAGAGCGACGTGCATATGGAGGACGTCCACCGCGCCGGCGGCGTCATGGCCATCCTCGGCGAACTGGAGCGCGGCGGCCTGATCGACGCCAGCCAGCCGACCGTCCACGCCGCCACCCTGGGCGAGGCCCTGGCCCGCTGGGACATCGGTCGCACCAACAGCCAGACCGCCCACGAGTTCTTCAAGGCCGCGCCGGGCGGCAAGCCGACCCAGGTCGCCTTCAGCCAGGCCGCTCGCTGGGAGGACTTGGACTTGGACCGCGAAAAGGGCGTCATCCGCTCGGTCGAGCACCCGTTCTCCAAGGATGGCGGCCTCGCCGTCCTATTCGGCAACCTGGCCCCCGAGGGCTGCATCGTGAAGACGGCCGGGGTCGACGAGTCGATCCTGACCTTCCGCGGCACGGCGCGGGTCTTCGAGAGCCAGGACGCGGCGGTCAGCGGCATCCTGGGCGGCCAGGTCGTGGCCGGCGAGGTCGTGGTGATCCGCTACGAAGGCCCCAAGGGCGGCCCGGGCATGCAGGAGATGCTGTACCCGACCACCTATCTGAAATCGAAGGGCCTGGGCGCGGCCTGCGCCCTGATCACCGACGGCCGCTTCTCGGGCGGCACGTCCGGCCTGTCGATCGGCCACGTCTCGCCCGAGGCCGGCGAAGGCGGGCTGATCGCCCTGGTCGAGACCGGCGACTCGATCCTGATCGACATCCCCAACCGGGGGATCACCCTGGAGGTCGCCGAGGACATCCTGGCCCAGCGCCGCGCCGCCGAGCTGGCCCGCGGCGCCGACGCCTGGAAGCCGAAGAACCGCCAGCGCGAGGTCAGCCCGGCCCTGCGCGCCTACGCGGCCATGACCACCAACGCCGCCAAGGGCGCGGTGCGCGATGTCAGCCAGGTGGAACGGCGATAGAGGCGCTCTAATCAGCCGGTCGATATCAGCGCAACCAGCCTAAAATCATCGCCTTCCTGGGCCTTGTGCCCAGGACCCAGAGTTCCGAGACTGTTGCGCCAGACGTGCAGGCTGGGACTAGCCGCTGCGATGATCCCAAACGACGAGACTGCCTTCGAGCATGGGTCCTGGGCACAAGGCCCAGGAAGGCGATGCTGTTTGCTTGTGGTGGACTATGGAGCCCCTACCCCCGCACCGCGTACCGCGCCAGGAAGGTCTCCACCGCGTCCTCTGCGATCTCTCGCAGGGGCCGGCGGGGCTGGACCTCGTCGCCGGCCGAGAGGCCCAGCACCAGGGTCACGTGGTCCAGCATGCCCATCAGCTGGCTGGCCGCCCAGGAGGCCTTCTCGACCTTCAGCTCGCCGGTCCTGACCAGGTCGTTGATCACGGCGATCGCCGCGCCGCCCAGCTCGTCGCGGGCGCTCTGCAGCAGGTATTCGGCCACGTCCTCGAAGCGGCGCCGCTCGGACGTCACCACCCGGAACAGCGCCCGGGCGTCCGGACGCGAGAAGAAGTTGGCGTAGGCGCAAGCCAGGGCGGTCAGCCGGGTGCGCGCGTCGCCCTTGATCCGAACGGCTTCGCGGACCGGCGCGGCCACGCCGCTCACCGTCTCCATGACGATGGCCCGGAACAGGTCCGCCTTGCCCGGGAAGTAGGCGTAGAGCGTCGCCGTCGAGACCCCCGCCGCGCGGGCCACCACCTCCATGCCCGCGTCGGCATAGCCTTCGCGGAGGAACAGCGCCCTGGCGGAGGCGAGGATCTCCTCCCGCTTGTGACCCGACCGCTTCAGACCTGCGCCGACGAGCATGGGGAAACTCGCTGTTTGATTTGCGATGCAATCTAGCCGCGAAAATGAGGGGTAAGCAAGGGTCGCGCGAGAGGACTTCGCGTTCTGTTTCGGTTAAGGAGCGCCTTCGCCTGGTTTGTGGGCGCAAGAACGGGATCGAAAGCGTGATCAAGGACGCGGAAGCCGCGCGCGAACAGGAAGTGGCCGCCTGGTTTGGCGAGCGCGCGGAAAGCACGATCGAAACCTCGTGCGCCCGCGTGTTCCTGATTGGCGGCTCGGCCTTCAAGGTGAAGCGGCCGGTCGACTTCGGCTTCCTGGACTATTCGACGTTGGAGCTGCGCCGCTGGGCCCTGGAGCGCGAGCTGACCTTCAACCGCGCCGCCGCGCCGGACATCTATCGCGAGGTGCGCCGCCTGACCCGCATGGCCGACGGCGGGGTCGAGCTCGACGGCGACGGCGAGATCGTCGAGTACCTGCTGGAAATGCGCCGCTTCGACCAGAACGGCGTGCTGGCGACCCAGCCCTGGGCGATCGACGACGCGCTGGAAGATTCGCTGGGCCGCACCGTGGCGCGCTTCCACGCCGGATCGAGCCTACGTCCGCAAGGCGGCGGGGTCTCGGCCCTGGGCTACACGATCCGCTCCAACGCCAACCTGCTGCGCGGCCTCGCGCCCCGCCTGGGCAAGCAGGCCGTCGAGCGCCTGGTGCAGGAGACCGACCTCGCCCTGGAGCGCCTCGGCCCGCTGCTCGACGCCCGCGCCGCCGACGGCTTCGCCCGCCACTGCCACGGCGACCTGCACCTCGGCAACATCCTGATCGAGAACGGCCAGCCGATCCTGTTCGACTGCATCGAGTTCAACGACACCCTGTCGGACATCGACATCCAGTACGACCTGGCCTTCCTGCTGATGGACCTGGACTTCCGCCGCCGCCGCGACGCCGCCGGCCGGGTGCTGAACGCCTATCTCGACGAGGCGGCCCGGTCGTTCGGCGACGGTCTGTGGACCGGTTTGGCCGCCCTGCCCCTGATGCTGAGCGTCCGCGCCGCCGTGCGCACCCACGTCTGGGCCTATACCGGCGACGACGAGGCCGCCCGCGCCTATCTGCAGACGGCGCTGGAGCACCTGGCCCCGCGGCCGGTCAGCCTGATCGCCGCCGGCGGCCTGTCGGGCTCGGGCAAGTCGACCTTCTCGCGGGTCTGCGCGCCGGGCCTGGGCGCCGCGCCCGGCGCCGTGGTCCTGCGCACCGACGAGATCCGCAAGCGGCTGTGGGGCGTGCCGTCTCTGCAGCGCCTGCCGCGCGAGGCCTATACGCCGGAGATGAGCGCCAAGACCTACGACCAGCTGTTCCACGACGCGGCGCTGTGCCTGAAGGCCGGCCGCTCGGTGGTGCTGGACGCGGTGTTCCTCAAGCCCGAGGAGCGCGCCCGCGCCGAGGCCCTCGCCAAGTCCGCCGACGTCGCCTTCCAGGGCGTCTGGCTGGAAGCCCCACCGGAGGTGCTGCGCGCCCGCGTCGCCGCCCGCGTCAACGACGCCTCCGACGCCGACGTGGCGGTGCTGGAGAACCAGCTGGCCCGCGATCCGGGCGAGATCGCCTGGCGCAAGGTCGACACCGTCAGCGCCTTCGAGGACGAGGCCCGGGCGCTGGCGGAAGCCATGGGGTAGGGTCCACGCTAGGCGTGAATTACAAAACCCTAAATTGACGGCCCCTCCGCCGAACGTCGCTAATCCCTTCGCACAAAGGGATTCAAGATGAACCGACCGCTGATCCGCCTCTGCCTGGCCGCGAGCTTGATGGCCGCCTCCAGCGCCGCGGCCGCGCCGGATGTTTCGAGTCGGATCGAGGCGGTGACCTCGGGCCTGCGGCCGGCGGTGACGATCAAGGGCGCGCCGGTCAAGCGCGCCCTGGCCGACGAGATGGCGGCCCTGAAGGTCCCCGGCGTCAGCATCGCGGTCATCCACGACGGCAAGGTCGAATGGACCCGCGGGTTCGGCGTGACACGGACGGGCGGCGCGCCCGTAACGGCCGAGACGCTGTTTCAGGCGGGTTCAGTGAGCAAGCCGGTCGCCGCCATGGTCGCCCTCCGCCTTGTCCAGGAGGGCAAGCTGTCGCTCGATAGCGACGTCAACGCGACGCTGAAGTCCTGGACCCTGCCGCCCAGCCCCTTCACCGCGAGCAAGCCCGTGACCTTGCGGGCGCTGCTGTCGCACACGGCCGGAACGACGGTGCACGGCTTCGCCGGCTACGCCGCGGGCGAGGCGGTTCCGACCTTGCCCCAGGTGCTGAGCGGCGCGCCGCCCGCCAATTCCGCGCCGGTGATGGTCGACCAGCCCGTGGGCGAAGCCTACCGCTATTCGGGCGGCGGCTATTCCATCGCCCAGCAGATGATGGTCGACGCCACCGGCCAGTCCTTCCCCGCGCTTGTGCAAGATCGCGTCTTCAAGCCGATCGGCATGAGCCACAGCACCGAGGACCAGCCGCTGGACGCCGCGCGCCTGGCTAAGGTCGCCTGGCCGCACGACGCCGCCGGCGTCCCCATCGCCGGAGGGCCGCACACCTATCCCGAGATGGCGGCCGCCGGTCTGTGGACCACCGCCGAGGATCTCGCCCGGTTCGTGATCGACCTGCAGCGCTCGGCCAACGGGCGCGCCGACGGCGTGCTGTCGCCCGAGATGACCAAGACCATGCTGACCCCGGTCAAGGGCGGCTACGGTCTTGGCCTGAACATCGGCGGTGTGGGCCCCCGCAAGTACTTCGCCCATGACGGCTCCAACGCCGGCTACAAGGCCACCCTGGTCGGCTATCCGGACGGCGACGGCGTCGTGGTGATGACCAACGGCGACCAGGGCTACCAGCTCGGCGAAGAGATCGTCCGCGCGGTGGCCGCCGAATACGGCTGGCCCGACTATCAGCCGGTCGAACGTGAGGTCGCCAAGGTCGCGATCGCCGACCAGGCGCGGTTCGTGGGGACCTTCACGATCAAGGGGCCCGGCGATTTCGAGATCCGTCGCGACGGCGACCGGCTGGTGGCCGAGATCTGGAAGGGCGTGGTCGATCCACTCTACCCGGCCTCGCCGCGCGAGTTCTTCATCCTGTCCCAGGACCTGCGGCTGGTGTTCAGCGACGCCGACCACGGGACGGTGACGTTGGGCGCCTTTAGCGCGCCGTTCGAGCGCAAGGCCAAGCCTTGAGCTAGGCCGCGCCCCTCAGCCGGGCCGCGCTGGTCCCATCGACCGCCGAGGCGATGACCATGACCAGATCGGCGGGCCGGATCGGCTTGCCCAGGTGGTCGTCGAAGCCCAGGGCCAGGAAATGCTCGCGATCCCCGGCCATGGCCGAGGCGGTCAGGGCGATGATCGGCGGGGGCTGGGCGCCGACCCGGCCGGCGCGGATGGCCTCCAGCGCCGTGACGCCGTCCATCACCGGCATGTTGATGTCCATCAGCACGCAGTCGTAGCGGGCGTCGCCCAAGGCCTCGAGCGCGTCCTGGCCGTTGTCGACCACGGTGAGGACGACGCCGAGCGGCTCCAGCATGGCGCGGACGACCAGCTGGTTGACCGCGTTGTCCTCGGCCATCAGCACCCGAACCTGATCGAGGGCCGGGACATCTTCGAGGGCGTCGCGAGGTTCGGTCTCCAGGGCGACCGCCTCGGCCGCCTCGAACCGGAACACGAACCGCGCGCCGGTCTCGCTGGGCGCCAGGGTCAGGTCGTCGCCCATCCGCCGCGCCAGCGCCCGGGCGATGCTGAGGCCAAGACCCGCGCCGCCATAGTCGCGCGAGACGGTCTCGTCGGCCTGGGTGAAGCTGTCGAACACCCGCTCGCGGGCGTGGTCGGGCACGCCGGGGCCGCTGTCGGCGACCGTGATCGAGACCATGGGCCTCCCGTCCGGACCAAGAGCCGGTCTCGCGTCGAGCGTCACCCCGCCCACCGCCGTGAACTTGATGGCGTTGGAGACCAGATTGGTCAGCACCTGGCGGATGCGCAGGTCGTCGGCGCGGATCGTCTCGGGCAGGTCCGGCGCGATCGTGACGGTCAGGGTCAGCCCCTTGAACGCGGCGGCGTCGCGCCAGGCGTTGGCGACCTCGCCCACGACGGTCCGCGGGTTGATGTTGGCCGGCGCCAGCTCGATCCGGCCGGTCTCGATCCGCGACAGGTCCAGCACGTCGTTGAGCAGATGCATCAGGCTGTCGCCCGACCGGATCATCAGCTCGACCTGCTCGCGTTGGGCCGGCGACAGGTCCGAGCGCTCCAGAGCGTGGGCCATGCCCAGCAGGCCGTTCATCGGCGTTCGCAGTTCGTGGCTGGCCACGGCGATGAAGGTCGACTTGGCGCGGGCCGCCTCCAGCGCCTTCTCGCGTTCCTGGCGGAGGCCGCGAGTCAGGTCGTCCATCCGGCGAGCCGCCGCGCGGTCAGCAGCATCACATTGACCGTGGTCGCCACCAGGAGCAGCAGGCCCCAGCGCGCGGCGACGACCTCCGGGCCCGAGCCTTCGAGGAAGACGAAGGGGAAGATCACCAGGCAGACCATCGGCGCCAGGCCGGCCAGCACCACCAGCGGACCAGACTGGTGGCGGAAGTTCTGGGTGTAGATCACCTGACCGCACCAGATCGCCACCGCGCCCAGGCGGGTGTCGCCCGGGCCCTCCCACCACAACAGCGCGCCCAACCAGGCCCAGGTGGCGTTGATCGGCAGCGAGGCCCAGGCGAACAGCGCGCGAAGCCGGGCCGTTCCCGGGCGGCCGCCCTTGAAACGACGGGTGATCAGCCAGGCCGCGGCCTCGCACGCCAGCAGGCTGGACAGCCAGCCGACGGCGAGCGGCGCGCCCAGGCCATAGCCGACGATGGCCGCCGCCAGCGTCGCCGAGACCAGGCGCGGGACCGTCAGCCGATAGGTGTCGGCCGCGACCTCATCGAGCCGCGCATCGGACCATGTCTCGCTAAGCCAACCCAAGCCGGGTCTCCGGAACGACGAACCTCGCTCTCCCAGGCTCGATCAAAGCGCAAAAACATCAGAAGCCCGTGAAGACGCGATGCGACCGATGATCGCGGCCGAGCTTGGGGCCGGCCTCTCGCCCTACAGTGGCGCCGCATTGCACAATGGCGCGCGCCCCTCTAGCTTCTCCTGAACAACGATAATCAACCGGGAGAGAAACAGCCGATGTATGGGCTGATGCAGCATGGGGCGCTGACCCTCGACAAGATCATGGACCACGCCGCGCGCTGGCACGCCGATCGCGAGGTGGTCAGCCGGTCCGTCGAGGGGCCGATCGTGCGCACCACCTACGGCCAGATGCGCGACCGCGCCAAGCGGGTGTCGAACGCCCTGCTGGCCTTGGACATGAAGCCCGGCGACCGCATCGGGACCCTGGCCTGGAACACCGGTCGGCACATGGAGGCCTGGTACGGGATCATGGGCCTGGGCATGATCTGCCACACCCTGAACCCGCGCCTCTTCCCCGAGCAGATCGCCTGGATCGCCGACCACGCCGGCGACCGGATGATCTTCACCGACCTGACCTTCCTGCCGATCCTCAAGCAGATCCTGCATCACATTCCCAGCGTCGAGCACGTGGTGGTCTTCACCGACCGCGACCACATGCCGGCCGACTTCGCCCCGGCCGGCGACGCGCCGGGCTTCAAGGGCCTGCTGTGCTACGAAGACCTGGTTGAGCAGCACTCGCCGGACGTCGCCTGGGGCGGGTTCCCGGAGGATACGGCCGCCGGCCTCTGCTACACCTCGGGCACCACGGGCGACCCCAAGGGGGTGCTCTACTCGCACCGCTCGAACTTCCTGCACACCTTCATCACCCTGCAGCCGGACGTGATGGGTCTGTCGCAGAAGGACGTGGTGCTGCCGGTGGTGCCGATGTTCCACGCCAACGCCTGGGGCGTGACCTTCTCCGCGCCCGGGACCGGGGCCAAGATGGTCATGCCCGGCGCCAAGATGGACGGCGCCTCGATTCACGAGCTGCTGGAGACCGAGGGCGTCACCTTCTCGGCCGCCGTACCGACCGTCTGGCAGATGCTGCTGCATCACCTGGAGAGCACCAACGGCAAGATCACCACCCTGAAGAAGGTGGTGATCGGCGGGGCGGCCTGCCCCGAGAGCATCATCCGCGCCTTCCACGACAACTACGGCGTCGAGGTGGTCCACGCCTGGGGCATGACCGAGACCTCGCCGGTCGGCACCCTGTCGGTGATGACCGACGCGCTCAGCAAGCTCCCCTACGACCAGCAGATGCCCTGGCGCCTGAAGCAGGGCCGCCCGCCGCTGGGCGTCGAGATCTGCCTGAAGGATGACGACGACAAGCCCCTGCCCCACGACGGCAAGGCCTTCGGCCACCTGAAGATCCGCGGGCCGATCATCGCCGGCGAGTACTTCAAGGGCGCGGGCGGGAACATCCTCGACGCCGAGGGCTATTTCGACACCGGCGACGTCGCCACGATCGATCCGCAAGGCTTTATGCAGATCACCGACCGCGCCAAGGACGTGGTCAAGTCGGGCGGCGAGTGGATCAGCACGATCGAGATCGAGAACATCGCCGTCGGCCACCCCAAGGCCGCCCTCGCCGCCGTGGTCGGCGTCCCGCACCCCAAGTGGGACGAGCGCCCGGTGCTGCTGATCAAGCTCAAGCCCGGCGAGACCGCGACGCGGATCGAGTTCCTCGACTTCCTGCAAGGCAAGATCGCCAAGTGGTGGACCCCCGACGACGTACTGTTCGTCGAAGACATCCCGCTGGGCGCGACCGGCAAGATCGACAAGAAGGTCATCCGCAAGCGGTTGACGGAGGAGGGTTACGCGCTGCCGGGGTGAGGGAGGCGCCCTCCCGGGGAGAGGCGTGGACGTCAGCTATGGGTGGTTAGCGAACGCGTTGAAATCCCTCTCTCTTTGAGAGAGGGATTTCGCGCGGCGTCCGCAATGGGTCGCAAACCGACCTTCCAGGTCGGTGCGAGCCTTAAATCTCTTGGAGGCTGCAGCGTGTAGGGCTGGTCGGGTTGGTCAAGGACCGGCCTCCGGCCGGCCGCGCCGCGGCGGCGCTCCGCGCCGTCCTTGAGCAACCCGAACAGCCCTGCGATCGTCTCGCCGTGAGATGTAAGGAGGACTCCTTCTCGGAGGAGAAGGAGGGCGGACGCGCGAAACCAACAAGCATCCGACCTCCCCGGCGAATGCCGGGGCCCAGATTCATCCGGAGCGGTTGGGGCGGACGCGCCACGCGCCCTTGCGAGCGCCTCGACGTTAGCGGGTTCGATCTGGGCCCCGGCTTTCGCCGGGGAGGTCGGAGGATTTGCCGCGCCCCGTAAAAGCCCTCTGCCCCCTCACCCTCCCACCGCTGCGCGGCGGGCCCCGCCCTCTCCCTCTGGAAGAGGGGTTTAGCAACGCCCTCCCCTCAATGGAAATCCCGGCTCCGCAGCAGCCGCCCGGACACCTTCTGCCGCACGCGGGGGGCGGGCGCGCCGGGTTCGTCACGCAGGCTGGACAGGTGCGCCGAGAGATCGGTAAAGCCCTCGGCCACCACGTGGATCACCCCGTCGGCGCGCTGCACCCGGCCGTGGACGACCAGGAACGAGGCGGTCATCACGAGGTTGCGGTCGACCTCGAAGCGGTCTTTCCAGACCACCGCGTTGGCGACGCCGGTCTCGTCCTCCAGGGTGACGAACACCACGCCCTTGGCCGTGCCCGGCCGCTGGCGGATCAAAACGAGGCCCGCCACCGAGACGCGGGCGCCGTCCTTCAGGGTCGACAGCCGCTCGGCCGTGATCACCCCACGCCGCTGCAGCATGGGTCGATAGAAGCCGATCGGGTGGGCCTTCAGGGAAAGGCTGGTGGTGCGGTAGTCCTCGGCCACCTCCTGGGGCGCGGCCATGGCCGGCAGGGCGACCCTGTCCTCGAACAAGGGCAGGCCCGCCAGCAGCGGCGCCTGGACCGGGGCCTTGTGCTCGCCCTTCAGCCCCTTGACCGCCCACAGCGCCTCGCGCCGCGAGATCCCCACCCCGGCGAAGGCGTCGGCCTCCGCCAAGAGCTCCAGCGCGCGTTGGGGAACACCACCCTGGGCGAACTCGCCCGGCGTGCGAGCGCCCTCCTCGCGGGCCTTGGCCAGGACGGCGACGTCGGCCTTCTTCAATCCCTTGATCTGGCGGAAGCCCAGGCGGACGGCCTTCCAGTTCTGGCGGTTGGCGTAGTCGGCGATCTTGTCGGCCCGGGGCCGGAAGCCCTCATACGCGGCGCCCCGCTCCAGCGTGCAGTCCCAGTCGCTGGCCAGGATGTCCGGCGGCAGGACCTCGACCCCGTGCTCGCGCGCGTCGCGGACCAGCTGGGCCGGCTGGTAGAAGCCCATCGGCTGGGAGTTGATCAGGGCCGCGCAGAACACGTCCGGCCAGGCCCATTTGATCCAGGCCGAGACATAGACGAGCTTGGCGAAGCTGGCCGCGTGGCTTTCCGGGAAGCCGTAGTGGCCAAAGCCCTCGATCTGCTTGAAGCAGCGCTCGGCGAAGTCGCGCTGGTAGCCGCGCCGGACCATGCCCTCGACGAACTTGTCGCGATACTCGGCCGGGGTGCCGAGGTTGCGGAAGGTGGCCATGGCCTTGCGCAGGCCGTCGGCCTCGTCGGGCGTGAACTTGGCCGCCTCAATGGCGAGACTCATGGCCTGTTCCTGGAACAGCGGCACGCCGAAGGTGTTGCCCAGGATGCCTTTCAGCTCGTCCGCCGGGCCGTGCTCGGGCGAGGGCGCGGGCCACTCCACCGGCTCGATGCCGTTCTTCCGCTTGAGGTACGGATGGACCATGTCCCCCTGGATCGGCCCGGGGCGCACGATCGCCACCTCGATCACCAGGTCGTAGAACTTGCGCGGCTTCAGGCGCGGCAGCATCGACATCTGGGCCCGGCTCTCGACCTGGAATACCCCGACGCTGTCGGCCTTGCACAGCATGTCGTAGACGCCCGGGACCTCCTTGGGGGTGTCGGCCAGGTCTTGCAGCCAGTCCTGGCCGTGGTCCTCGCGCAGCATGCCCATCGCCCGCTGGATGGCGCTGAGCATGCCCAGCGCTAGGACGTCCACCTTCATCAGTCCCAGGCTGTCGATGTCGTCCTTGTCCCACTCGATGAAGGTGCGGTCCTTCATGGCCGCGTTGCCGATCGGCACGGTCTCGTCCAGGCGCCGCTTGGTCAGGACGAAACCGCCGACGTGCTGGGACAGGTGGCGCGGGAACTTCAGGAGCTCGGTGGCGAGCGCCACGGCGCGCGCGATCTCCGGCGCGTCGGGATCCAGGCCCGCGTTGCGCAGGTGCTCCTCGGGCAGGCCGTCGCCCCAGCTCCCCCAGACCGTGCCGGCCAGCAGGGACGTGACGTCCTCGGTCAGGCCCAGGGCCTTGCCGACGTCGCGGATGGCGCTGCGGGGGCGGTAGTGGATCACCGTGCCGCAGATGGCGGCATACTCACGGCCATAGCGCTCGTAGACATACTGCATCACCTCCTCGCGCCGCTCGTGCTCGAAGTCGACGTCGATGTCCGGCGGCTCGCCGCGGTTCTCGGAGATGAAGCGGGTGAACAACAGGCGGTGCTCGGTCGGGTCGATCGCCGTGACGCCCAGGCAGTAGCAGACCGAGGAATTGGCCGCCGAGCCGCGCCCCTGGCACAGGATCCCCATCTTCCGCGCCTCGCGCACGATGTCGTGCACGGTGATGAAGTAGTTGGGGTAGTCCATCTTGGCGATCAGCCGCAGCTCTTCCTCCAGCTGGGCCTTCACCTTGTCCGGCACGCCGTTCGGATATCGCCAGGCCGCGCCCTGCCAGGTCAGGTCGGTCAGGTGCTGCATCGCCGACTTGCCGGGCGGCACCGGCTCGTCGGGGTATTGCTCCTTGATCTGGCCGAGGTCGAAGCCGATCCGCTCGACGATCTCGACCGTGCGCTCGACCGCGCGCGGCCAGCGTTCGAACAGGCGGGCCATTTCGTCCGCCGACTTCAGGTGGCGCTCGGCGTTGGCCTCCAGCCGGAAGCCCGCCTCGTGGATCGCGCAGTGCTCGCGCACGCAGGTGATGACGTCCTGCAGCGGCCGCCGCTCGGGGCCGTGATAGAGCACGTCGTTGGTCGCCACGATCGGCGCCCCCGCCGTCCGGCCCAGGGCGTCGAGGCGGGAAAGCCGCTTCAGGTCCTGGGCGGCGTAGGCGCGACTGGCCGCCAGCCAGGACCGACCGGACAGGTCGCCGGCCATGCGGGTGAGGTCCCGCTTGAACGCCTCGTCCAGCGTGCGGGGCGGGACGATCAGGCCGAGCTGCCCGTCGGCATGATCCAGGAAATCGGCCCAACTCAGGTGGCACTGGCCCTTCTGCGCCCGGCGCTGGCCCAGGGTCAGCAGACGGGTGAGCCGAGCGAAGGCCTCGCGGTCGGTCGGGTAGCAGATCAGGCTGGGCGTCCCGTCCATGAAGTCCAGCCGGCAGCCGGTCAGGACCCGGACGTTGCGCCGCTTGGCCGCCGTCCAGGCGCGCACCACCCCGGCCAGGCTGTTGCGGTCGGCGATCCCGACGGCCTTCAGTCCCAGCGCCTCGGCGGCGATGGCCAGCTCCTCGGCGTGCGAGGCGCCGCGCAGGAAGGAGAAGTTGCTGGTGGTCTGAAGCTCGGCGTAGGCGGGGGGGCGCGCCATCAGTTCCTCCCCCGCTCGCGGGGGAGGTGTCGGCGGAGCCGACGGAGGGGGCTAACTGGAGCGCGGCCATGCTGGCCCCCTCCGACCCTCTGGGCCACCTCCCCCGCACGCGGGGGAGGAACTGGCCGCGCCTCACCCAAACAGGCCATGGATCCACCACTTCGGCGCGTCTTCCGCGCCAAACAGCCCTTGCCGAAAGATCCAGTACCGCCCGCCCGCCTCGTCCTCGACGCGGTAGTAGTCGCGGATCTTGCCCGGTCCCGTCTCGTCGAGCTCGACCCGCCACCATTCCTGGGCGATGCGCTCGGGCCCCTCGGCGCGGCGCACGCGGTGGGACCGCCCCCGCCAGGTGAAGGACACCGGCGGGTCGTCGGGCACCTTGGCCAGGACCGTGATCGCCTCGGGCCTCTTGAACAGCCTCACCGGGCGGGGACGGTCGGGATCCCAGGCCGCGGCGGGCGGCGGGTCCAGGGGCGCGGCGCGGACCACCGCGCGTTCGGGCACGTGGCTCTCATAGGGATCGGCGCGCCAGACGCGGGCCTCGCCCAGACGGTTGACCAGCCGGTCGATCAGCGGGGCCAGGGTCTCGTCGAGGCCGGCGCCCGCCGCCTTGTCCAGTCCGGCCTGGACGGCGGCCAGGGGCTCGACCCCGGCGGCGTGGACGGTGACGACCTCGATCCCGAAGCCCGGATCGACCTTGTCCAGCTTGGGGACGATCAGCTTGGCCAGGCGCTTGGCGTCGCGACCGATACGGGCGAGGCCCGCGCGCACGGGAAAGGCCTGGCCGTCCAGGCGGTGGAACACGACCTCGAAGCGCTTGGCCCCGCGCCCCTCGGCCTCCAGCCGGGCGCAGATCAGCTCAAGGGCGTCGGCGGCGACGCGGGCCAGATCCTCGGGCGCGCTGATCGGCTCGAAGAAGGCCAGGCGGTCGAACCAGGGACTGGCCGGCCGGCGGAAGGTCAGGGCCTCGCTCGCCGCGCCAAGGGCCTGGTCGAGGCGGGCCGTGAAGCCAAACCCGAACCGCTTGGCCAGCTGGGCGCGCGGCAGGCCGTAGAGCTGGCCCACGCGGTGCAGGCCCAGGCGCGGCAGCTGGGCCTCGGCCGCCTCGTCCAGGCGAAGGGCGGCGACGGGCAGGTCGGCCAGGGCTTCGCGCTGACCACCGGGCGCGACGACGGCCAGATCCTCGCCGTAGCGGGCCAAGCCCCAGGCCGCCCCGGCCGTGTCGGCGATCGCCGCCCGCGCCGGCACGCCCCAACGCGCCAGCCGCGCGACGAGGTCGACCAGCATGGCCGCCTCCCCGCCCCACAGGTGATCGGTCCCGGTGATGTCCAGGAGCAGGCCGTCCTCGCCGTCGATCGCCACGGCCGGCGAGAACCGCACGCACCAGTCGCAGAGCGCCTCCAGCGCCGCGCGGTCGGCGGCGGGGTCGTGGTCGAAGGTCAGAAGGTCCGGGACCAGGGCCAGGGCGTCGGCGGCCTTCTGGCCGGGGAAGAGGCCCAGGGCGCGGGCGGCCTGGTCGACGGCGGCGAGGCGGCGGGTTCCGCGTTCGGATACGAGCAGAGCGAGGGGGGGCTCAACAGATCCTCCCCCTAGCGGGGGAGGTGTCGCCGCAGGCGACGGAGGGGGAAGTCCTGCTGGCCCGGCCACTTCCCCCTCCGGTCCTTCGGACCACCTCCCCCTTTGGGGGGAGGATTTTACCGCGCCGTCAGCCGGCTTTACGCCACCCGGGTTCCGCCGGCGCCACGTCGTGATCGGCCAGTTGGGACACCAGACGGAAAGGATGCGGGCCATGGCCGGCCTCCTGCGCTTCCAAGATCCAGCCGCCGGAACGTCCGCCCCGGCAGCGCTCGAGTTCGACCCGCCAGCGCGGCGGTCCCAGGCCAATGTCGTCGGGCGGCGCGCCGCTGGGCTGCGGTCCGATCCGCCAACGACTGAACGAGGCCGAGCCGGACACCGTCCGAGGCCCTTCCCCCGCCCCTCCTCTCCCCACTTGGCCGCCATAGGGCCGGCGATGCAGCAGCAGCCCCAGGCCACCGCGCTTCTCGCAGGCCAACTGCAGGCGGCGGCCGGCGGTCAGGTCCGGGGCCTCGGCCTCGCCGACGGCCGCGCTCACCCCTTGTGTGGAAAGCGCGTCCTCCAGCACCGACAGCACCTCGGCCTCGTCACGGGCCCGGACCTGGATCAGCCGCTGGGCGGGGAAGCCCAGGCCGGCGAGGCCCGGCGCGAACAGGTCGCTTCGCCGCGCCACCCAGACCACGACGCCGGTCGTGACTAGAGGCTTCAGCAACAGGCTGGCGAAGGCCGCCGGGGCCGCGCCGGTCTCGCCCTCCAGCCCCGCGCCGACCACCTCGTGCCAGGCGCCCAGCGGCAGGCCGCCGCCCGGAAAGCAGGCGTCGATGGCCGGATCGCCGAACGGCAGGACCGGAGTCGGAGTCCGAGTCCCCGCTTCGATCGCGGCGATCCGGCCTCTCAGGGCCGCAAGACGCGCCTCGCGCGATCCGGCCATCGCACACTCCATGTTCCACTTTTGTTCTGATCTTCAGGCGCGGGAGAGTCAAGCCTTGGAGAGTCGGTCGCGACCGGCCAAAGTGTCTCAAACGGCCGTATGAAGTGAGCCCGCCATGTCCTTGTCCCGCGTCCTGATCGCCAATCGCGGCGAGATCGCCGTCCGCATCGCCCGCGCGGCGGCGGAGGCCGGGATCGAGAGCGTGGCGGTGTTCGCGGCCGACGACGCGGCCAGCCTCCACGTGGCCGCCGCCGACCAGGCGGTCGCCCTGCCCGGAACCGGGGCCAAGGCCTATCTCGACATCGAGGCCATCGTCGCCGCCGCCAAGACGAGGGACTGCCAGGCCCTGCATCCCGGCTACGGCTTCCTGTCGGAGAACCCCAGCTTGGCGCGGGCCTGCGCGGCGGCGGGGATCACCTTCGTCGGCCCCTCGCCCGAGCATCTGGCGACCTTCGGCGACAAGGCCGCCGCCCGGGCGCTCGCCGCCGAGCGCGGCCTGGCGCTGATCCCCGGGACCGGCCCGATCGACCTGGAGGCGGCCCGCGTCTTCCAGGCCGAGCACGGGGCGATCCTGCTGAAGGCCCGGGCCGGCGGCGGCGGGCGCGGCATGCGGGTGGTGCTGGACCCCGGCGAGTTGGACGCGGCCTACGCCGCCTGCGAACGCGAGGCCGTGGCCGCGTTCGGCGACGGCGGGCTCTATGCCGAGAAGCGGATCGAACGGGCTCGCCACGTCGAGGTCCAGATCGTCGGCGACGGCGCCGAGGTGCTGGCCCTGGGCGACCGCGACTGCTCCCTGCAGCGGCGCAACCAGAAACTGGTCGAGATCGCCCCGGCCGTCCTGCCCGACAACCTGGCCGCCCTGCTGGCCGGCTGGTCCGAGCGCCTGTGCGCCGGCTATCGCGGCCTGGCGACCGTCGAGTTCCTGATCGACGTCGAGACCGGCGAGCCCTACTTCATCGAGGTCAATCCGCGCCTGCAGGTCGAGCACACGGTCACCGAGGAGGTCACGGGCCTGGATCTGGTCCGCCTGCAGCTGGACCTGGCGGCTGGAGCCACGCTGGCCGACCTTTCCCTGACCACCGCCCCGCCCACCTTCGGCGTGGCCATCCAGGCGCGGATCAACGCCGAGACCCTGACCGCCGACGGCCAGGTCAAGCCGTCCAGCGGGACCTTGAGCGCCTGGGCGCCGCCCGGCGGTCCGGGCGTGCGGGTCGACGCCGGAGCGACGGCGGGCCAGGGCGTCGGCGGATCCTACGACAGCCTGCTGGCCAAGGTGATCGCGCGGGGCCGCACGCCGCGCGAGGCCGCCGCGCGCCTGGATCGGGCGCTCGCCGAGTTCGAGATCGGCGACGTCGCCACCACCGCCCCGCTGATCCGGGCGATCCTGGGCCATCCCGAGGTAAGCGAGGCGACCACCGGCTTCATCGCCCGCCACGCCGCCGACCTGGTGGTTCACGCGCAGGCCCTGTCGCCCGCCGTCGCCGAGACGCGGACGTTCGAAACGCCGGCGGGCGCCCTGGCCGCCCTCGCCCCGCTGGCGGCCACGGTCGGATCGGTGGCGGCGGCCGTCGGCGACCTGGTTCGGCCCGGCCAGGCCCTGGCGGTGCTGGAGGCGATGAAGATGGAGCACCTCGTTCCCGCCGAGACCGGCGGCCAGGTGCTGGCGATCCTGGTCGAGCCGGGTCAGACCGTGGCCGAGGGCCAGCCGCTGATCCTGCTGGAGCCGGCCGAGGTCGAAGGCGGCGTCGCGGTCGAGACGGCCGCCGAGAATCTCGATGCGATCCGCCCGGACCTGGCCGAGGTCATCGCTCGCCATCGTCACACCCTGGACGAGGCCCGCCCCGACGCGGTCGCCCGTCGCCGCAAGACCGGCCACCGCACGGCGCGGGAGAACATCGACGACCTGGTCGATCCCGGCAGCTTCCTGGAGTACGGAGCCCTGGCCGTCGCCGCCCAGAAGCGGCGGCGCTCGACCGAGGACCTGATCGCCAATACCCCCGCCGACGGCCTGATCACCGGGATCGGGACCGTCAACGGCGCGCTCTTCCCGCCCGACAAGGCGCGCACGGCGGCGCTGGCCTATGACTTCACCGTGCTGGCGGGCACGCAGGGCGCGATGAACCACCGCAAGTCCGACCGGCTGATGAGCGTGATCGCCGACCAGAAGCTGCCGGTCGTGTGGTTCGCCGAGGGCGGCGGCGGGCGGCCCGGCGACACCGACACCACGGCGGTGGCGGGGCTGGACGTGCCGACGTTCAGGAGCTTCGCCCAGCTGTCGGGCCTGGTCCCCAAGATCGCCATCGTCGCCGGCCGCTGCTTCGCCGGCAACGCCGCCATCGCCGGCCTGTCGGAGATCATCATCGCCACCCGGGACAGCAATCTCGGCATGGGTGGGCCGGCGATGATCGAGGGCGGCGGGCTAGGCGTCTTCCGGCCCGAGGCGATCGGCCCTTCGGCCCATCAGTGGCGCAACGGGGTCATCGACATCCTGGCCGAGGACGAGGCCCACGCCACGACGCTGGCCAAGCAGGCGCTGTCCTACTTTCAGGGCCCGCTCTCGACCTGGACCGCGCCTGACCAGCGGCGCCTGCGCCAGGCGATCCCGGAGAACCGGCTACGGGTCTATGACGTGCGGAGCCTCGTCAACGGCCTGGTCGACGAGGGGACGTTCCTGGAGCTGCGCGGCGGCTTCGCGGCCGGCATGGTCACGGGCCTCGTCCGCATCGAAGGCCGGCCGATGGGGCTGATCGCCAACGATCCGCGACACCTGGGCGGGGCCATCGACTGCGAGGGGGCCGAGAAGGCCGCCCGGTTCCTGCAGCTGTGCGACGCCTTCGCCCTGCCGGTGCTGAGCCTGTGCGACACCCCGGGCTTCATGGTCGGACCGGACAGCGAGGACGCCGCCGCCGTGCGCCGCGTCAGCCGCCAGTTCATCGCCGGGGCCAAGCTGCGCTCGCCCCTGTTCACGGTGGTCACCCGCAAGGGTTATGGCCTCGGGGCGCAGGCCATGGCCGGCGGGTCGTTCCATGCCCCGGCCTTCATCGCCGCCTGGCCGACGGGCGAGTTCGGCGGCATGGGCCTGGAGGGCGCGGTCAAGCTGGGCTACCGCAAGGAGCTGGAAGCGCAGACCGATCCGGTCAAGCAGAAGGCGCTCTACGACCAGCTGGTGGCCAAGCTCTACGCGGCCGGCAAGGCGACCAGCATGGCCGCGGCCCTGGAGATCGACGCGGTCATCGACCCGGCCGACACCCGGCGCTGGATCCTGGGCGGACTGGATGCGGCGGCTGGCGCGAGCCGGCCTTGGGCGGTGCGGGTGGATAGCTTCTGATCAATCGTCCTCCAGCGGGGAGGATTTCCGGCCTAGCCGTCCCGGTTCATCCACTGGGTGGCGATGATCGGGCCGAAGAAGAAGCCGATGCCGCAGGTGTCGGCGACGATGTCGAACACGTCAGCGTCACGGCCGATGACCGGCAGGCCCTGCAGGATCTCGATGGCGACGCCGAAGCCCAACAGCACCACGCCGATCTTCCAGTAACGGCTCCTGGGCAGGGCCATGGTCGCCAGGAAGGTCAGGCCGTAGAAGACGATGAAGTGCTTGGCCTTGTCCCACGGGATCAGGCCAGCGGTGTCGTCGCCGGGCGCCAGGGCCGCGTAAAGCGTGAACGCCACGGCGGCGACGAAGGCGGCCAGGCCCAGCCAGTTGATCTTGCGCGGAACGAGCAGGGACATGCGGGGCCTTTTGACAAGCTCCTCCCCCGCCTTGCGGGGGAGGTGGCCCAGAGGGCCGGAGGGGGCTAGCTGGACTTATGCCGCATTGGCCCCCTCAGTCGCGGAGTTTATCCTCGGGCGCGCGCTTCGCGCGACCCGGGGGTGACAGCTCCCCCGCATCGCGGGGGAGCATCTATAATCAGAACGTCAGGGCGCGCGCTTCCTTGACGTGCGGCAGAGCCTGGATCTTGCCCAGCAGGGCCGCGTCCGGCGCCTGGTCGACGCCCACGAGGGCGATGGCGTCCTCGTCGGCGGCCACGCGACCCAGGTTGAAGGTGGCGATGTTGACGCCCGCCTCGCCCAGCAGGCCGCCCAGGGCGCCGATGAAGCCCGGCTTGTCCAGGTTGTTGATGTACAGCATGGCCGGCGAGAAGGCCGCGTCCAGCTCCATGCCCTTGACCTCGACGATGCGCGGCGCGCCGGCGATCACCGTGCCGGCGAAGGCGCGCTTGCCCTTCTCGGTGGTGATGGTCACGCGCATCAGGCTGTCATAGGTGGGGCTGACTTCCTGGCGGCTCTCCGAGACGGTGATGCCGCGCTCCTTGGCCACGGCCGGGGCCGAAACCATGTTGATCTCGGCCAGCATCGGCTTCAGCACGCCGGCCAGGGCCGCCGAGGTCATCGGCTTGACGTTGAGGTTGCTGACCTCGCCCTCGTAGGCGATGTCGATGGCCTTGATGCCGAAGTCGACCATCTGGCCGGCGAAGGCGCCGATCTTCTCGGCCAGGGCCACGAACGGCTTCAGCTTGGGGGCTTCTTCGGCGGTGATCGAGGGGCTGTTCAGGGCGTTGGTAACCGCGCCGGTCAGCAGGTAGTCGCTGACCTGCTCGGCGACCTGCAGGGCCACGTTCTCCTGGGCCTCGCTGGTCGAGGCGCCAAGGTGCGGGGTGGCCACCACCTTGTCCGAACCGAACAGTGGGTTTTCCTTGGCCGGCTCGACGGTGAACACGTCGAAGGCCGCGCCGCCGACATGCCCCTCGTCCAGCAGCTTGCGCAGGGCTGCTTCATCGACCAGGCCGCCGCGGGCGCAGTTGACGATCAGCACGCCCTTCTTGGTCTTGGCGAGCGCTTCGGCCGACAGGATGTTGCGGGTCTTGTCGGTCAGCGGGGTGTGCAGGGTGATGACGTCGGCGCGGGCCAGCAGGTCTTCCAGCTCGACCTTCTCGACGCCCATCTCGACGGCGCGTTCGGGTGACAGGAAAGGATCGTAGGCCACGACCTTCATCTTCAGCCCGAGAGCCCGGTCGGCGACGATGCCGCCGATGTTGCCGGCGCCGATCAGGCCCAGGGTCTTGGCGTAGAGCTCCACGCCCATGAAGCGGTTCTTCTCCCACTTGCCGGCCTGGGTCGAGGCGTCGGCGGCGGGGATCTGACGGGCCAGGGCGAACATCATGGCGATGGCGTGCTCGGCCGTGGTGATCGAGTTGCCGAACGGGGTGTTCATCACCACCACGCCCTTGGCCGTCGCGGCCGGGATGTCGACGTTGTCGACGCCGATGCCGGCGCGGGCGATGACCTTCAGGCGGTTGGCGGCGGCGATCACGTCCTTGTCGAGCTTGGCGCCCGAGCGGATGGCGATGCCGTCATAGTCGCCGATCACGGCGATCAGTTCGTCCTTGGACAGGCCGACCTTGATGTCGAAGTCCAGGCCGCGGTTCTTGAAGATGTCGACGGCGGCGGGGCTGAGCTTGTCGGCGATGAGGACGCGGGGAGCGGTCATGGAGTCAGTCTCCGGATATCGGGCCCTTCCCCCTCGATGGGGGAAGGGTTGGGATGGGGGTGCTTGCTGATGTGGCGGGGGATCACCCCCACCCCTACCCCTCCCCCATCGAGGGGGAGGGAGGGCGCGAGTTAAGCGGCGGCCAGTTCGGCCGAGACGGTGGCGAAGGCCCAGTCGAGCCAGGGCGTCAGGGCCTCGAGGTCCGAAGCCTCGACGGTGGCGCCGCACCAGATGCGCAGACCGGCCGGGGCGTCGCGATAACCGCCGATGTCGAGGGCCGCGCCCTCCTTCTCGAGCAGGCTGGCCAGCTTCTTGGCGAAGTCGGCCTGGGCGTCTTCCGGCAGGGCGCAGATCTTGGGATCCACGACCTTCAGGCACACCGAGGTGTTGGAGCGGATCTCCGGCGTGGCGGCCAGGAAATCCACCCACGGGGTCTTGGCGACCCAGTCGGCCAGGACCTTCAGGTTCTGGTCGGCGCGAGCCTGCATGGCTTGCAGGCCGCCGATCGAGGCGGCCCACTTCAGGGCGTCCAGCGCATCCTCGACGCACAGCATCGACGGGGTGTTGATCGTCGCGCCCTCGAAGATGTCGGCGGCGATCTTGCCGTTCTTGGTCATGCGGAAGAGCTTCGGCATCGGCCAGGCCGGCGTGTACCTTTCCAGGCGGGCCACGGCGCGCGGCGACAGGATGAGGATCCCGTGCGCGCCCTCGCCGCCCAGAGCCTTCTGCCAGGAGAAGGTCACGACATCGAGCTTGGCCCAGTCGAGCTCCTGGGCGAAGGCCGCCGAGGTGGCGTCGCAGATCACGACGCCTTCACGGTCGGCCGAGATGAAGTCGGCGTTGGGCACGCGCACGCCCGAGGTCGTGCCGTTCCAGGTGAAGACCAGATCCTTGGCCGGATCGACCTTGGCGGTGTCGGGCAGCTGGCCGTACGGGGCGCTCAACACCTCGACGTCGGGCAGCTTAAGTTGCTTGGTGACGTCCGTGACCCAGTCCTTGCCGAAGGACTCGAAGGCCAGCAGTTGCACCGGGCGGGCGCCCAGCATCGACCACATCGCCATTTCGACGGCGCCGGTGTCCGAGCCGGCGACGATGCCGATCAGGAAGTCGGCGGGGACCTCCAGCACTTCGCGCGTCTGGTCGATGGCGGCCTTCAGGCGCGCCTTGCCCAGCTTCGACCGGTGCGAGCGGCCGAGGACGGCGTTCTGGAGATTTTGGGGGGTCCAGCCGGGGCGCTTGGCGCAGGGGCCGGAAGAAAACTCGGGACGAGCCGGGCGGATCGCCGGCTTGGCGAGGGTCGTGGTCATAGCGATGTCTCCCATCCTTACAGATGGACTGCGCCCCGTTGGGAGGGCGTGGCCCGCCGGCGAGAAACCGCGTTCGCGGCCAAAAGGCAAGGAGAGATTTGTCGCGGCGAGCGCTTTTATCGCCGTGCGAGGAAATTATTTTCCAGAGGCCCGCCGGCGCCAGGTCATCAAGGTGCCGATGAGGATGCAGGCCAGCACGCCGATCGAGTCGAGGTTGTTTATAAGCGCGTAGGTGCGATCCCGCGGCAGCTCGCCCACCAGATAGTAGGCGTGCAGACTGAACTGGATCGCCTGAAGCAGCATCGCCACGCCGAGCCATTGGCTCATGTAACGCAAGGCGAGATACAGGAAGCCGCCTCCCATGACGCCCTCGCCCAGCAGCAGCAGCAGCGCCGTGGCGCTCTTCGGCGCGGTCACGTGGACAAGCAAGGCATAGGCCGCCCCGGCCAGGACGATCACGACACCCAAGCGCTCGGCGCTGCCGCCTTTCCAGCAGGCCAGCACCAGAACGATGACTAGCACCGCCCAGCCAATCATCGGCGCGAACGAGGTGTACATGCAAAGGGCCTCTAACCGGAATTAGAGGCCCGAGATATTAAACTATTGCAATGTTCTCAGGACACTTCGCGTAGACCGCTCATGTCTTGACGATCCGCGCGGCCAGCTGGCTTGTCTTCGAAACCGATCATCTTGGTGCGCACGCCGATGCGCAACTTCACGTCATTCAGCTCACCGTGCGCCTCGACCATGGCGGAGCGGGCCTCACCGAGGGCCGAGAGCGCTTCGACCAGCTTGGCCGTCGCCCGATCACCGACCACGGCCGACAGACCGAGATCCCTGCGCGCCTTAACAAGATCGGCCATCAGCTCGGCCGTTTCGACCATCGCCGCGTCCACGGCCTTCTCCGACGCGAACAGCTTGGTCGCAACCCGTTGAGCCACAAATACTTTTTCCACGCCCGCCTCCATTAACAAAACGCTAACGAAGAAGGTAAATAGAAAGTTAAGGTTAAGCAACGCGTAAATGCACGCAATCGTTGGCGTGGCGTGCGGCCAGCGCTGTTTTGGAAGCGAAGCGTTAGGAACCTTGCGGCAAAGTGCCGCTACGATTGAGTCCCTGGGGGCTTATGAGCGACAGAAACACTCCGCGCGCGCGCCGCGAATCGACCCACGCGCCCCTCCAGGCGCGAATCGCCGGCGTGGCCTTGGCCACCACGGTGCTCGCGCTCGTGGCGGCGTGCCTGTGCTTCATGCTGCAGCAATGGAGCGTGGCGCGGCAGGAGTCGCGCGCCAACCACGCCGTCCTCGCCCAGATGGCCGCCGCCGGCGCCGCTGGTCCCCTGGCGGACAACAACCTGGCCGGCGTCTATCGCGCGTTGAGCGCGGTCGCCAAGGCGCCAGGCGTTGCGGCCGTCCGCATGGTCGACACCGGCGGTCGGACGATCGCCCAGATCGGCGATCCCGCGCCGGCCGACGTCGACACCCTGACCCGCCCCGTCGAGCTCAGCGGCCGCAAGATCGGCGCCGTTGTCCTGGTGGCGCGCCGTCCTGGGATCGGCCAGATCCTGGCCCGGGACCTGGCCCTGACGGGCGCGCTGTTCTTCGGCTCGGCCGGGCTGGCGATCCTGCTGGCCAACGGGCTGGCGCGGCGCATGGCTCGCCCGATGGAGCGGCTTTCCGAAGCCATGCACGAGACCGCCGTCGGCGGGCGTTTCATGCCGGTCGAACAGGCCGCCGATGATGACGTGTTCCAGAGCCTGATCGACAGCTTCAACCACCTGGTCGCGCGGTTGCGCGCCAATGACGACGACCTGCGCGGCGCCATGGCCGAGCTGGTCAAGGCGCGCGACGACGCCAACACCGCCAACGTCCTGAAATCGCACTTCCTAGCCAATATGAGCCACGAGATTCGCACCCCGCTGAACGGCGTGCTGGCCATGGCCGAGGTCATGGACATGGACGAGCTCAAGCCCGCCCAGCGCGAGCGCCTGGCCGTGATCCGCGAGTCGGGCGGCCTGCTGCTGGCGGTGCTGAACGACGTGCTGGACCTGTCCAAGATCGAGGCCGGCCGCCTCGAGATCCAGGACCGCCCCTTCGACATCGCCCAGCTGGCCCAGTCGATCCGCGAGAGCTACGCGCACCAGGCCCGCGAGAAGGGCTTGGCCTTCGAGGTCGCGGTGGCCCCCGAGGCCCAGGGCCTGTGGCGCGGCGACGTCGATCGCCTGCGCCAGATTCTCGGCAACCTGATTTCCAACGCCCTGAAGTTCACCCTGGAGGGCGCGGTCGCCCTCCGCTTCGCCTCGGCCGAGGACGGTTCGGGCCTGCGGATCGACGTCGCCGACACCGGCATCGGCATCGCGCCGGAGATCCTGCCGCGCCTGTTCGACAAGTTCGTGCAGGCCGACAGTTCGACCACCCGTCGCTTCGGCGGCTCGGGCCTGGGCCTGGCCATCTGCCGCGAACTGGCGGCGCTGATGGGCGGCTCGATCAAGGTCCAGAGCCGCGAGGGCCGCGGCTCGACCTTCACGGTCCTCGTCGCCCTGCCGCGCGAGGAGACCTTGACCGAAGTCCACTATATCGACGACGACGAGGCTCACGCGGTCGCGCGTCCTCGGGCCCGGGCGCGGGGCCCCGCCAAGGCGCCGCTGCGCGTGCTGGCGGCCGACGACAATCCGACCAACCAGAAGGTCATCGAGGCGGTGCTGGCGCCGCTGGGCGCCGAGGTGACCATGGTCCCGGACGGCGCCGCCTGCGTCGAGGCCTGGAAGGCCGCCAAGTTCGACATCGTCCTGATGGACATCCACATGCCGGTGATGGACGGCATCGAGGCCGCCCGCGCCATCCGCGCGCTGGAGGCCCAGGAAGGCCGGACCCGCACGCCGATCGTCGCCGTCACCGCCAACGCCCTGGCCCACCAGGTCGAGGACTACCTCGCCGCCGGCATGGAAGGCCACGTCGCCAAGCCGGTCGAGGTTAGCAAGCTCTATAGCGCCATCGAGGACGCGATCGCCTCGGCGCGGATGGCCAAGGCCGCTTAGGCGCGAACCTGAACCCCAAATCTTCCTGAACACGAGACAACAAGCGGCTCAGAACCGCTTCAGCCGTCGCGTGTTTCTCTAGCCTCAACGTCGTCCTCCCACCTCCCCGGGATCGGTCGGCGGAGATGTTCAAGAGGAACCGAACCGATGAAGAAGATTCTGATCCCGATCGTTACGGTCTCGACCCTGGCGGCCGCCGCCCTTCCCGCCGTCGCCTCGGCCCAGCCGATCAACCAGCGCCAGGACCAGCTGGAGCGCCGTATCGACATCGGCCTGCGCAACGGCTCGCTGACCCGCTCGGAAGCCTACCGACTGCGCGCCGAGCTGCGTGACACCGAGCGCCTCGAGCACCGCTATCGCCGCAACGGCCTGAGCGGCTGGGAGCGCGCCGACCTCGACCGCCGCTTCGACCGCATCAGCGCCCAGGTGCGCTACGAGCGCCATGACCGCGACTATGGCTACGGCTATGGCGACCACCGCGGCCCGGGCCGCTGGTAAGCCCTGTTAGTTGAAGGTCGGCTCCACCCGGAGCCGGCTCTCCACCACCGTCACGCCGCGGCCGCGCAGCAAGACGCGCGCGCCGCGGCGTTCGCATTCCAGGTCCCCGCCCCGGCCGGGATAGGCCTGGTGGAACTTCAGGACCTCGGCGCCCAGCTTGTCGCCGAACAGCGGCATGAGAATGCAGTGGGCCGACCCCGTGGTCGGGTCCTCCGGGATGCCGAAGCCGGGGGCGAAGAAGCGGCTGACCACCGCATGGGGCTGGCCCGGATCGGCCAAGGCGACCACCACGGTCTGGCCCGGCCCGCCGGTCGCCTCGCCGCCGATCGCCTTCAGCGCCGAGAGATCGGGCTTCAGGGCCCGCACCGTCGCCTCGTCCTCCAGCGCCGCGATCAGATAGGCCCCCGCCCAGACCTCGACCGGCGTCGCGCCTAGCGCTTCGGCGAGACCATCGGGAACCGAGGTCCGGCGCGGCGGATCGGCCGGGAAATCCATCTCCAGCCCCTCGCCGGCGCGCTTCACCGTCAGCGGCCCCGATAGCGTGTCGAAGGTCAGCAAAGGGACGTCGACGGCCAGCTCGGCGAACAGCATATGGGCCGCCGCCAGGGTGGCGTGTCCGCAGAGCGGCGCTTCCTTGGCCGGCGTGAACCAGCGCAGGCCATAGCGCGCCGGGTCATTCGTCTTCAGCAGAAAGGCCGTCTCGGCCTGGTTGTTCTCGGCCGCCAGGGCCTGCATCCAAGAATCGGAAGGCCAGGCGTCGAACGGCTCGACCACGCAGGCGGGGTTGCCCTTGAACGGGGCGCTGGCGAAGGCGTCGATAGTCCACTGGCGCATGCGGGCGACCTCCCGGAAATCCGATGGACATCGCTGTTATGCGGGCGGAGATCGCCGCGCAAAGCCTTTATTGTCCCGGTGACAATCGACAGTCCAAACACATCCACACAGCTACCTCGTGTCATCCCGGCCGCAGCGTAGCGGAGGGCCGGGCACGCGGCAGTGAGGCGGCCCCTGGTCCGGATAGCCTCTGCGAGGCTTCCGGGATGACAAGGGATTTTGGCGAACAGGAGCTCTCACCCCTCGATCGTGATCTCCGGCCAGCGGGCCTTGGCCGAACCTGTCGTGCGCTCCCAGCCGCCCGCCCCTTTCAGCCGCAGCGGATTGGGCCGCAGGCGCAGGGCGAACAGGTCCTCCAGGCCGAACGGCGCGTGGACGGTCAGGCTGTCGTCCGTCTCCAGCCGCACGCCGACGCAGAACGCCGTGGCCACGAAGCGCTTCAGCGCCGCGGCGCTGGTCTCCAGCGGCGGATAGGGCTCGTCGGCGCCGAACTTGTCGGCGAACCACAGGTGGACCCGCGCCTGGTTGCGGACCTCGACCAGATCGCGCAGCGGCGGCTCGAAGGCGGCGGCGACGCGCTTGATGACCACGTCCTCGGCCTCGTAGCTGACGTCGCTGGCGTCGTGATAGGCCAGGTCATAATCCTTGATGCCATAGTCCAGCGGCCGTCCGGTCAGGTGGTTCCAGACCGGCTGGTAGACCGCGCCGGAGAAGATCATCCAGTCGGGCAGATCAAGGTCCCGCGCCGTCTGGAGCACAGCCCAGGTGGTCGGCGTGGCGCGGACGATCTCGGCAAGGCGGGTTTTCAGCGTATCGGTCATGCGCGCAGCGTCCAGCCGTGGTCCAGAGGGCCGTGACCGCCGCCGAACCCCGGCGCGCGCAACATGGCCTCGTGGACATAGTTCCAGGCCCTAGCGACCGCCTGCTCAAGGGGCAGGCCCTGGGCCAGGCCGGTCGCGCAGGCCGAGGCCAGCGTGCAGCCGGTGCCGTGGGTGTGGCGGGTCTCGATCCGCTCGCCCTCGAAGGTCGTCTCGCCGTCGGTCGTCATCAGCACGTCGACGACGCGGTCTCCGGCCACATGCCCGCCCTTCATCAGCACCGCCTTGGCGCCCAGACTCAGCAGCGCCTCGCCCGCGCGACGCAGGTCATCGGTGGTCTCGACGGTCAGGCCGGTCAGGGCCGCGGCTTCCGGCGCATTGGGTGTCAGCAAGGCCGCGCGGGGGATCATCAGCGACTTCACCGCGCCGATCGCCGCTTCGGCCAGCAGCGTCGCGCCACCCTTGGCGACCATGACCGGGTCGACCACCGCCGGGACCGCGCCCGCGTGATCGATCGCGGCGGCGACGGTCTCGACCACGGCCGCGTCGCCCAGCATGCCGGTCTTGATCGCGTCGGCGCCGATGTCGTCCAGCACCGCCCGCGCCTGGGCGGCGATGACGTCCAGCGGGATCGGATGGACGCCAGTGACGCCCAGGGTGTTCTGCACGGTCACGGCCGTGATCGCGGTGGCCGCATAGCCGCCCAGCGCCGTGATCGTCTTGATGTCGGCCTGGATCCCCGCCCCGCCTCCGGAGTCCGATCCGGCGATGACGAGAACGCGGCCTTGCGGCGCCTGGGCGGGAGCTTGCGACATGGCGGCAGATGTAGGCGGGAATCGAGGCGATGGGGAGACCTGGCGGAAGCGCTTTCCTCGGCGTCATTCAGCCCCTATTACTCCTACTAATAAGCGGCGAGCGTCGCATCGCGTCAGGGAGTTTCGGGTATGGCCCAGGATGACTGCTGCTCCGTCGGTCCGGGTTGGCCCCGGCGCTATGTGCTTGCGGGCGGCTTGGCGGCGATGGCCTCGACCCCGATCCTCGCGGCCGAGCCCCGGCGCGGCGGTCAGGGAGGCCTCTCCGCCTTCGACATGCGCGATGTCGAGCTGCTGGACAGCCCCTTCCTGCACGCCCAGCGCCAGACCGAGGCCTATCTGCTGTCGCTGGAGCCGGATCGCCTGCTCAGCGCCTTTCGCACCAACGCCGGCCTCAAGCCCAAGGCCCCGCCCTATGGCGGCTGGGAGTCGGAGGCGACCTGGGCCGACATCAACTGCCACGGCCACACCCTGGGCCACTACCAGTCGGCCTGCGCCCTGATGTACCGCTCGACCGGCGACGCGCGCTTCAAGCAACGGGTGGACTACATCGCCGAGGAACTGGCCGCCTGCCAGGCCGCCTCGAACGCCGGCCTCGTCTGCGCCTTCCCGAAAGGCCCCGCCCTGGTCGAGGCGCACATCCGCGGCGAGAAGATCACCGGCGTGCCCTGGTACACCCTGCACAAGGTGTTCGCCGGCCTGCGCGACGGCTGGCAGTTGGCCGACAGCCAGACCAGCCGCGCCGTGCTGCTGCGCCTGGCCGACTGGACGGTCGACGCGACCGCGCCGCTGTCCGACGCCCAGTTCGAGACCATGCTGCAAACCGAGCATGGCGGCATGAACGAGGTCTTCGCCGACCTCTTCGCCCTGACCGGCGACACGCGCTATCGCACCGCCGCCGAACGCTTCTCGCACAAGGCCCTACTGACCCCGCTGTCCCAGCGGCGCGATACGCTGGACGGCCTGCACGCCAACACCCAGATTCCCAAGGTCGTCGGTTTCCAGCGCGTCCACGAGGTGACCGGTCAAGGCCCTTATGGCGACGCCGCCCTGTTCTTCTGGCAAACCGTCACGCGGACGCGGTCCTTCGCCACGGGCGGGAACGGAGACGGCGAGCACTTCTTCCCGAGGGCCGATTTCGAAAAGCACGTCTTCTCGGCCAAGGGCTCGGAGACCTGCTGCCAGCACAACATGCTGAAGCTGACCCGCGCCCTGTTCGCCCAGGACCCGCGCGCCGAGTACGCCGACTATTACGAGCGCACGCTCTACAACGGCATCCTGGCCTCGCAGGACCCCGACAGCGGCATGGTCACCTACTTCCAGGGCGCGCGGCCGGGCTACATGAAGCTCTACTGCACGCCCGTGGACTCGTTCTGGTGCTGCACCGGCACCGGCATGGAGAACCACGCCAAGTACCGGGACTCGATCTACTTCCACGACGACCGGTCGCTGTACGTGAACCTGTTCATCCCGTCGAAGGTCGCCTGGAAGGCCCACGACGCGACCCTGACCCAGACCACGACCTTCCCGGACGATCCGACCACCACCCTGCGCTGGGGGCTCAAGCGCCCCACCGCCCTGACGCTGAAACTGCGCCAGCCGGGCTGGAGTCAAACCGCGACCGTGCTGGTCAACGGCAAGGTCGCCCTGCGCTCGAAGACCCCGGGCTTCCTGGAGATCGCCCGGACCTGGAACGACGGCGACACGGTCGAGCTGCGCCTTGCGATGCAAACCGGCTTCGAGGCCGATCCCGCCGCCCCGGGCATCGCCGCCTTCACCCATGGCCCGCTGGTGCTGGCGGGCGCCCTGGGGACCGAGGGCCTTGCGCCCGGGGCGGACATCGTCGTCAACGAGCGGCTGTACGGAAAGTACAACGACGGCCCGTTCGCCGCTCCGACCCTGGCCGGCGATCCGGCGTCGATCGCCGCGCGCATCCGCCCGACCGGCAAGCCCCTGGAGTTTACCGTGGCCTCGGCCGAGGGCGTCGCGGTGCGCCTCGTCCCCTACCACCGCATCGCCCACCAGAGGTACGCGACCTACTGGCGGCTGAGCGGGGCCTAGGCGCTCGCGATCGCCGCCTGAACCGCTAGCGCCTGGACGGTCTCGCGGACGTCGTGGACGCGGACCGCCGCGACGCCGGCGGCGGCGGCGGCCAGATGCGCGGCCAGCGAGCCCCCCAGGCGGTCGTCGGCCTCGCGGGCGGACGGATCGACGCCCGCGATGAACCGCTTGCGGCTGGCGCCCAGCAGGATCGGATAGCCCAGGGCCACGAACCGGGGCAGCGCCGCCAGCAGGGCCAGGTTGTGCTCCACGGTCTTGCCGAAGCCGATGCCGGGGTCGAGCCAGATCTTCTCCTTGGCGACGCCGGCGGCCATGGCGGTGAAGGCGCGGGCCAGCAGGAAGGCCTCGACCTCGGCGACCACGTCGTCGTAGCGCGGGGCCTCCTGCATGGTCCCCGGCTCGCCCAGCATGTGCATCAGCACGACCTCGCAGCCGAGCTCGGCGGCGACCTCAGGAGCTTCCGGCGCAAAGCGCAGGGCGCTGACGTCGTTCCAGATCCTGGCGCCGGCCTTGACGGCCGCGCGCGCGACCTCGGCTTTCATGGTGTCGATCGAGATGGGGACAGCGCTGGCCGCGCGAACCGCCTCGATCACCGGGACGACCCGCCGGATCTCCTCGAAGGCCGAGACCGGCGTCGCGCCCGGCCGGGTGCTCTCACCGCCGATGTCGAGGATGTCGGCGCCCTGGGGGATCAGCCGGCGCGCGTGCTCGATCCCTTCCGCCGGATCGAAGAAGCGGCCGCCGTCCGAGAAGCTGTCGGGCGTGACATTGACGATCCCCATCACCTGGGGACGCGCGGCGGTGGAGCGGGCGGCGAGGCTCATGGCCCGGCTTTTACCCCTCGCACAGCATCCGGTCGATGCGTCCAGTCAGGTCGCCGATGGCGAAAGGCTTGGTCAGCACCTCCATGCCGTGCTCGATATGGCCGTGGTTCAGCACGGCGTTCTCGGCGTAGCCGGTGATGAACAGGACCTTCAGCTCGGGACGCAGGGCCCTGGCCGCGTCCGCCACCTGGCGGCCGTTCAGCCCGCCTGGCAAGCCCACATCGGTGATCAGCAGATCGACCCGGCGATCGCCCTGCAGGATGCGCAGGCCCGCCGCCCCGTCCTGAGCTTCGAGAACCGCGTAGCCGAGCTCGGTCAGGGCGTCGACCACCAGCATCCGCACCGTCGGCTCGTCGTCGACTACCAACACCGTCTGGCCGGCGTGGGTCGCTGCGGCGTCCAGCGCGGCGGGCGTCGGCTCCTCGTCCTCCTCGCCCAGGTGGCGCGGCAGATAGAGGCAGACCATCGTGCCCTGGCCGACCTCGGAATAGATCCGCACATGGCCGTTCGACTGGCGCGCGAAGCCGTAGACCATGGACAGGCCCAGCCCGGTCCCTTGACCGATCGGCTTGGTGGTGAAGAACGGATCGAACACCCGCTCCAGCGTCGCCTTGTCGATGCCCGAACCGGTGTCGCTGACGCAGACCGAGACGTACTGGCCGGACTCCAGTCCGTGCTCGCGGGCGGTGCGCTCGTCCAGCCAGCGGTTGCCCGTCTCGATCGTGATCCGCCCGCCGTCCGGCATGGCGTCGCGCGCGTTGATGCACAGGTTCAGCAGCGCGTTCTCAAGCTGATTGGCGTCGACCAGGGTCGGCCACAGGCCGGCGGCCGCCACCATCTCGACATCGATCGACGGGCCCACCGTGCGGCGGACCAGCTCGACAAAATCGGCCATCAGCCGGTTGATGACGATCGCCTTGGGCGCGAGGGTCTGGCGCCGCGAGAAGGCCAGCAGGCGATGGGTCAGGGCCGCCGCCCGCCGCGCAGCGCCCTGCCCCGCCCCCAGATAGCGCTCGACGTCGCTGGTCCGTCCTTGGGCCAGGCGAGCGCCGATCATCTCGAAGGCGCCCGAAATGCCGGCCAGCAGGTTGTTGAAGTCGTGGGCCAGGCCGCCGGTCAGCTGGCCGACCGCCTCCATCTTCTGGGCCTGGCGCAGTTCCTCCTCGGTTCGCTCGCGTTCCGCCAGCGCCTGGGCGATCCGCGCCTCGAGCGTCTCGTTCAGGTGTCGCAGCGCCGCCTCGGTGCGCTTGCGGTCCGTGACGTCCTGGAACAGCACGGCCACCTGCTTCAGCTCCGGGGGCTCGATCCGGAACGACGACAGCGCCAGATGCCGGCCCGTGGCGACCAGCTCCTGCTCGAAGCGGATTGGCACGCCGGTGCGCAGCACCTCGCCGTAGCGCGCGACCCAGGCGTCGGCTTCGTCCGGCACCATCTCCCGCAGTTTCTGGCCGACGACATTGGGAATGCCGGCGTGCCGCTCATAGGCGGCGTTGGCCATGATGTGGATGTAGTCGCTGTCGGGTCCGTGCGGGCTATCCAGGAACTCGATGACGCAGAAGCCCTCGTCCATCGACTCGAACAGGGCGCGGTAGCGGCGCTCCTCGGCCAGACGCGCCCGGTCGTCGAGAACGCGGGCGGTGATGTCGTTGCAGTGCAGCAGCACGCCCCGCACCACGCCCTCCTCGTCGCGCACGGGCGAGGCCAGCAGGTTGCACCAAGCCTCCTGGCCGGCCCGCGTGAAGGGCACGTTCTCCAGCTTGACGCTCTCGCCGGCGCGGCCGCGCGCCAGCAATTCGCCCGCCTGGGCGATGGGAAAGACTTCGGCGAAGGGGCGGCCCGCCGCGTCGGGCAGGTCCAGCATGGCTCGGGCGGCGTCGTTGTGCAGGGTCGCGGCGCGCTCACCCCAGGCCAGGAACGAGGGGATCGGCGAGGCCAGCATCATGCCAGCGGCGACCTTCAGGGCCGCGGGCCAGGCGGATGGCGAGGGCAAACCGGCTTCCGCCCAGTCGCCAGGGGCGAAGGCCGCGCCGGCCGTTTCGTCTGTCAGCGTTGTGACCATCGGTCGGCGGCGCCCCGGACCGCGAACTTGCGGTGAAGCTTGAACGCCTCCATTGCGAACGGGTTTCAGCTGGACAAGAAAAAAGCCGGCTCTCTCGAGCCGACTTGATCCTTGGAAACCTCGGCGGCGTCAGGCGGTGACGCTGGCGCCGGCGCCTGGCGAGAGCGGCACCAGCGAGGGCGCCACGATGGTCTCCTTGGTCTCTTCCTCTTCGCGCTTGGGGGGCACACCCTTCAGCACGCCGGCGATCTCCTCGCCCGAGAGGGTCTCGTATTCCAGCAGCGCCTTGCCCAGGGTGTGCAGGTCCTCGATCTTCTCGGTCAGGATGCGGCGGGCCTCGTCCAGGCCGTACTGCACCAGGCGCTTGACCTCGCTGTCGATCAGACGGGCGGTCTCTTCCGAGACGTTCTGGGTGCGGGCGACCGAGTGGCCCAGGAACACCTCGTCCTGGTTGTCGCCATAGGCCACCGTGCCCAGCACGTCGGAATAGCCCCAGCGGGTGACCATGTTACGGGCCAGGTCGGTGGCCGCCTTGATGTCGCTGGAGGCGCCCGAGGTGATGTTCTCCTTGCCGAAGATCAGTTCCTCGGCCACCCGGCCGCCCATCATGATGGCCAGGCGGCTGGTCATCTGCTGGTACTTCATCGAGTAGCGGTCGCCTTCCGGCAGCTGCATGACCATGCCCAGAGCCCGGCCGCGCGGCACGATGGTGGCCTTGTGGACAGGGTCGGCCAGCGGGACGTTCAGGGCCACGATGGCGTGGCCGCCCTCGTGATAGGCCGTCAGCTTCTTCTCTTCCTCGTTCATGGCCATCGAGCGGCGCTCGGCGCCCATCATGACCTTGTCCTTGGCCTGCTCGAAGTCGCTCATGGTGACCATGCGGCGGTTCTTGCGGGCGGCCATCAGGGCGGCTTCGTTGACCAGGTTGGCCAGATCCGCGCCCGAGAAGCCGGGGGTGCCGCGGGCCAGCGTCTTGACGTCGACATCGGCGGCCAGCGGCACGTTCTTCATGTGCACGCGGATGATCTTCTCGCGGCCCGAGACGTCCGGGTTCGGCACCACGACCTGACGGTCGAAGCGGCCCGGACGCAGCAGGGCCGGGTCCAGGACGTCGGGACGGTTGGTGGCGGCGATCAGGATGATGCCTTCGTTGGCCTCAAAGCCGTCCATCTCGACCAGCAGCTGGTTCAGGGTCTGCTCGCGCTCGTCGTTGCCGCCGCCCAGGCCGGCGCCGCGATGGCGACCGACGGCGTCGATTTCGTCGATGAAGATGATGCAGGGCGCGTTCTTCTTGGCCTGCTCGAACATGTCGCGGACGCGGCTGGCGCCGACGCCGACGAACATCTCGACGAAGTCCGAACCCGAGATCGTGAAGAACGGCACGCCGGCTTCACCCGCGACCGCGCGGGCGATCAGGGTCTTACCCGTACCAGGAGGGCCGACCAGCAGGGCGCCCTTCGGGATCTTGCCGCCCAGGCGCTGGAACTTGGCCGGGTCCTTCAGGAAGTCGACGACCTCCTGCAGTTCTTCCTTGGCCTCGTCGACGCCGGCGACGTCTTCAAACGTGATGCGGTTCTTGTTCTCGGTCAGCAGCCGGGCCTTGGACTTGCCAAAGCCCATGGCGCCCTTCGCCCCGCCCTGCATCTGGCGCATGAAGAACAGCCAGACGCCCACGACCAGCAGGATCGGCAGCAGCTGGACCAGAATGGCCAGGAAGCTGATCGAGCCGCTCTTGAACTTCACGTCGGCGTTCTTGGCGACCATGCGGTTGACCAACTCATCGGAGTCGATCGGCGCATTGACGGTCAGCACCTTGCCGCTGGCGTCCTTGGCCTGGACGACCTGGCCGGAAATCTCGGCCGACTTGATCTGACCGGCGTCGACCTGCTTGAGGAGCTGCGAATAGCTGATCTCGCCGCCGCCCTTGGTGCGCGCGTTCTGGCTCACGAAGAACACGCCCAGCAGGGCCGCCACGATCACCAGCCAGATGGCTGCGTTCCGAAAATTCATACGGGTTGTCTTCCCAACGATAGGTCTTCGCCCCTCAAGATAAGGGCTCGCGAGCGGTTGCGCCACGGACGCGACGTCCGGTCACGCATTCTTGGTCATAAAGGCCGACGGCGGCCTCGAAACGACCCAGAACGAGCAAACGCGCGCGCCCTCCCCCTTCGGCTGCAAAGTCCGGGCCGTCAAGCGCGGGCGAGCACGGCGCCGCGCCATGCCGCAGCACCAGCGGCAAGCTGGGCCGGGCGGCGGCGGGCAGCTTGACCAGACGCCCGCGCTGCTCGGGCGACAGGCGGGAGGCCTGGCCCTTCAGCGCGGAGATCGCCAGGGGCTCCGCGCCGGCGGTGATTTCCCAGCGACCGTCCCATACGCCGGTCTCGCCCGGCGCCAGCTCCAGAGGCGCGAGACCGCCGCGCGCCGTCTCGCCGGCGTCGCGACAGATCAGCACCGCGTCGTCCGCCTCGATCCGCGCGCCGGCCAAGGTGGCGGTGAAGGTCTCGCCGTCGCGCAGGCGCTGCGCAAGGCGCTCCAGCCGCTCGCCGCGCGGCGGGCGCTCGGTCCCGGCCGCGCACAGCAGGGCGGCGGCCAGATGGGCGGCGGCGACATCTCGCGGCAGGCGGATGGCTCCGGCCGGATCGATCGAGAAGACAGGCGGCGGCCTTGCGACCTCCGGCGCCGCGACGCTCTCATCGGCCCCGCCGGCCCGGGCGCGGGCGCGGGCGCGGGCATAACGCAGGTCGGCGTTGGCCGGATCTTCCAGCCAGGTCTCGCCCTCGGCGGTCAGCGCCGCTCTGATCTCTCCGCGCGTCAGGGACAGCAGCGGCCGCAGCAGGAAGATGTCGCGCCCCTCGGGCCAGACCGGCGACGGCGCCCATTCGCGGGGATCGGGGACCGTCGAGCCCTCGGCGCGCATGGCCGCGCTCTCGGCGAGGTCGCTGGCGGTGTGTCCCAGCAGCAGGACCGAGGCCCCGGCCTCGCGGGCGGCGGCGGCCAGCAGCGCGTGGCGCGCGCGGCGGGCCGCGGCTGGAAGGCCGGCGACAGGCTTGGGGCCGGTCCAGGCGAGGGCGCGCGCTTCGGCGCCCAAGGCGCTCGCCTTCTGGACCGCCTCGACCGTCCATAAGGCGCTGTCAGGTTGCAGTTGGTGATCGACGACCAGCGCCAGCACGCGCCGCCCCCGCGGCCGCGCCCAATCGAGCGCCGTCTTCAGAAGAAACAGAGAATCCCCGCCGCCGGAGAAGCCGACAGCCAGCGGGGCTTCGGCCAGAGCATCCAGACGGCGGGCGAAGGCGCGCGAGATTCCCTCTCTCTTCGAGAGAGGGAGGGGCCCGCCGCCGGAGGCGGTGGGAGGGTGAGAGGTTTCACCGTCCACCGGACAATCCCTAGCCCTTCACGATGCAGCGGCGACCCGCGCCAAGTTCGGTGAGAGCGTACCCTCTCACCCTCCCATCGCAAGCGATGGGCCCCTCCCTCTCTCAAGGAGAGAGGGCTCAGGCGTTTACGAACACTTCGCCGCGACGCGGGTCGAGGCCGCGCGGGAGGTCACTTGCGACGAGGCCTTCGGATAGCGCTTGGCCAGCTCGTCCAGGGTGCGGCAGGCCTCGGTGGTCTTCTTCAAGGCCACCATCGAGCGGGCCAGCTTCAAGGTCGCGTCCGGCGCCCAGCTGGTCTGCGGCCAGCCGCGGATAGCGCCGATATAGGCGGCGGCGGCGTCGGTATAGGCCTCGCGCACGAACAGGGTCTCGCCCAGCCAGTAGCGGGCTTCCGGCGTCTTGGCGTTGTCCGGATAGTTGGTGACGTAGGTCGAGAAGGCCTGCTCGGCGTTGGCGTAGTCGCCGTCCAGCAGCAGTTGGCGCGCCTGCTTGAAGGCCACGGCCGGATCGGCCGGCGGCGGGGGCGGCGGGGGGACCGCGCCATCGGCGGCCGGGGCGGCGCCGGCGGCCAGCTGGCCATTGGCGGCGGCGGCTTGCAGGTCGGCCAGCGTCTTCTCGACCGCCGCGAGGCGCTGCTCCAGCGCGTCGGCGCGCGCCTTCTGGTCGGCGGCCGCCTTGTTGGCCTTGCCAAGCTCGAAGGTGACGGTCTCGTTCTGGCCGTTCAGCTTGGTCAGGGTCTGCTCCAGATCGGTGACCCGGTCGTTCAGGGCCGCGATCTGGGCGTCGGTCTCGGCGGGTTGGACCACGACGGGCTTACCGGTGTCGCGCCCCTGGAAGACGATCGCGCGCAGCTCGCGGACCACCTTCTCCATCCGCTCCACGCGCTTGACCGAGCGGTCGTCCAGCGGATCGGCCTCCGGCAGCGGGGTCTGGGCCACGGCCACGGCGGCGCTGGAGGCGAACAGGACGGCGAGCAGGGCGGATTTGAGCTTCATATCGTCGACTATGCCCCGATTACGGACAAAAGTGCGGCACAAAAAGCCCTCCCCCTTGATGGGGGAGGGTTGGGTGGGGGTGATATAGGGTCTTGCGAGCAGGAACCGCTGCATCACCCCCATCCCTGCCCTTCCCCCATCAAGGGGGAAGGGTTCATCGATGTTAGCGGGCGCCGTCCGTGATGGCCGTGTGGCCGTTACGGTTCTTGGCCCAGGCCTCTTCGGTCGTGCCGGCGTCGATCGGCTTTTCCTTGCCGAACGAGATGGTCTCGATGCGCGAGGCGGCGACGCCCTGGGCGATCAGGAAGTCGCGGATGGCGTTGGCGCGACGGGCGCCGAGGGCCAGGTTGTATTCGCGGGTGCCGCGTTCGTCGGCGTTGCCTTCGATGCGGACCTTCACGGCCGGATAGCGGTTCAACCACTGGGCCTGGCCAGCCAGCACCGGCTGGGCGTCGGCGCGGACCGAATATTCGTCGGTGTCGAAATAGACGCGGTCGCCGACATTGACGACGAAGTCCTGCACCGAGCCCGGCAGCGGGCCCTGGGCGACCGGCGGCGCCGGCGGCGGGGTGTAAGGAGCAGGCTCCTGGGCCGGCGGCGGCGCGGGCGGCGTCGGCGCGGCGGGCTGGGGCTTCGGACGCGAAGCGCAGGCGGCAAGCGAGGCGGCGGCCAGGCCGACGAGCGCCAGTCTAGCGGCGCGCTGGGTGTCGAAGCTCATCCAGTTTCTCCTCAAGTCAACAACTCTGGACCTGATCCATACCTGCGACATGCCGGCAATGGACCTGCTAAATGCCTGGCGGGACCTCACAATGACGTCAGAAGTCCGTCAGGCGACGCCGAAACTCTTCCGCAAGGGAAAATCCCGGCGCCTGGCGACGCCGAGTTAGAGCCCTGGAAACGCGCTCGCAAGGCTAAGGTTGCGCGCCTCCGCGATTTGTCAGTCCAGAAGCGGCGACCAGGCCGGGTCGGAGCCCGAACCATTGTAGGCGGCCGGCCGCAGGATCCGGCCGGTGATGTCCACCGTCCAGAGCTTGGGAACGCCGCCGCCGCCCTCGCGGAAGAACATCAGCACGCGACCGTTCGGCGCCCACGTCGGGCCCTCGTCCAGATAGCTGGTGGTCAGCAGGCGCTCGTCGCTGCCGTCGGGGCGCATGACGCCGATGTGGAATTCGCCGCCGGTCTGCTTGGTGAAGGCGATGAAGTCGCCGCGCGGGCTCCAGACGGGGGTCGTGTAGCGCCCGCCGCCGTACGAGATGCGGCGCACGCCCGTGCCGTCGGTGTTCATCACATAGAGCTGCGCTTGGCCGCCCCGGTCGGAGTTGAACACGATCTTGGTGCCGTCCGGCGAGAACGAGGGCGAGGTGTCGATGGCCGGGTCGGTGGTGATCCGGGTCGTCGAGCGGCTGCGCAGGTCCATCACATAGATGTCGCTGTTGCCGTTCTTCTCGACCGAGAAGGCCACCTTGCCGCCGTCGGGCGAGAAGCGCGGGGCGAACACCATGCCGGGGAACTTGCCGACCGTCTCCTGGCGGCTGGTCTCCAGATTCAGCAGGTAGATCGACGAGCCCGTCGGCCGCAGGGCCATGTAGGTCAGCTCCTGGCTGGTCGAGCTGAAGCGCGGGGTCATGACGATGTAGGAACCGTCGGTCAGGTACTGCGGATTGGCGCCGTCCTGGTCCATGATGGCGATGCGCTTGGTGCGGTTGTTGCCCGGGCCGGACTCCGAGACATAGGCCACGCGCGTATCGAAGTAGCCCTCCTCGCCCGTGACGCGCTTGTAGATCGCGTCGGCGATGATGTGGGAAAGGAGTTTGTCGCTCGACAATCCAGGCCCCACGGTCGGCTCGAGCCAGCGCTCAATCGCCCCCTTCGCGAGTCGCTCGCGGCGGAGATCGAAGTTTCGGCAGGCCTCACGAAGCCCCTCGTAGGACGACTCGTAGATCATCGGAATGCTGCGCCTCCGGGCCCGGCGCGAATGCGTCGAGCGTTGTTTGACCGCTGCCCCGTCAGGCCCAAGCCGACAAGGCGAGGGTTCGACGCGACTTGAGCACGCTATCGCGATCGTCGCAGGGCATGGAGCACTATTTTGACGACCGAACGGTTCCACACGCCGGCCAGCCTTGAAAAAAACTGGCACTCCGTGCTTTCTCGACGCGCGCTCGGCCGGTTTAGGCGGCGTCGCGGGCGGCGGCGAGCGCCCGGGAAGCGGCGCCGGTCGCGACGAAGAGGGCGAGGTCGGCGACGATGGCGTCGGCCGGGAGGAGGGCGACCGGGCGTGCGCCGAGCGCCTTCGTGGCGGCGGCGAGCGAACGGGTCGCGAGGAAGGCGACGCGCGCGCAGAGGCGTTCCGCGGCGTGGAGGTAGCG
>NZ_CALCDX010000220.1 GCF_937900395.1 uncultured Caulobacter sp.
GCGCCTGCACCGCCGCCTTCATCACCTGGGGCTCGGCGTGGACGGTCAGGAGGTCGCAGCCGCTCTGGGCCAGGACGCGGGCCGAACGCTCGACCGTGGCGCCGATGTCGTGGAGCTTCCAGTCGAGGAAGATCGACTTGCCGCCGGCCTTCAGCTCGCGGGCCAGGGTCATGCCGTCGCTGGCCAGCAGCTCCAGGCCGATCTTGTAGAAGCTGACCGCGTCGCCCAGGCGCTCGACCATGTCGCGGGCTTCCTCGACGGTGGGCAGGTCGAGCGGCACGATCAGGCGCGGGTCGGCGGTCATCTTTTAGTCCCCGGGGTTGGCGCGCGCGACGGTCCGCCCTAGGAAGAGGCGAAGCTTGGGCGCGATCTGAAAGGTAGGGACGTCGAATGACCGAGGCCAAACTCGCCGTCAACTTCTTCGTCGCGCTGTTCGCCCTGATCGACCCGATCGGCAACGTGCCGCTGTTCGCCGCCGCCACCCTGGGCGCGGCCGCGGCCGGGCGGCGGATGGTGGCCGTCTATATCGGCCTGTTCATGACCGCGTTCCTGATCTTCTTCTATTTCACGGGCGTGGGGCTCTTGGCCTTCTTCGGCATCTCGATGCCGGCCTTCCGGATCGCCGGCGGCATCATCCTGTTCATTCTCGGCCTGGACATGGTGCGCGACGACTTCACCACCATGTTCGCCGACGCCGCCGAGGGGCTGGAGGACCAGTCGCCCCGAGCCTATGCCCGCAAGCGGTTCGAGCGGCTGATCGTGCCGTTCGCCATGCCGTTGCTGATCGGGCCGGGCGCGATCTCGACCGTGATCATCTACGCCGCCGAGGCCAAGCCCCTGGGCCTGGCCGGGGCCGGCATCGGGGTGGCGGTGATCGCCGCCGTCTCGCTGGTCGTGGTGGCCGCCTTCTGGGCCGCGCCGCTGATCAGCCGGGCGCTGGGTCGGATCGGCATGAGCATCGTGGTGCGGGTGCTGGGCCTCATCCTCTGCGCCCTGGCGGTGCAGTTCGTGATCGTCGGCGTCGGCGACGCCACGCGCGGCCTGGTGCGCGCCGACGCCAAGGCGCCCTACGCCGCGAACCATAAGTAGGCGCCTGCACTGGACAGGCCTGGGAGACGGGGCCCATATCCCCGTCATGCGCGCTTACGATGCCGATGTGATCATCGCGGGCGCCGGCATGGCCGGCGCCACCCTGGCCCTGGCCCTGAAGTCCGGCGGCCTCAAGCCCCTGCTGGTCGATCCCCAGCCGTTCGACGCCCAGCTGGCGCCGACCTTCGACGGGCGCAGTTCGGCCATCGCCTATTCCTCGTTCCGCCAGTGGCGGGCGATCGGCGCCGGCGAGAGCCTTGAGCCCCACGCCCAGCGCATCGAGCAGATCCTGGTCACCGACGGCAGGACGCCCGGCGCGGCGGCCCGCAAGCCGTCGGCCTCGTTCCTGCGCTTCGACTCCAGCGAGATTTCCGGCCGCATCGGGGGCGAGCCGCTGGGCTACCTCGTCGAGAACCGCCAGATCCGCGCGGCCCTGTCCAAGGCGGTGATCGAGAAAGAGATCCCGGTCATCGCCCCGATGGCGGCCAAGAATCTCGAGGTCACCGCCGGCGAAGCGCGCCTGATCCTGTCCGACGGTCGCGCCCTGACCGCCCCGCTCGCGGTCAGCGCCGAGGGGCGTGGGTCGGTCCTGCGCCAGGCGGCCGGCATCGGCCATATCGGCTGGGGCTATGGCCAGAGCGGCGTCGTCTGCACCGTCAAGCTGGAGCGCCCGCACGAGGGCGTCGCGCACGAATATTTCCTGCCCAGCGGCCCGTTCGCCATCCTGCCCCTGACCGAGCAGCGGGCCAGCCTGGTCTGGACCGAGAGCACGGCGCGCGGCGAGGCCTTGCGCCACGCCTCGCCGGAGATGTTCCACGCCCACCTGATGCGCCGGTTCGGCGACTTCCTGGGTCGGGTCGAGGTGGTGGGGCCGACCTTCGTCTACCCGCTGTCGCTGCTGCTGGCCGAGCGGATGACCGCCCCGCGCCTGGCGTTGATCGGCGACGCCGCCCACGGGGTGCACCCGATCGCCGGGCAGGGTCTGAACCTGGGCCTCAAGGACGCGGCGGCGCTGGCCGAGGTGCTGGTCGAGGCCGTGCGCAACGGCGAGGACATCGGCGCCGAGGCGGTGCTGGAGCGCTACGCCCGCTGGCGCCGGTTCGACACCGTGACCAACGCGATGGCCTTCGACGCCTTCGTGCGGATCTTCTCGAATGACAACCCGCTTTTGCGCGCGGCGCGCGGCGCGGGTCTGGCGGTGGTCAACCGCATTGCCCCGGCGCGGCGGTTCTTCATGCACGAGGCCGGCGGCGGGGTGGGCGACCTGCCGAAGTTGTTGCGGGGCGTGGCGCTTTAGTCAGCTTTGCTAGCGCGCCTGATCGACGTTGCGACAATAGCGACGACGCCAACGACGAGCGCGATGTCTGCCCCCAGAGATAGTCCGGTTATCCAAGCGGGATAGGACTGCTTCGGCCAAGGCCAGAGCACGATGGCCATGGCGTGGACCGCCGTTGTGCAGGCTATGGTGGCCCAGAACCAGGGTTCGCGTCGTAGGGGCCAGTAAGTTCGAACGGCAAATCCTATGGCGGCCGTGGAGGTCCAGGCCAGCTGACCAATGGCCGGTAAGCCGAGCCTGTCGAAGAGGAACAGCAGCGGCGCGGATAGGCCAATGATGAGGAGACCCCACCACTTGGGGAAGCGCTCGAAGATCGAGTCTTCTCGCAGATCGAATGGCCGCTGGGGCATGGGTTGGAGCGCTAAGCCTCCAGCTCCCGCGCCTCTTCCGGCAGCATGATCGGCACGCCGTCGCGGATCGGGTAGGCCAGCTTGGCCGAGCGGCTGATCAGTTCGCCGGCGGCGCGGTCGTACTCCAGCGGAGCCCGGGTCACCGGGCACACCAGCACTTCCAAAAGGCGCGGATCGACATCGACGGGGGGCGGGGCGGCTTGGGTCATGGCGCCTGTCTACTGAATCGAGGTCGGCTCGTCATCGTCGTTTCCGGCCGCGTCGATCTCCAGCAACGCCGTAAGGGTCGCCTTGCGCTCGAAGATGGTCTCGGCCTCGAGCAGGGCCTGCTTTTCCATCGGGTCGAAGGGCAGGGCCATGGCCAGGCTGTTGATCAGGGCGTCGGAGGGGGCGCTCTCGGCGTCGCCCCAGTCGATGGCGAGGCCTCGGTGGTCCAGATAGCGCCGCAGGGCGGTCAGCAGCCGGTCGATGTCGGCGGCGGTGCGCTCCCCGGCCCCATCCTCGCGCAGGTCGGGCTCATAGGGCGTGAAGTCGGCGCGGACCTGCCGATAGGGCGTGCGCACCGGCAGCTCCTCGCCCGCCTTGAAGCGGCAGAGGCCCGTCAGGGTGATCAGATAGCGGCCGTCGCTGGTCTCGGCGAAGCTGGTCACGCGGCCGGCGCAGCCGACCGGCGCGAGGGCCGGGCGCTGATGGTCGCCCCCGGGCCTGGTCTGGATCATGCCGATGATCCGCTCGCCGGACATGGCGTCGTCCAGCATGTTCAGATAGCGGGGCTCGAAGATGTTCAGCGGCAGCTGGCCGCCCGGCAGCAGCAGCACGCCGTCCAAGGGAAAGACCGGGATCACCAGGGGTAGGTCGCCAAGCTTTCGATAGACGGCCGGCATGGAGTCTCCGTGGGCTGAAACCTTAGCTGAACAGGATCGAGGACAGTTTCCGCCGCCCTTGCTTGGCGACTTCCGAGGTCGGGCCGGCGGCTTCGAACACGGTCAGCAGCTGCTTGCGGGCGGCCTCGTCGTTCCACGTACGGTCGCGGGCGATGATGGTCAGAAGATGGTCGGCGGCCGCCTGCAGCTGGCCGGCGCCGGCCAGGGCCTTGGCCAGTTCGAAGCGGGCCTCGTGGTCGTCGGGATCGGCGGCCAGGCGCTGTTCGAAGGCGGCGGTCTCGGACGGAGCCTCCTGGGCCAGGGCCAGGGCGGCGCGGGCGGCGTCGAGGTCGGGGTCCTTGGCGTCGGCGGGGGCCATGGCTGCGACCTCGGCCGCGCCTTCCAGGTCGCCGCCAATCAGATAGGCGCGCGCCATGCCGCCGATGGCCTTGATGTTGGTCGGATCGACTTGCAGAGCCTGGGCGAAGGCCTGGGCCGCGCCGCCGACGTCGCCGATCTCCAGCGACTCCTTGCCCAGCGCGATCAGCTCGTCGAGCGGGCTTTCGCCGCCGCCGGCCTTGGCCAGCTTCTCGACGAAGGCCTTGACCTGGCTCTCGGGCAGAGCGCCCTGGAAGGCGTCCACCGGGCGGCCGTCGACGAACGCGTAGACGGTCGGGATCGACTGCACGCGCAGCTGGCCGGCGAAGCCCGGATTGGCGTCGACGTCGATCTTCACCAGCTTCACGGCGCCGTTGGCGGCGTTGACGACTTTTTCCAGAGAAGGCGTCAGCTGCCGGCACGGCCCGCACCAGGTCGCCCAGAAATCGACGATGACGGGCTGGGTCTTCGACGCCTCGATGACGTCGGCCATGAAGGTGGCGTCCGAGCCATCCTTGATGTGTTCGCTCTTGCCCGAGGCGGGGGCGGCGGGCTTTTCGCCGATCAGGGACATCGGGTCTCTCGTCTACGGTACTGGGGCAGGAAACGCTTCAGCCGCAAAGATGGTCCCTGGCGAGCGTCGGCGCAATGATGCGTTCGCTTGACAGCGCGGCGATCAGACGACGGCCATGGCCTCGAAGTCGACGATCATCGGCTCGATCCCCAGCGCAGTCAGGAACCTGCGGAAGCCCGCCTGGCTGACGGCCGTGGTGGCGTCGTTCTTCAGCGGGTGGAAGTTGACCGGATCGCTGTCGGCCAGGGCCTTGTCCAGCACGAAGCGCACGCGCTTTTCCGTATCGTTGATCAGGCCGAAGGCGGTGACCGAGCCCGGCGTCACGCCCAGCGTCTCCAGCATCATCGCCTCGGGGCCGAACGACAGCCGGCCCGAGCCGATCACGTGGTGCAGCTTCTTCAGGTCGATCTTCGTCTCGCCCAGGGCCGAGATCAGCCACAGCTGGCCCTTGGCGTCCTTAAGGAACAGGTTCTTGGTGTGGCCCCCGGGCAGGGTGGCCTTGATCTCCAACCCCTCCTCGACGCGGAACACCGGCGGGTGGTCCAGGGTCTTGTGGTCGACCCCGTGGGCGTCGAAGAAGGCGAACAGGTCGGCTCTGGTCTTCATGCGGTCTCTCTAGACGGCCGGAGGGCCGCAGGGCTAGACCAGACGGATAAGGGGCAGGAAGCCAAGCAAAGGACCGGCATGGAACTGGAGTGCTATCCCACCGAGAACCGTCCGCCCGAGATCGTGCCGGGCCGGCCGCAGCGCGCCTGGATGGACCGGTTCGCCGAGCGCCATCCCTATCGCTGCCTGCCGCTGACCATGGCCAACACCACCGGCTGGGACATTCTCTGTCCCGTCGGCTTCTCGATGACGTGGGACGGCGGGGCGCACCAGGAGTGCATCAAGTTCCAGCCCGACCACCCCTATCCCGGCTTCCAGGACTTCGTGAAGTCGCACTTCACGCGGGGGGTGGTGACCTTCCACACCGGCTATCTGTTCCGCACGCCGCCGGGCTGGTCGATGATGGCCATGGGGCCGCCCA
>NZ_CALCDX010000221.1 GCF_937900395.1 uncultured Caulobacter sp.
GCGCAGCAGCACCAGCACCGACTTGCGCTTGGCGAACCACTGGCGGCGGATCTTGGTCAGCAGGCCCGTGGCCAGCGTCTTGTCCAGGCACAGCGCCCGGGTCGACCAGCGATAGGCGAAGGCCAGGCGATTGAGGTCGTCGAGCAGACCCGGCGTGGTCGAGGGCGGAAAGCCGACGAGGGTCAGAACCCGCAGGTGGGCCCGCCCCAGGCGCGGCTCCAGGCCGGCCGCCAGGGGCTCCGTCGCCAAGAGGCTGTCGAGATAGATCGCCGTTTGTGGAACGGCGACGCGCTGGCGCGTGGTCGAGACCGCGCCGTGCAAAAAACTCAAGGTCGCTGCGTCGTCCAGCCAGAAGAGACTCGGCATGATCCCGTCGAGCAGGGCCAACAAGCGATCGGCGCGATCGGCGAAGGCGGCAAGCTCGGCGCGCCAATCGACCTCGCCCCCGGCCCGTCCTTCGACGAATAGGCGCTCCAGGCGCCCGCGCTGCTGCGCCGGCGGCAGATAGGTCAGGGTCAGGAAGTAGCGGCTCTCGAAGTGCTCGCCGCTTTGTAGGAAGTCGGCGCGCCGTTCCGCCTCGACCAGGGCCGAGACCGGATCGGGGAAATCGCTGGCTGGATAGGCGGCCGATGGGTCGCGGCGGGCCTCAACGAAAATCGCCCAACCTGAGCCCAGGCGCCGCAGGGCCCCATTGAGTCGCGCGGCGACGGCGGCGACCTCGGCGTCGGTGGCGCTGTCGAGATCGGGGCCGCGGAACTCGGCGGTGCGCTGGAAGCCGCCATCCTTGTTGAGGACCACGCCCGGTGCAACCACGGCGACCCACGGCAGGAAGTCGGCGAGCAAGGCAGGCCGCCGACGATATTCCCGAAGATCGAGCATGGGCTAGATCTCCAGGTGGCTGGGCAGGCGCACGTGCCGGCGGCCAACCTCGAAGATCTGCGGGTCGCGGCGCGCGGCCCAGACGGCCAGGCCGTGGCCGACCAGCCAGACGAACACCCCCACCGCCCACAGGCGAAGGCCAAGACCCAGGGCGGCGGCCAGGGTGCCATTGACCAGGGCGATCGCACGCGGAGCGCCGGCCAGCAGCATCGGTTCAGTTAGGGCCCGATGGACGGGCGCGGCGAAGCCCAGGGCGCGATCGCCGGCCATCAGACCAGCGCTCCGCCGCCGAACGAGAAGAACGACAGAAAGAAGGAGCTGGCCGCGAAGGCGATCGACAGGCCAAAGACGATCTGGATCAGCTTGCGCGACCCGCCCGAGGTCTCGCCGAACGCCAGGGTCAGGCCCGTGACGATGATGATGATCACCGCGATGATCTTGGCGACCGGCC
>NZ_CALCDX010000222.1 GCF_937900395.1 uncultured Caulobacter sp.
CCAAGGTGTGGGTCGAGCGGGACCTGGAGCTGAACGGTGACCTGCGCGAGTACCGCCGCATGGAGCGGGGCTTCCTCGCCTGGGTGGCCGAGGCCCAGGGCGACGACGCCCTCAAGCGTGCCAGCAAGGCCGAGGCCATCACCAAGCTCAACCTCCTGTGGAAGGAGGCGGGCAAGGCCAAGGCTGCGGCCAGCGCCGAGTACGTCCAGGCCCTGGTGGACGCCGGGGAGCAGGTCGTGGTGATGGGCTGGCACAAGTCGGCCATCGCCAACTTCACCCGCCACCTCGCCGCCAACGGCACCACCGTGGTCCAGGTGGTCGGCGGGATGACCCCCCAGGCCAAGGTCGATGCCCAGGACGCCTTCCGGGCGGGCGATGCCCAGGTGCTGGTGGCCAACATCATCTCCGGGGGTACCGGCCTCAACCTGGAGGTCGCCGCCCACCTCGTCTTCCTCCAGACCTGCTGGTCGCCCGGCGACATCATCCAGGCCAGCGACCGCATCTACCGGGTCACCCAGCGCCGGGACTGCACCGTCCACGTCCTGAACGCCTCGGGCACGGTGGACGACCGCCTGTGGAACGTGCTCAAGTTCCGGGCCGATCTGCTCGACGCCGATCTTCCGGTGATCATGATCTCGGGGCACGGGAACATCGAGACCGCGGTTAGCGCGATCAAGCGCGGCGCCTACGAGTTCCTGGAGAAGCCGTTCAAGTCGGACCGACTGCTGCTGGTGGTGGAGCGCGCCTTGGAGGCCGCCGGCCTGCGGCGCGAGAACCGCCGGCTACGCGCTCAGACCCTCGCCCCCGATGGCCTGATCGGCAAGTCGGCGCCAGCCCAGGCGTTGCGCCAAATGATCCTGAAGGTGGCGCCGGCCAACAGCCGCGTGCTGGTGTCCGGTCCGCCGGGCTCTGGCAAGGAGCTGGTGGCGCGGCTGATCCACGGCGCCAGCACCCGCTCGCGCCAGGAGTTCGTCGCGGTCAGCGCCGCCGGCATGGCGCCGGAGCGGCTTGATGTCGAACTGTTCGGCGAGGAAGGCGAGGGCGGCCGGCCGCGCAAGATCGGCGTGTTCGAGCGCGCCCACGGCGGCACGCTCTATCTCGACGAAGTGGCCGACATGCCGCGCGAGACCCAGGGGCGCATCCTGCGGGTGCTGGTCGAGCAGCGTTTCCGCCGCGTCGGCGGCGATAACGACGTTCAGGTCGACGTCCGGGTGATCTCGTCCACGTCGCGCGACCTCCGCGACGAGATCGCGGCCGGCCGTTTCCGGGAGGACCTGTTCCATCGCCTGAATGTCGTGCCTGTCCGCGTGCCCGGCCTGGCCGAGCGGCGCGAGGATATTCCGGAGCTGATCAACTTCTTCATCGAGCGGATCAGCGAGGCGACCGGTCTGCAGCGCCGCCGGCTCGGGGAGGACGCTCTGGCGACGCTTCAGGTCCAGACCTGGCCTGGCAATGTCCGCCAGCTGCGCAACAACGTCGAACGCATGCTGATCATGGCGTCCGGGGAGCCCGGCGATGTGATCACGGCCGAGATGCTGTCCGGGGGCGATCAGCCGGGCGCGGGCAACGCCGGCGCGATCGGCGCCGAGCGGATCATCGCCTTGCCGCTGCGCGAGGCGCGCGAGCTGTTCGAGCGGGAGTATCTGAACGCCCAGATCCTGCGGTTCGGCGGCAACATCTCGCGCACCGCCAACTTCATCGGCATGGAGCGCTCGGCGCTTCACCGCAAGCTTAAGTCCCTGGGTGTCGCCGGCGCCCGGGCCGAAGAGGAAGAGTAGATGTCGCGTTTCGCCTATGTGAACGGTCAGTTCGTGCGTCACGGCGAGGCCGCCGTTCACATCGAGGACCGCGGCTATCAGCTCGCCGACGGCGTCTACGAGGTCTGGGCGGTGTTCGACGGCAAGCTGGCGGACGCCGAAGGCCATTTCGCCCGTCTCTGGCGCAGCCTGGACGAGCTGCGGATCGCGCACCCGATGAGCGAGGCCGCGTTGACCCTGGTTCTGCGCGAGGCCGTGCGACGGAACAAGGTGCGCGAGGGCCTGGTCTATCTGCAGGTGACACGCGGCGTGGCGCGTCGGGATCACGCCTTCCCCAACCCCGCCGTGCCGCCGTCCGTGGTCATTACGGCCAAGCCGATCGACCGCGCCGCCACCAACGCCAAGGCCGAAAAGGGCGGTTCGGTGATCTCGGTCCCCGAGAACCGTTGGGCGCGCTGCGACATCAAGTCGATCGGCCTCCTGCCCAATGCGCTGGCCAAGCAGGCGGCTCGTGAGCGCGGCGCGGTCGAGGCGTGGTTCGTCGACGACATGGGCCTGGTGACCGAGGGCGCGTCGTCCAACGCCTGGATCGTGGATGCGGAAGGGATGCTCCGCACTCGCGACACGAACGCGAACATCCTGCGCGGCGTCACGCGTTCGACCTTGCTGGAGGTCATCCGAGACGCGGGTCTGCCGATCAGCGAGAAGCCCTTCACGATCGCCGAGGCGCAAGCGGCTAGGGAGGCTTTCATCACCGGGGCCGGTTCGCTGGTGACGCCGATTGTGCAGGTGGATGGGGTCAAGCTTGGGGACGGAAAGCCTGGCCCAGTGGCGATGAAGCTTCGGGGCGCCTATATAGCGCGAGCACGTGAGAAAGCCGTCTGAAGCCTGAGCAATTTTAGCCAGGAGCGTCGGTTCGTCGCGTGACCTTGCGGAAATTTTCGCTGCGACCTTGTCGCTTTCAGCGAAAAATCATCTAGCATGGACCTGTTTGTGTGGGGGGCGTGTGGCCCTCCGTGAACAATGAGAGGGGAACCCCCGATGTCTGCCGAGAAGAAGCAAAACCTCCAGGACACGTTCCTGAACAGCGTGCGCAAGTCGAAGACGCCGCTCACCATTTTCCTCGTCAACGGCGTGAAGCTGCAAGGCGTGGTCAGCTGGTTCGACAATTTCTGCGTCCTGCTGCGTCGTGATGGCCAGTCGCAACTGGTCTACAAGCACGCCATTTCCACCATCATGCCGGCGCAGCCTGTCCAGCTCTATGAGCCCAGCGCCGACTCCGACGACTGAGACGCTTGTCAAAATCCACATCCCGGTCGATTGACCACGCCGCGCCGATCCTGAAGGCGCTCGTTATCCATCCGGCGCGGCAACTGCGCGGTCAGGCGGCCTCCGAAGCTCGGGATCCCAATTCCCGGCTGGAAGAGGCTGTCGGCCTCGCAGTGGCGCTCGATCTCGAAGTCGTGGAGGCGCTGATCGCGCCCCTTCGCGCTGTCACGCCTGCGACCCTGTTCGGCAAGGGCAAGGTCGAGGAGTTCGCCTCGATCTGCGAGGTCGAGCACATCGACGTCGCCGTCTTCGACGACCAGCTGACGCCGATCCAGCAGCGCAATCTCGAAAAGGCGCTGGAGGTGAAGGTCGTGGACCGAACGGGCCTGATCCTCGAGATCTTCGCCCGCCGCGCCCGCACCCGAGAAGGCAGACTTCAGGTCGAGCTCGCCCGGCTGGAATATGAGCGCTCGCGCCTCGTCCGCACCTGGACCCACCTGGAGCGCCAGCGCGGCGGCACGGGCTCGACCGGCGGTCCTGGCGAAACCCAGATCGAAATCGATAGACGTCTGATCGCGGGCACGATCATCAAGCTCAAGAAGGAGCTTGAGGAGGTGCGTAGGACGCGGACCCTGCATCGCAGCGCCCGCAAGAAGGTCCCGTATCCGACCGTCGCCCTTGTCGGCTACACGAACGCTGGCAAGTCGACGCTGTTCAACCGCCTGACCGAGGCCGAGGTCTTGGCCAAGGATATGCTGTTCGCGACGCTGGACCCGACCCTGAGGACCGTGAAGCTGCCCGATGGCCGGCCGGCGATCATGTCCGACACCGTGGGCTTCATCTCCGACCTGCCGCACGAGCTGGTCGAGGCCTTCCGCGCCACCTTGGAGGAGGTGCAGGAGGCCGATGTCGTCCTGCACGTCCGCGACGTCGCCAATCCCGACAGCGAGGCCCAGGCCCGCGATGTCGAGACGGTGCTGTCGGAGCTGGGCGTCACCCTCGACAGCGGCAAGACCGTGGTCGAGGTCTGGAACAAGATCGACCTGCTGTCGGAGGACGACCGCGAGATCATCGAGGGCCAGGCGCGCCGCGTCGGGGCCTCGGCGGTGTCGGCCGTCACCGGCGAGGGCTGCGAGGCCCTGCTGCGCCGGGTCGGCGGGCTGATCGACGACTCCCCGCCGGTCGAGGTGCGTCTGGGGCCGCAGGACGGCCAGGCCCTGGCCTGGATCTATCGCAACGGCCGCGTGCTGGGCCGCTATGACGGCGAAGGCGGCGAGGTCACTTTGGTCGCGCGTCTCGACGGCCAGGCTCTGGGCCGGTTCGAGCGCCAGTTCCCCGACGCCCGCATCGAGCCGGCGGCCACCTAGGGCTTAGTCTTTTCCGCCGCCTTGGCGTCGTTCCACAGCGCGTCCATCTCGGCGAGGTCCGATTGGTCCGGCGTCTTGCCGCGCTCCACCAGTCCCGCCTCGACGAAGGCGAATCGGCGCGTGAACTTGGCGTTGGTGGCGCGTAGGGCGTCTTCCGGATCGACATCCAGTTTCCGCGCCAAGTTGGCGCAGACAAACAGGATATCGCCCAGCTCCTCGCGCGCCTTGGCCATGTCGCCGGCCTCGATCTCGACGGCGATCTCTTCAGTCTCCTCGCGGAGCTTCTCCAGCACCTCGGCCGCCGTCGGCCAGTCGAAGCCGACGCGGGCGGCGCGCTTGGTCAGTTTCACGGCGCGGGTGAGGGCGGGCAGGCCGGTGGGCACGTCGTCGAGCACGCCGTGCTTGGCCTTGGCCTGGCGCTCCTGAGCTTTCAGGGCCTCCCAGCCCTCGACCTGGGCCGAAAGGTTCTCATAGGCATGGTCACCGAACACGTGCGGGTGGCGGCGGATCATCTTGTCCGAGATCGCGGTCGCGACGTCGTTGATGTCGAACGCGCCTTGCTCCTGCGCCATCCGCGCGTGGAAGACGACCTGCAGCAACAGGTCGCCCAGCTCCTCTTTCAGGTCCGACAGGTCGCCGCGCTCGATCGCGTCGGCGACCTCGTAGGCCTCCTCGAACGTGTAGGGCGCGATGGTCGCGAAGGTCTGCTCCAGGTCCCACGGACAGCCGCCGTTCGGGTCCCGGAGCTGGGCCATGATCTCGACCAGTCGAGCGATCGGGCTCTGGTCTTCACTCGGCGGGGGCGACGAAGGCGTTGGCTGCGGGGGCATTGGGATCCGGTTCGGCTGCGGGCTTCGACGAGGCCTCGGCCGCGTCCCGCGCCGCGAGCTGGCGCTGAATCTCGGCGAGACGGTTCGCATCCAGCGGATAGCGCATCATCACCGCCGCGACCACCAGTCCCAGCGCCGCCGGGGCGAAAGCGTACAGCCCGACCAGCGCCGCATCGCCCGCCGCGGTCGGCGTCTTCGGGTCGAAGCCCATCGCGCCCAGGATAATGAACACGCCGACGGCCAGGGCGTAACCCAACTTCACCGTGCCGGTGACGATCGCGTAGAGCAGGCCGGTCTTGTCCACGCCGCTGATCAGCCGCTCCTCGTCGCCGATGTCGGCCATCATGGATCGCACCAGCAGCTGCGCGGCGGAGTAGGGCAGGCCCGCCAGGATCAGGACGATCATGCCCAGCACGACTTCTCCGGGCGGCATGAAGGCGGTCGCCAGTTGCACGAACGCGTAGACGACCGAGGCCACGGCCAGCGCCTTGTGCTTGCCGATCCGCTTGGCCAGCATCGGCCAGATCGGCGCGCCGGCCAGGGCGGCGATGAAATAGATCAGCAGCAGGACGCCCGACTGGGTTTTGTCGAAGCCCTTCATCCGCTCGAAGAAGAACAGGAACAGCGTGCCGGCGATGCCGGGCGCGAGGCCCATCAGCAGGTCAGCGATCAGCAGGCGCCGCACGGAAGGCCGAGTCAGCAGGCCGAGATACTGCTTGAGGCCCGTCTTTCCGTGCTTGGGTGGCGCTAGAGGCTCGCCGACGGTGCTCACGGCGAGGAGGACCGCGAGCGGCGCCAGCACGACGATGAACCAACCCATGGCGGCGATGCTGTCCAGATGATCGCCCTTGAACACCCCCGTCACGATCGGCGGCAGGCACAGCACCAGGATCATCCCGACCACATTGGCGCCCTGCCACCAGGCGAAGACGCGGGAGCGCTGCTGGTAGTCGCTGGACAGGACCGCGCCCCAGGCGGTTTGTGAGAGCACGACCATCGAGTAGCCGACATAGACGACGGACAGCCAGAACCACAGATAAAGGGGGCCGACGCCCGGCTGGGCCATGAACAGGGCGTAGGACCCTATCGCGATCACCGGCGAGCCAGCGGCCAGCCAAGGACGGAAGCGGCCGAAACGCGACCGCGTATTGTCCATCAGCCCGCCCAGAACCGGATCCAGAAGCATGTCGACCAGCTTCACGATCAGGAAGGCCGCGCCGACCGTGGTCAGGGAGAGACCCAGCGAGGTGACGTAATACTCAGGGAGATAGACGACCAGCGGCAGGCCCATGGCCGCGATCGGGACGGCCGGTGAGGCGAACCTGGCCAGCGCCCATGACGATTTACGCTCCGTCATCCCTGTACTCCTCCCGCGCCTTCGTTCGCGCTTCTTACTTGGCCCGAGACGGCCATTTCAAACGAGTGTGCGAGCATTGTTCGTCCAGCGCCAGCCCGTTCTAGCATCGAGTCGCGACGCCGCGCTTCACGCGGGCGGCCGCTGAAGGTCTGGAAAGGGACGCGGAGCGCCGGACGACGTCCGGAATTCTTTGTGTTGTTACCGTTTTGACGAAGCCCGACGCTCCGCGCGACCGTTATCCGCCAGCGTCCCGGGAAGGTGGC
>NZ_CALCDX010000223.1 GCF_937900395.1 uncultured Caulobacter sp.
GCCCGCCGGGGGCCTCTTTCGGAAGCGGGTTAAGACCCCGCGCGTCGAAGGCTCATCGGATAACGACCGCGCGGAGCGTCTAGGCTTCGTCGAAACGGTAATCACTCCTCACACTCCGGACGAACGTCCGGGCGCTCCGCATCCCCTTCCGAACCTTCAGCGAGCGATCGCGTGAAGCGGCGAAGACGCGCGCCTGCCCACTTCCTGGCCAAGGCGCCGCTTTCGCAACCTTCACGCCATTGCTGACTCCCCGCAGCGCGAGCGGGTGCTATGACTCCGGCCTCATTGGGGAGAATCCTTGCTCATGTACCGTCGCTTACTGGCCGCCTCGGCCGTTTTCGCCCTCCTGTCGGGCGCCGCCCACGCTCAAACCGCCGCCCAGAAGCAGGGGATCAAGGACTATTTCGCGGCGGATGGCGCCAAGTCCGTTGGCTATGTCGCCACCGCCGAAGCCCTGCGGGACAAGGCGCTGCTGGACCGCACCGCGTGGGACATCACCGAGGATCTGACGACCTCCATCGGCCCGCGCCTGGTCGGCTCGCCGGCCATGGAGCGCGCCAAGGACTGGGGCGTCGCGAAGTTCAAGGCCCTGGGCTTCACCAACATCAAGGTCGAGGAATTCGCCAAGCCGTCCTGGACGCGCGGCGAGGAGAGCGCCCAGCTGGTCGCGCCCTATCCGATGAAGCTGGATATTGTCGGCCTCGGCCGCACCGTGCCGACCCCGCCCGCCGGGATCGAGGCCGAGGTCGCCCTGTTCCGCACCTACGCCGAGATGATCGCCGCCCCCGAGGGCGCGCTGAAGGGCAAGATCGCCGTCATCACCCAGCCGATGGTCCGCGCGCAAGACGGTTCGGGCTATGGCGTGGCGGGCATCTCCCGCCGCTCGGGCCCGACCGAGGCCGCCAAGCGCGGCGCCGTCGCCCTGCTGATCCGTTCGGTCTCGACCTCGGACTCCACCGTGCCGCACACCGGCGTCACCGGCTTTGGCGAGGGCGTGGTCACCATCCCCGCCGCCGCGATCGGCGTGCCCGAGGCCGAGCAGCTGGAGCGCCTTTCCAAGAAAGGCCCGCTGCGCATCAAGCTGAAGCTGGCCTCGACCTCCGATCCCAACGACGTGGCCTGGAACATCTCGGGCGAGATCAAGGGCTCGGAAAAGCCCGACGAGGTGATCGTCATCGGCGGTCACCTGGATAGCTGGGACGTTGGCACCGGCGCGCTGGACGACGCCACCGGCATCGGCATCACCACGGCCGCCGCCAAGCTGATCGGCGACCTGCCCAAGCATCCCAAGCGCACCATCCGCGTCGTGATGTGGGGCTCGGAGGAAAGCGGCGGCTCGTCCGACGCCTATATCGCCGCGCATAAGGACGAGGTGTCCAAGATCGTCCTGGCCGGCGAGAGCGACAGCGGCGCCGACCGCATCTACGCGCTGAACCTGCCCGCCGGCGCTCTTGGTCATCCGCTGGCGACGACCGCCGCCAACGTGCTGGCGCCGCTGAAGATCTATGTGAGCCGTCAGCCCGCCACGCATGGCGGCGCCGACATCGCGGGCCTGGAGCAGGCCGGGGTCCCGTCCTTCGCGCTGGAGCAGGACGCCAGCCGCTACTTCGACTACCATCACACCGCCGACGACACCCTGAACAAGGTCGATCCGCTGCAACTGGCCCAGAACGTCGCCGCCTGGACCAGCCTGATCTACCTGGTCGCCGACAGCGACATCGACTTCCGCGCGCTGAAGTCTGCGGGCGCGGCGGCGACGCACTAAGCGTCCACAACTTGGCTCTCCCTTCCCCCTTTGATGGGGGAAGGGCAGGGATGGGGGTGTTGGCACGGCCTGTCCGCCTCTCTAGGAAGGGCGGTAAGGCGTCCGATGCGGCGCGATCACCCCCACCCAACCCTCCCCCATCGAGGGGGAGGGCTTCTTAGAGCGCCCCATGACCGACCAGCCCCTCTCCGGCCGCCACATCGCCGTCCTGCTGGGCGGGCCCTCGTCGGAACGCAAGGTAAGCCTGGTCTCGGGCGCCGCGTGCGCCGACGCGCTGGAGCGGCTGGGCGCCAAGGTCACGCGGATCGACGCGGGGCCCGACATCGCCCAGGTGCTGACGGCGGCCAAGCCGGATCTCGTCTTCAACGCCTTGCACGGCGAATGGGGCGAGGACGGCTGCGTCCAGGGCGTGCTGGAAACCCTGAAGCTGCCCTACACCCACTCCGGCGTCCTGGCCTCGGCCCTCGCCATGGACAAGGCCAAGGCCAAGGCGGTGCTGGCGGCGGCCGGCGTCATCGTGCCCGGCGGCGGCCTGTTCAACCGCCACGACGTGGCCCGCGACCACGTCCTGCCGCCGCCCTACGTGGTCAAGCCGAACGCCGAGGGCTCGTCGGTCGGCGTCTTTATCGTCAAGGAAGGCGCCAACCGTCCGCCGGAAGAACTCGCCTCGCCAAGCTGGACTTACGGCGAGGAGGTGATGGTCGAGCCCTATGTGCGGGGCCTCGAACTGGCCGTCGCGGTGATGGGTGAGGCGAATGGTCCCAGAGCCCTCGCGGTTACCGATATTCGTGCATCCACAGGTTTTTATGACTACGAGGCCAAGTACTCGGAGGGCGGCTCGATCCACGTCCTGCCGGCCCCAATCCCTGATGGCGTAAGGGATCGCGCGATGCGGATGGCCGAATTGGCCCACTCCGCTCTTGGTTGTCGAAGTGTGACTCGGTCCGACCTCCGTTATGACGACATTAACGACATTCTGGTCCTTCTAGAGGTCAATACGCAGCCCGGCATGACTCCGACCTCGCTCGCTCCCGAGCAGGCCGCCCACGTCGGGATTCCGTTTGATCAGTTGGTTCTATGGATCGTGGAGGACGCTTATGCCCGCCGTAACGCGGGGGGGACCGCCTAAGCCTAGGCGACCCCGGGCCGAAGCGCCCGCAAGTCCGAGCAAGGGTCGGGCCGCGCCGCGAGGCGCGCAGCCGGCCGCCAAGCTACACGCCGCCAAGGGCGTGGGCCTCTCGCCCACGGTCGCCCTGAGCGTCGCGGGCGCGGCTCTGGGTCTCGGACTGGTGGTGATGTTGGCCACAGGACACCGCGCCGAGCGTATCGGCGCGTCGATGGCCCGTGGCGTCGACGGCGCGTTCGCCTCGGCGGGGTTCAAGCTGAAGACGGTCCACATCCGCGGGGCGTCTTCGACCGCCCAGGCCGACATCCTGAAGGCCTCGGGCCTCTACCTCGACCAGCCGACGCTGGGCATGGACCTGGCCGGCGTGCGTCAGCGGGTGCAGGGCGTGGGCTGGGTCAAGGACGTGCAGGTGGTGCGGATGCTGCCCGACACCGTGCTGATCTCCGTCCAGGAGCGGCCGGCGCTGGCGGTCTGGCAGAACCAAGGCCGGATGAAGGTGATCGACGCCGAGGGGCGGGTGATCAACGAGGCCGACCCCGCGCGCTTCCCCCAGCTGCCGCTGGTGGTGGGGCAGGGCGCCGACCAGGCCGCGGGCCTGATCCTGCCGGCCGTGGCCTCGCGTCCGCGTCTTAGGGATCGGCTCGAGGCGATGGTGCGGGTGGACGACCGCCGCTGGGATCTTCGGCTGAAGGACGGATCGCTGATCCAGCTTCCGGCCATTGACGAAGAATCCGCGCTGATTCAATTAGATCAGCTCGACCAGCGGCAGAGAATCCTCGACATGGGTTTCGCGCGGATCGATTTGCGCGACCCCGAAATGGTGGCTGTGAGACCTCGTGACGCCGCGCTGCCTGGGCAGCCCGCGGCGAACGGGGCGTAATGTGGTTGATGGGCTGAGGTGACGATAGCGATGTCGCGAATGGAGGACCGGAAACAGGCTCGCGAGGGCCTGAAGGCGACGCTTGTGCGCCAGCCCGCCATCGCGGCCGTCGACCTGGGCGCGTCCAAGGTGACGTGCTTCATCATGAAGCCCGACGGCATCCATCGCGAGAACCGCACCCTGACGACCTCGGGCGTCGGCTATGTCCAGTCGCGCGGCGTGCGCGGCGGCGCGATCGTCAATCTCGACGAGGCCGCCCAGGCCATCGCCCAGGCCGTGGAGCGCGCCGAAACCGTGGCCGGCGTCAACGTCCAGGGCGTCAGCGTCTGCACGGCCGGCGGCCAGCTGGCCAGCCATCGCGTCCACGCCCAGGTCTCGCTGGGCGCCCGTCCGATCTCGGACGGCGACCTGTCGCGCGCCATCGCCTCGGCCCTGGCCCAGGTTCGCATTCCTGGCCGCAAGCCGATCCACCTCTTGCCGATCGCCTGGTCGGTCGACGGCCAGCGCGGCATCCGCGACCCGCGCGCCATGTTCGGCCGCTCGCTGGGCCTGGAGCTGCTGGTCGTCTCGGTCAACGAGAACATCTTCCACACCCTGGCCCACTGCGTCGAACGCGCTCACCTGTCCTTCGAGGGCATCGTCGCCGCGCCGTTCGCCTCGGCCCTGGCGGCCCTGGAAGAGGACGAGATGGACCTCGGCGCCGTCTGCATCGACATGGGCGGCGGCTCGACCTCGGTGGCCGTGTTCAACAACGGCGCGCTCTGCCACGTCGACAGTCTGGCCGTCGGCGGCGGGCACGTCACGCAAGACATCGCCCGCGGGCTGCAGACCTCGGTGGTCGGCGCCGAGCGCATCAAGACCCTGCACGGCAGCGCCATCGCTTCGGCCAACGAGGACCGCGAGATGATCGAGGCCCCGCCGCGCGGCGACGATCCGGGCGCGGGTCCGGTGATCGCGCCGCGCTCCCTGCTGAAGGGCATCATTCAACCGCGCGTCGAGGAGACGCTGGAGCTGCTGCGCGAGCGCCTGAAGGCCTCCGGCGCGCCGGTCGAGCCGGGCGCGGGCATCGTCCTGACGGGCGGCGCCAGCCAGCTGGCCGGCGTGCGGGAAGTGGCCGTGCGCGTGTTCGATCGTCCGGTGCGCCTGGGCCGTCCGCGTCGCGTGCCGCATCTGGCCGACGCCGCCTCGGGCCCCGCCTTCTGCGCCGCCGCGGGCACCCTGCATCGCACGGCCTTTGGTCCGCGCGAAGCCGTCTCGTCGAAGGCCCTGGCCGGCGGCGTCGCCCGCAAGCGTCCTCTGGATCCGAACGCCAGCCCCATTTCGCGCGCCGCCGCCTGGCTGCGCGACAACCTCTAGGTCGAGGCGGTTTCGGCCTTCAAACCTTAAGCGTGATTAACTCTACTGTTTAACTTTAAAGGCCCCTCCGAGCACCTCGGGCGGGCCTTTTTTGCTGCTCAAAGCGTGGCTATTCGCCAGAATAGAGACTCAGCGGCGTTCGGTCGCAGATGTCTGTGGACGCCGCCAGGGCCCTTGGTTCGCTTGGGTTTTCTGTTGATAGACCACAATTTATCCCAAGGCCGCGCTCGACCGGACCCCGACTCAGATTATGCAGTTAACTGCCGATTAACGATGGTGGTTGTTCTGTTAACACGATCGTCGAGGCATCCCCGGCGATTGGGTGTCGCCGAGGTCTAATTTGACGATTTCGGCGTAAGGACGCGAGGGTCCCATGGCTATTTCACTTTCCGCGCCGCGTACGACCGAGCTGAAGCCGCGCATCGTGGTCTTTGGTGTTGGCGGCGCTGGCGGCAACGCCGTGAACAACATGATCGAGGCGGGCCTCGAGGGTGTCGAGTTCGTGGTGGCCAACACCGACGCGCAGCAGCTGCAGTTCGCCAAGACCGATCGGCGGATCCAGCTGGGCGTGCAAGTGACGCAAGGCCTGGGCGCCGGGGCGCACCCGGAAGTGGGCATGAGCGCCGCGGAAGAGTCCTTCCCGGAAATCGGCGAGCACCTCGACGGCGCGCACATGGTGTTCATCACCGCCGGCATGGGCGGCGGCACCGGCACCGGCGCGGCCCCGATCATCGCCAAGTGCGCTCGCGAGCGCGGCATCCTGACCGTCGGCGTCGTGACCAAGCCCTTCCACTTCGAAGGCCGTCACCGCATGCGCCTGGCCGACAGCG
>NZ_CALCDX010000224.1 GCF_937900395.1 uncultured Caulobacter sp.
CCACCGGCGGCTTCGTCGGCATCGGCGGTCTGGCTTTCCTGAACCTGCGCAACCTCGGCGCGGCCCGGACCCTGGTCCTGGTCGACGGCCGTCGCCACGTCGCCGGCGACCCGGGCGGCGCCTCGGTCGACGTCGACACCATCCCGAGCTCCCTGGTTCGCCGCGTGGAAGTCACCACCGGCGCGGGTTCGGCCCTGTACGGCGCCGACGCCGTGTCGGGCGTTGTCAACTTCATCATGCGCGATGACTACGAAGGCGTCGAAATGGACGCCGCCATCGGTCAGCTGGCGCAGAACACCTCGGCCTACAACAAGAAGCTCTCGCTGACCGCCGGCAAGAACTTCATGGACGGCCGCCTGAACATCTACGGTTACGCCGAGACCCAGCGCTCCGACGTGGTGTTCGACAAGGACCTGGCGATCTCGTGGGTTCGCAAGAACAGCCGCCTGGTGACCCTGGACGTCGACCCGACCAGCGCGGTCAACGACGGCGTCTTCGACGTGGATCGGCGCTTCAACCTGCGCACTCTGAACCGTCCTCTCGGCGGCGTTCTGGTGCTGGCCAACGGTACGCCCGGCAGCATTACGACCGATCCGGACATCCCGTACGGCGCCTGCGCCACCACCCAGGCGAACTCGGCCACCTTCTCGTCCAACTGCTTCGCCACCAATCCGGGCAAGACCTATCAGTTCCGCGCCGACGGCACGCCTTATCTGGCCGACTTCGGCGCCGGCCAGACGGCGGGCGCGGTCAACCGCGTCACCACGATCGGCGGCAGCGGCGACGCCCTGAGCGCGGTGGAGACCAACCGTCTGCCTAAGCAGAAGGCCGAGCGCTTCCAGGTGGGCCTGAACTTCGACGTCAAGGAAAACGTCAAGTTCTTCAGCGAACTGAAATATGTCGATGAAACCAACGTCGATATCTTCCAGCCGCACTTCGCCAACGTGAACATCCGCGCGTTCGGCCCGACCGAGTACTCCAACGACTACGGCGCGCTGACCTCGTTCACGATCGGCCTGGACAACGCCTACCTTCCGGGCGAGGTCCGCAACGCGATCCTCAACAACCAGCGCACCGTCTACGGCGCGCCGACCGCGACGGCGGGCAGCGCGGTCACGGGCACGGTCAATGACCGTCGCGCCCTGCTGCGCGTGTTCAGCTACGATCTGGGCTATCGCCCGTCGATCGCCGAGCGCAACACCACCCGCTTCGTCGGCGGCTTCCGCGGCGACTTCGACAAGCTGAGCTTCGTGAAGGATGTGTCCTGGGAGCTGGGCTACACCTACGGCAAGATGAAGGCCACCAACACCGAGCCGGAAACGATCGACGTCGAGCGCTACGCCTACTCGATCGACGCCGTGGTGGACACGGCCGGCGAGCTCGGCAAGGCCGGCGCCGTCGTCTGCCGCGTGCAGCTGCTGGCCAAGCGTGGCGTGCAGATCAAGAACCTGGACGGCGTCGCCTACGCGGCCAACGATCCGACCATCGCCGGCTGTAAGCCTTCGCGCGTGTTCGGCACCGGCGGTTTCGCGGACTCGAAGGATTACATCCTGACGAGCCTGGTCACCAAGGAGATGAACGAGCAGCACGACGTGCGCGGCTTCGCCTCGGGCAACCTGTGGGACTTCTGGGGCGCCGGCCCGATCGGCGTCGCCGTCGGCGGCGAGTACCGCAAGGAGCAGACCAGCGCGGACCTGACCGATTTCGGCACGCGAGTGCTTTTCGGCAACTCGGGCGGCGACCTGGCCAAGATCGGCTTCAGCGTCAAGGAAGGCTTCGGCGAACTTCGCGTGCCGCTGCTGAAGGACATGTTCCTGGCTGAGAATCTGGAAGTCAGCGGCAACTATCGCTACTCGGACTACTCGACCATCGGCACGACCAAGACCTGGGGCGTGAACGGTCAGTGGCGTCCGGTTCGCGACGTCGCGTTCCGCTTCACCTATGGCAAGTCGGTGCGCGCGCCGACTCTGGGCGAGCTGTATGACCCGCCGTTCGACACCTTCCCCAGCCTGACCGACCCGTGCTCGGCGCCGATCATCGCCGGCACCACCGACCCGCGCATCCGCGCCAACCGGATCAAGAACTGCGCGCTGCTCGGCATTCCGACCACCTATGTCGACCCGAACCCGAGCTTCTCGAACAACGGTAAGGACGGCAGCAACCCGAACCTGAAGGCCGAAAAGTCGACCAGCCACACCATCTCGGCGATCATCACGCCGCGCTGGACGCCGCGTCTGTCGATCGTGCTGGACTACTACGACATCAAGATCACCGACGCGATCTCGACCCTGTCGGCCCAGACCCTCGCCAACCTCTGCGTGGACGAGGATGTCCTGAACACGGCCGCCTGCGCCGCCGTTCCGCGTCGTCCGGCCTCGGCCGGGCCCGACGCCTACGAGATCGACGGCTTCACCCAAGGTCCGTTCAACTTCGCGGCCCTGCTGTCGCGCGGCATGGACTTCTCGATCAAGTACAACTTCGAGCCGGGCGACCTGTTCGGCGGCAAGGACTGGGGTCGTCTGGACCTGGGCGTGACGGGCAACTACCTGATCCGTCGTCAGGACTTCACCAACCCGACGGTCAAGGGCCTGGCCACCGATCTGGACACCACCACGAACAACCCGCGCGTCCGCTTCCGCACGACCGCGACCTGGAGCAAGGGCCCGCTCGCGCTGACCTGGCGCGCGGACTACCAGACCGCCCAGGAGCTGTTCAACTACCGCCTGGTCGGCGAGAACAAGGACTCGCGTGAGAAGGACTACTTCGACACCGGCAGCTTCCTGCAGCAGGACATCTCGTTCCGTTACGACGTGAGCGAGAAGGCCTATCTGCGCGGCGGCATCAACAACGTGTTCGACGCCGAGCCGAATGTGCAGACCGGCTTCGCGGACAACTTCGACCTCTTCGGTCGTCGGTTCCACCTGGGCGTCAATGTGCGCTTCTAGAAGCTGATCAAGCCGGGAGCGATCTTCGCGGTCGCTCCCGGTCGTCAGGCCGAGAAAAGAGGCCCGCCTTCCATGGGAGGCGGGCCTTTCTCATTCTGAGATGCGAAGACAAAAAGGGGCGGCCCTCGGCAGGCCGCCCCTTTTCTTTGCGCGAATGGTTTTGTTCAGGCCGTCTGCGCGACCAGGCCTTCCAGCACCCGACGCAGGTCGGCCTCGCGAAAGGGCTTCTGCAGCACGGCCGAGCCCTTGTGGTCTTCGCTGATGCCGGCCTCGCCATAGCCGCTGGCGAAGGCGAAGGGCACGCCCCGGGCGCGCAGGGCGTCGGCGACCGGGAAGATCGGGCGGCCGCCCAGGTTCACGTCCAGCAGGGCCGCGTCGATGTCCGCCGAGCCGGCCAGCTTCAAGGCCTCCTCGATCTCGGCGGCGGGGCCGACGACCGTGCAGCCAAGGTCGGTCAGCATGTCCTCGACCAGCATGGAAACGAGCGCTTCGTCTTCGACGACCAGCACCTTCAGGGACGACAGTGTCTTCATAGATCAGGGCTCCAGCGCGCGCAGGGGCAGCGCCATGTGGCAGACGAGTCCAGAGGCATCATAGGTCAGCTCGACCCCCCCGGATAGCTCTGCCGCAAGGCCGCGTTCAAGAAGCCGCGCGCCAAAGCCGCGGCGGGTGGGGGTCTTGACCGTCGGGCCGCCCCGCTCGGCCCAGGTCAGGCGCAGGAGATTGGGCTCGAGACGCCAGGAGACGATCACGCGGCCGTCCGGAACCGACCAGGCGCCGTACTTGACGGCGTTGGTCGCCAGCTCGTGGATCCCCATGCCCAGCGCCACCGCCGCCTTGGGATTGAGGCGCAGGTCCGACGCGTAGTCGAAGGTGACGCGATCCTCCCCGGCCATGGCGTGCAGCTCGCCATCGAACACCTCGCGCAGGCTGGCGCCTTCCCAGCTTTCGCGGGTCAAGAGGTCATGGGTGTGGGACAGGGCGATCAGGCGGGCTTCGAACGCCTCGCGGAAGAATTCGGGAGAGGCGTTGGAGCGCAAGGTCTGGGCCGCGATCGACTGCACCGTGGCCAGGCTGTTCTTGACCCGGTGGTTCAGCTCGTTGACCAGCAGCTTCTGGCGTTCCTCGGCGCGCTTGCGCTCGGTGATGTCCAGCGAGACCCCGGCCAGGCGCCGCACGCCGCCGTCGTCGGCGGTCTGTGCCGCGCGGCCCCGGGCGTGCAGCCAGCGCAGCTCGCCGTCGGCGGGCAGGATCACGCGGTATTCGACGTCATAGTCCGCGCCGTCGCGGATCGCGCTCTCGATCGCGGCCATGATGCGGGGACGGTCTTCGGGATGGATCGTGGCGATCAGGTCCGCGAAGGTGAAGGACTGGTCGGGGCGGCGGCCGTAGTTGGCCTTGCACAGGTCCGACGCTTCATAGGCCCGGGTGGCCACGTCCAGGTCCCAGGAACCCATGCGTCCGGAGTCCAGCGCGAACTTCAACCGCTCCTCGGCGCGACGCCGCTGGTCCAGCTCATCCAGGGCGGCGGCGTTGATCCTGATAGACTCGATGGTGACCGCCACCTGGGCGCCGAGGCCGACCAGCAGAGCCTCGTCGCGGGCCGTGAAGCGCCCGGGCTCGGGATCGCCGAAGAAGAGGCCGCCCAACACCGCGCCTTGGGGCGTGGTCACCGGAATCGCCAGGTAGCTGCGCACCGGCAGATGGCCGGGCGGCATGCCGCGCCGGGGCGCGTTGCGGCCATAGCGCGGGTCCTGGGTGATGTCGTCCGACCGCACCACGCCCGCGCCGTCGAAGGTGGGCGCGAAGACCTCGGTCTTGCGCGGCATCGGGAAGCTCGCGAACGCTTCGGGCGGCGCGCCGGACAGGCGATAGAGGGTGTAGGATTCTCCGTCCGCGCCCACGACATTGTAGAAGAACGCCCCATAGGCCGCGCCGATGATCTCGCGCGCGCCGTCGATCACCGCCTGGACGCAAGAGCCGACGTCGCTGCTGGAGGCCACCGACTGGGTGACGCGCGCCAGGGTCTCGGACTTACGGACTTCATCGGCCAGCGCGGCGCGCGCTTCGGCCAACTGCGCGCGCAAATCCGCTTCGGACCCGCCGCGAATGTCGGTCTTAGCCGCCGTGACCAATATGCCCCTCCAGTCTGGCCGCCCCTGACCAGCAATGGCGCAAAACGCGTGGGTGGGGATTCGGTTCCGCCGCCCTCAAATGATGGTCACAGACCGTCGTTCTCATTCAAGGGCGGGCTAATGCGTAAGGCGGTGATCTGGTTGCGTTGGCGACGCAGAACCTGGAAGCGATGGCCGTGGAATATGAAGGTCTGGCCCGGCTCGGGGATCATTTGAGCCTCGTGGATCACCAGGCCGGCGATCGTCACCGCCTCGCCCTCGGGCAGTCGCCAGTCCATGGCCCGGTTCAGGTCGCGCACGGGGACGTGGCCGTCGACATTGACCGAGCCGTCCTGCTGCTTGCGCACCCCGTCCAGGGTGGTGTCGTGCTCGTCGTCGATCTCGCCGACGATCTCCTCGAGGATGTCCTCCAGGGTCACCAAGCCCTGCAGCGCGCCGTACTCGTCGACAACGAGGGCGAAGTGGCTCTTGCGCTTGAGGAAGGCGTTGAGCTGGTCCTTGAGGTTGGTGGTGTCCGGGATGAACCACGGCTCGCGCAGGATGGCGGCGATGTCGAGGCCGTCGACGCCGGTCGGGCACTCGGCCAGGGCCTTCAGGAGATCGCGGGCGTGCAGCACCCCCACGATGTTGTCGGGCTCGTCGCGGTAAAGCGGGATTCGGGTGTGCTGGGCCTCCAGCACCTCCTCGACCAGCTCGCGGGCGGGCAGGGCGGCGTCCAGCAGGACCATCGACTTGCGGTGGACCATGATCTCCGAGACGTCCATGTCCGAGAGGTCCAGCACCCCGCCCAGCATCCGCCGGTCGTCGGTCTCCACCAGGCCTTCCGAGTGATGGTAATCGACCGCGCCGCGGATCTCCTCGTGGGCGGCCAGGACGTCGACGGCCATGTCCAGCTTCACGCCGAAGATCCGCAGGGCGCGGCGGACGATCCACTGGATGACATAGATCACCGGGCCAAACAGCCGCACGATCAGCAGGGTCGGCCCCGACAGCGCGCGCGCCACGTCGTCCGAGCGGATGATGGCGACGGTCTTGGGCAGCACCTCGGCGAAGACCAGCACCAGCACGGTCATGGCGGCGGTGGCGACCGCCACGCCCCAGGGGCCGGGTATCAGGGTGGTCAGCACCTGGGTCGCCAGGGCCGAGGCCAGGATGTTGATCAGGTTGTTGCCCAGCAGCACCGCGCCGATCATCGTCTCCTGGTCCGAGAGCAGCTTGTTGACCCGCCGCGCGGGCGCGTCGCCCTCGCGCTCCAGCTGGTGCATCCGCGCCCGACTGGCGCCCGTCATCGAGGTCTCCGCCGCCGAGAACAGCGCCGAGAGGGTCAACAGGGCGATGACGATGGGCGCGAGGCCGAGCAGGGCGGTGAGCATGGGAGTGTTTTAGGGCAAGGGGGCGGCGCGGGGGAGAGGCGTTGAGCTCAACGCGAAACGCCGCCCGGTCTTGCGACCGGACGGCGTCCGCTAGCCCTTCACGCAAACGACTTGGCGCAGCGTGTGGACGATATCGACCAGGTCGTTCTGGGCGGCCATGACCGCGTCGATGTCCTTGTAGGCCATCGGCGTTTCGTCGATCACGTCGGCGTCCTTCCGGCATTCGACGCCGGCGGTGGCCGCCTCGTGGTCGGCGATGGTGAAACGGCGCTTGGCCTCGTTACGGCTCATCGCCCGTCCGGCGCCGTGCGAGCACGTGCAGAACGAGTCCGGGTTGCCCCGGCCGCGCACGATGAACGACTTGGCGCCCATCGAGCCCGGGATGATGCCCAGCTCTCCGTCCTTGGCCGACACCGCGCCCTTCCGGGTCAGGTAGACGTCCTTGCCGAAGTGCTTCTCCCGCGACACGTAGTTGTGGTGACAGTTCACCGCATGCTCGGTCACGGTCAGGTCCGGGAACGTCCTCTTCAGCACGTTCAGCACCTGGTCCATCATCACTTCACGGTTGGCCAGGGCGTACTTCTGCGCCCAGGCCACCGCCCGCACGTAGTCGACGAAGCCGTCGCTGCCTTCGGCGAAGTAGGCCAGGTCCTCGTCCGGCAGGTTGATGAACCAGCGCCGCATCTCGTGCTTGGCCCGTTCGATGAAGTAGGTCCCGAACTTGTTGCCGACGCCCCGCGAACCTGAGTGCAGCATGACCCAGACGTCGCCAGCTTCGTCGATGCACAGCTCGACGAAGTGGTTGCCGGTGCCCAGCGTGCCCAGGTGGCCGTAGCCGCGCGGGTGAGCCGCCTTCGGGTTACGAGCGACGATGTCGTCGTATCCATCCTTCAGGGTCGCCCACTTCTCGGCAGCGATGGCCGGCGGCTCTGACTGCCAGGCGCCCTTGTCGTTGCGCCCGCCGTTGTCGGTCCGGCCATGCGGCACCGCGGCCTCGATGTCCGAGCGGACGCCGAACAGATTGTCCGGCAGGTGCTCAGCCCGGATCGAGGTGCGGACCGCCATCATGCCGCAGCCGATGTCGACGCCCACGGCCGCCGGGATGATCGCCTTGTAGGTCGGGATCACCGAGCCCACGGTCGCGCCCATCCCCCAATGCACGTCCGGCATCACCGCTACGTGCTTGTGGATGAACGGCAGGCTGGCGACGTTCCGCAGCTGCTTCAGCGCCGACTCCTCGATCGGCACGCCTTGGGTCCACGCCTTGATCGGCGCCCCATCGCTTTCGATGTGTGTGAAGCCGCTCATCGGCTTCTCCTTTCCAATCCGCCCCTCCTGGCGTCTTGGTCGAAGGCTTTCCCGCACAAACGAAGAACCCCTCCGGCCAGGCCAGGAGGGGTTCCTTCAGCTATCCCGAGTTCAGACGAACCCTAGACCGTGATCCCCTCCGACGCGCACGCGTTCGCACCCTCGACCTGGCGGTCGAGCATGTTGAACGTGGGCAGGTAGGCTAGGGCTTTGTGCGCCATGGTCCTCTTCCTTCGGGGGGCGAGCCAATACGCCGTTACGCGACTTCGCGCCAGACGGAGCGCGAAAGTTGTGGCCGATGTGTCTTTCGCGGCACAGATTCTTGTCCGGCGCCGCGGATATCCGCTCCTAGCCCCCCGGATGCAGCCCCGGCGCTTCCTGGCCCGTGCGGGCGACGTATTCGGTGTAGCCGCCGCCGTACTGGTGCACGCCCTCGGGCGTCAGCTCCAGCACGCGGTTCGACAGGGCCGCCAGGAAGTGGCGGTCGTGCGAGACGAACAGCATGGTGCCCTCGAAGTCCGCCAGCGAGGCCACCAGCATCTCCTTGGTCGCCATGTCGAGGTGGTTGGTCGGCTCGTCGAGCACGAGGAGATTGGGCGGGTCGAACAGCATCTTGGCCATGACCAGGCGGGCCTTCTCGCCCCCCGACAGCACCCGGCAGGGCTTTTCGACGTCGTCGCCCGAGAAGCCGAAGCAGCCGGCCAGGGTGCGCAGGGCGCCTTGGCCCGCCTGCGGGAACGAGCGCTCCAGCGACTCGAAGATCGTCTCCTCGCCGTCCAGCAGGTCCATGGAGTGCTGGGCGAAGTAGCCCATCTTCACGCTGGCCCCGATGGCGACCTTGCCCTGGTCGGGCTCGGTGGCGCCGGCCACCAGCTTCAGCAGGGTCGACTTGCCCGCGCCGTTGGCGCCCAGCACGGCCCAGCGCTCCTTGCGGCGAACCAGGAAGTCGAGGTCCTGGTAGATCGGCCGCTCGCCATAGCCCTTGTGGACGCCCTTCAGGCTGATCACGTCCTCGCCCGAGCGCGGGGGGCTCTGGAATTCGAACTGCACCGTCTGGCGGCGACGCGGGGCCTCGACGCGCTCGATCTTGTCCAGCTTCTTGACCCGGCTCTGCACCTGGGCGGCGTGCGAGGCGCGGGCCTTGAACTTCTCGATGAACTTGATCTCTTTGGCCAGCATCGCCTGCTGGCGCTCGTACTGCGCCTGGCGCTGGGCCTCGCTGAGCGCCCGCTGCTGGTCGTAGAAATCAAGGTCGCCCGAGTAGGTGATCAGCTGGCCGGCGTCGATTTCGATCACCTTACCGATGATGCGGTTCATGAAGGCGCGGTCGTGCGAGGTCATCAGCAGCGCGCCGTCGTAGTTCTTCAGGAAGGCTTCCAGCCAGATCAGGCTTTCCAGGTCCAGGTGGTTGCTGGGCTCGTCCAGCAGCATGGCGTCGGGACGCATCAAGAGGATGCGGGCCAGGGCCACGCGCATCTTCCAGCCGCCCGACAGCAGGCCGACGTCGCCGTCCATCCGCTCCTGGCTGAAGCTCAGGCCCGCCAGCACCTCGCGGGCGCGGGCCTCCAGCGCATAGCCGTCCAGCTCCTGGAAGCGCTCCAGCACCTCGCCATAGCGCTCCATGACCGCGTCCAGCTGGTCGGCCTGGTCCGGATCGACCATGGCCGCTTCCAGCGTCGCCATCTCCGCGGCCAGGGCGCTGACCGGGCCGACGCCGTCCATCACGGCGGCCACGGCGCTCTGGCCCGACATCTCGCCGACGTCCTGGCTGAAATAGCCGATCCGCGTGCCCGGATCGATCGAGACGATCCCGTCGTCGGGCTGCTCCTGCCCCGTGATCATGCGGAACAGAGTCGTCTTGCCGGCGCCGTTCGGGCCGACCAGTCCGACCTTCTCACCCTTCTGGATGCCCATCGAGGCTTCGATGAACAGAATCTGGTGGCCGTTCTGCTTGGAGATGTTGTCGAGGCGGATCATGGGCGGGCTGCTACCCCGGCTGGGCGCGGAACGCCAGTGTTAGAGCTGGCCGGCATTCGAAATCCCTCTCTCATGGAGAGAGGGAGGGGCCCGTCCCGGCGAAGGCCGGGATGGGAGGGTGAGTGGGTAGGGCCTATCGGGGGCGAGCGCTGGGGCGGGAGGCGGACGTGTGGCGTCAGCTATGGGGGGAAGTCGGACAGGCCGCAGGCCCCCACCGGACCATGCTTCGCATGGTCGTCCGCCCCCATAGGGGGCAGAAGGTGCGCTCCCTTCTTCCCCCTCCGGGGGAGGAGCGCCGAAGGCGCGGAGGGGGCAGGTGGGTCGAAAGCCGCCGTTAGCTTCTTCTAGCCGGCGCAGAAACCACTCACCCTCCCAAGCTTCGCTTGGGCCCCTCCCTCTCTCTAAGAGAGAGGGTTTCTAAACCGCCCCCTCGCTCAGCAGGAACGCCCGCAGCGCCTCGCGGTCTACGTCCTTGGCCACGAACGCGTCGCCGATGCCGCGCACGAGCACGAAGGTCAGCTTGCCGCCTTCGGCCTTCTTGTCCTGGCCGCAGTGGGCGACCAGGGCGTCGGCGTTGAAGGGCTCCTTGCGCACGTCGGCCAAGGTCGTCGGCAGGCCGGCGGCCTTGATCGCGGCTTCGGCGCGGGCGGCGTCCTGGCCCGAGCACAGGCCCTGGGCGGCCGAGAAGCGGAACGCTTGCGCCATGCCGACGCCGACGGCCTCGCCGTGCTTGAGCGCGTCGCCAAAGCCCATCTCGGCCTCGATCGCGTGGCCGAAGGTGTGGCCCAGGTTCAGCAGGGCGCGGCGGCCGGCTTCCTTCTCGTCCTCGGCGACGATCTCGGCCTTCATCTCGACCGAGCGGCCCACGGCGCGGACCAGGGCGTCGACGTCGCGGTCCAGCACCTTGGCGACGTTGGTCTCGAGCCACTCGAAGAAGGCGAAGTCGCCCAGCAGGCCGTACTTGATGATCTCGGCATAGCCGCAGGCCAGTTCGCGGGCGGGCAGGGTCGCCAGCACGTCGAGGTCGGCCAGAACCAGGCGCGGCTGGTGGAAGGCGCCGATCAGGTTCTTGCCGCGCGGGGTGTCGATCGCGGTCTTGCCGCCGACCGAGCTGTCGACCTGGGCCAGCAGGGTGGTCGGGACCTGCACGAAGTCGATGCCGCGCTTGTAGATCGCCGCCGCGAAGCCGGCGAGGTCGCCGACGACGCCGCCGCCGAACGCCACGATCTGGTCGCCGCGCTCCAGGTTCAAAGCGAGCAGGCGGTCGGAAAGGTCGGCGAGGCCCTCGAAGCTCTTGCTCTCTTCGCCGGGTGGGATGGCGATGACATCGACCGCGACGCCGGCCTTTTCCAGCGAGGCGGCCAGGCGCTCGCCGTGGTGCTCGCCGACGATCGTGTCCGTGACAATGGCGACGCGCTTGCGCTTGCCCAGCACCGGCGCGATCCGCTCGCCCGCCCGGTCGATCAGGCCCGGACCGATGACGACGTCATAGGCGCGCTCGCCCAGGCCCACGGGGACGGTGCGGATCATTCGGTGGGAACTCCTGGCGCCAGACGCTGGCGCAGCGCGGTCAGGATGGCGTCGACCGCCACCCCGTGCGGCGTGTCGCCGGTCTGGACGTGGACTTGCGCCTCGGCATAGGCGGGGTTGCGGACGCGGGCCAGCTCGGTCAGCACCGCCACCGGATCCTTGCCCTTCAGCAGGGGGCGGGTGTCCTTGCGCCCGACGCGGCGCGCCAGGAGCTCGATGTCGGCCTTCAGCCAGACCGAGATGGCCTTCTCGTTGATCAGGGCGCGGGTCTCGGCATTGACGAAGGCGCCGCCGCCGGTGGCCAGCACGTGTGGTGGCTCGTCCAGCAGCCGGGCGATCACCCGGCGCTCGCCGTCGCGGAAGGCGGCCTCGCCCAGCTCGGCGAAGATCTCCGAGATCGACCGACCGGCGGCGGCCTCGACCTCGTTGTCGGCGTCGCGGAAGGGCAGGTTCAGGGCCGTGGCCAGTCGGCGTCCCACGCTGGACTTGCCCACGCCCATCAGCCCGACCAGGACGATGGTCTTCTGGCGCAGCGGCGCCAGGTCGTCGGATGTAGCAGCGGACTCGGTCATGATGCGGTCGCGGGTTTACACGAGGCTGGGCCAAAGCCCAAGTTTGCGAGAACCCCGTCATGCGTCATAACCGCTCCATGATCTCGCCCCCGCGTTCCTCTCGCCTATTGATGCTGTCCAGCTCGCTCGTCCTGTCGCTTTCGGGAGCCGCGCGCGCCCAGGAAGAGGTCAAGGTCAAGACCCTGGCCGCGCCCGACTACTTCTCCGGCGCGGTCGCCGACACGGGCCTGCCGGGCGACCTCTGGAAGGAGACCGCCCCGGGGATCATGCGCGACGTGCTACCCAAGCTGGCGGGACCCAAGCCTTTGTCGCCCGCCTTCGCCAGCTTGGCGCGGCGGGCGCTGTCGACCGGATCGAACGGCCCGGCCGGAGTCGGCGACGACGTCGAGATGGGCGCGGCGCGGGGCCTGGCCTTGATCGCCCTGGGCGAGGCCAAGGGCGCGGACGCCATTCTCGACCGCGCCACCGGCGGCCCGGGCAGCTCGGCGATGTCGATGGCCCAGGCCGAAGCGGCCCTGATCAGCGGAAACGACGACAAGGCCTGCCAGGTCGAACAGGCCCTGACCGTCGATCGCGGCGCGGCCTACTGGCTGCGGCTGCGGGCCTTCTGCCAACTGAAGGCGGGCCAGACCGACGCCGCCCAACTGACCTTCCAGCTGGCGCAGCAGCAGACGAAAGACGCCGACTACGCCCGCCTGATGAGCGCGGCCCTGGCCGGGACGCCGCCCGGCGCGGCCAATCTGAAGAACGGGGTCAACTACGCCCTGTCGCGACGGCTGAGCCAAGACGTCCAGTCCGCAGCCGCTCTGGCCTCCGCCTCGCCGGCTCTTAAGCCCGTGGCGGCGGCGCCGATGGCGCAGGCCGCCGATATCGGTCACGACCTGACCGCCGCCGAGGCCTCGGACCTGGCCTTCCTGCGCCAGGCCAAGACCTTGCCGGCCTTCCTCGAGGCCGCCCGCGCCGCGGCCCCCTCGATCGCGGCCCTGGCCACGGCCGGCGGGCCGCTTCAGGATCCGGTGCTGTTGGCCCGCGCCGCCGTGGCGGCGGGCGATGTCGCGAGCGCCCAGGCCATTCGGGGCCGCCTGACCCAGGACGTCATTCCCGGCGCGACCGCCACGGATCTCGCCATCCTCGACGCTCTGATCGCGGCCGGCTCGGGCAAGGTCGACAACCAGGTGCTCGCCAACCTCGTCAGCCGCGGCGCGACCGGCAAGCCCGCTCAAACCGCGGCCGTGCTGCTGTCCAGCCTGGGCGGGACGATGGACGCCGACACGCGGACCCAGTTCGCGACCTTCGAACTTGGCAAACCGGCGGCCTCGGCCGCGCGGGTCCAGGTGCTGGAGGACGCCGCCGGGGCCAAGCGCAAGGGCGAGGCGGCGTTGCTGGCCCTGTCGCTGGCGCTGGACGCTGGCGCGAATGGCCCCGCGCCCGTCGACCGCGCCCGCATCGCCCACGCCCTGAACCGCGCCGGCCTGTCGGTGGACGCGCGGGTGGTGGTGGTCGAGGGCCTGCTCGGCCTCGCCTACGCCAAATGAGCGCGACCGCGTCCGGCTGGGTCGACGCGTTCCTGGAGATGATGGCCGTCGAGCGCGCGGCCGCCCGCAACACCCTGACCGCCTATGGCAAGGACCTGGAGGACGCCCGCGGCTTCCTGGGTCGCTCCGGGCGCGACCTCGACGACGCCGACGCCGAGGCCATCGAGGCCTATTTCCAGGACCTCGGCGCGCGGGGGATGTCGCCCGCCACCGCCGCCCGCCGCCGCTCGGCCGTGCGGCAGTTCTATCGCTTCGCCCTGGGCGAGGGCTGGCGGACCGACGATCCCTCCCGCCGCGTCGCCGCGCCGAAGGCCGGCCGGCCGCTGCCGAAGGTGCTGGAGCGCGAGGAGATCGAGCGCCTGCTGGCCGCCGCCACCGCCAAGGACAGCGCCCAGGGCCTGCGCCTGTCCTGCATCATCGAGCTGATCTACGCCTCGGGCCTGCGGATTTCCGAGCTGCTGGCCCTGCCGCTGTCGGCCCTGGCCCGCGATCCGGCCTACCTGATCGTCAAGGGCAAGGGCGGCAAGGAACGGCTGGCCCCGCTGAACGACGCGGCCCGCGCGGCGGTGAAGGTCTATCTCGCGGGGCGTCCGGCTTTCCTGCCGAAGGGCGCGAAGGACAGCCCCTGGCTGTTCCCCTCGCGCGGCGGCTCAGGCCGGCTGACGGCGCGGCGGGTGGGGCAGCTGCTGGACGACGCGGCGATCGCCGCCGGGATCGACCGGGAGAAGGTTAGCCCTCACGTCCTGCGCCACGCCTTCGCCACGCACCTCTTGGAAGGCGGCGCGGACCTGCGGGTGATCCAGACCCTGTTGGGCCACGCCGACATCGCCACGACGCAGATCTACACCCACGTCGCCGGCGAGCACCTGGCGCACGTCGTCCAGACCAAGCACCCGCTGGGACGGAAGAAGGGGTAGGGCGTCAGGCCTCAGGCTTAGCGCGCGCCACGATCCCGCGCGCCAACAGAACACCGCCGACAACGGCCAGCGGAATGACGACCGCGCCGGCTTGCAGGAAGCCCTTCCAGACATCAGCGGGCAGTCCCAGCGCGGACTCGCTCCAACCGCGCCCGATCCGGCCGACGGCGGCGGTCGGCAACGCGACCAGAAGATAGAGGATCAGCCCTCTAGACTTGGCCATCGCCTGTCCCAGCCCGCGCTCGCTTTTGGGCCTCATATTCTTTGAGAAACAGCGTGACCAGAATTTCGATCAAGACCAGTCCAGGCAAGGCGCGCCCCAGACCGATGAAGAACTCTCCCACAGCGGCTTCTATAGGATCGGCGTTTGGCGCTCCGATCTTGGCAAGCAGTATGATGAGCAGGCCAAGAAAGGCGCTGAGAAGAAAGGATTTGATCCAATCGCCCGTCGTTCTCTTCAGCAGCCTGGATTTCAGCGGCATGGCGCACCTTTGCCTTGATAGATCAAAGTCTGCATCCCTGGCGCGAGCGTCGTCAAGGTCTCGCCCATTGACCCGCCGCCCGCCCACCGCTTAGGAAAGCCCCCACGAAATCTACGGGTTTGCCTCTCTGGCCGCCCCATCCTGAAAGGCCCGCCATGTCGGACGAAACCCGCGACTCCAACGGCAATATCCTGGCCGACGGCGACACCGTCACCCTGATCAAGGACCTGAAGGTCAAGGGCTCGGGCGGCGTGACCCTGAAGCGCGGCACCGTGGTCCGCAAGATCCGCCTGACGGGCGATCCCGAAGAGATCGAGGCCAATGTCGACAAGGTCCGCGGCCTGGTGCTGCGGACGGAGTTCGTGAAGAAGGCGTAGGAGCGATTGATCCTCCCCCGCGATGCGGGGGAGGTGGCCCAGAGGGCCGGAGGGGGCCAGCTGGGCCGATGCCGCGCTCGCCCCCTCAGTCACTTCGTGACAGCTCCCCCGCATCGCGGGGGAGCATCTGCTCACTACCCCTCGTACGCAGCCTTGAGCGCGGCGACGTCGATCTTGACCATGCCCATCATCGCCTGGAACACGCGGGCGGCCGCCTCGCGGTCGGGGCCGGTGGTCATCTCCATCAGCTGGCGCGGGGTGACCTGCCAGGAGAGGCCGAAGCGGTCCTTCAGCCAGCCGCAGGCGACGCCCTGGCCGCCGTCGGCGGTGAGCGCGTCCCAGTAGCGGTCGACGTCATCCTGGCCGTCGCAATCGATCATCAGTGAGATCGCGTCGGTGAACGGGTGGCCCGGCCCGCCGTTCATGGCGATGTAGGCTTGGCCGTCCAGCTCGAAGTTGACCGTGATCACCGAGCCCGCCTTTGCGCCGGTGTGCGGCAGGTCGACGGGCAGGCCGTTGACGCTGACGATCCGCGAGTTCGGGAAAAGTGAGACGTAGAACCGCGCGGCCTCCTCGGCCTCCTTGTCGAACCACAGGAATGGGCTGATCTTGGACATGGGCTTCCTCCGTTACGGACCTAGGACGCGCAGGCCGTGAGGGTTCCGACAAGGAGCGCGTAAAATCGCGACTCGGGCCGATTGACTGTCTCGACGGGAAGATTGCCTGATCCTCCAGATCGGAGGCTGGAACCCTGGGCCTAGGGCGGCGTCGCCCTATCTGTTGGCCCGGTCCATCCAGACGAAGGAGCATCCCATGAAGACGCGTAAACTCGGCGACGGCCTCGAGGTGTCGGCCATCGGTCTCGGCTGCATGGGCATGGGCCAGGTGTACGGCACGGCGCTGGAGGCCGCCGACGCTCACAAGCTGCTGGCCCGCGCCGTCGAGCTGGGCGTGACCTTCTTCGACACCGCCGAGGTCTACGGCCCCTACACCAACGAGGTGCTGGTCGGCGAAGGTCTGAAGCCCTTCCGCGACAAGGTCGTGATCGCCACCAAGTTCGGCTTCGACATCGCGCCGGAAGGAACCGGCGAGGGCTTCTCGCGCATGCGCGGGACCGACAGCCGTCCCGAGCACATCCGCGCCGTGGCCGAGGCCTCGCTGAAGCGCCTGGGCGTCGAGGTGATCGACCTCTTCTACCAGCACCGCGTCGATCCCAACGTGCCGATCGAGGACGTGGCCGGGACGGTCAAGGACCTGATCGCCGAGGGCAAGGTCAAGCACTTCGGCCTGTCCGAAGCCGGCGCGGCGACCATCCGCAAGGCCCACGCCGTCCAGCCGGTCGCCGCCCTGCAGAGCGAATATTCGCTGTGGTTCCGCGAACTGGAGGCCGAGATCCTCCCGACCCTTCGCGAGCTGGGGATCGGCTTGGTGCCCTACAGCCCGCTGGGCCGCGGCTTCCTGACCGGCGCGCTAAAGAGCGACCTCGCCGACAACGACTTCCGCCGCAACCTGCCGCGCTTCCAGGGCGAGGCCCTCTCCAAGAACCTGTCGCTGGTCGAGGCGCTGACCCAGATCGCCGCCGAGAAGGGCGCGACGCCAGCCCAGCTGGCGCTCGCCTGGATCCTGCACCAGGGCGAGCACATCGCCCCGATCCCGGGCACCACCAAGATCGCTCGGCTCGAAGAGAACCTCGGCGCGGTCGATCTGGCGCTCTCGGCCGAAGACCTCGCTCGCATCGCCGCCGCCGTGCCGGAAACGGCGGTCGAGGGCGAACGCTATACGGCCGCCGGCCTGGCGATGGTTGGGCGGTAGGTGAACGCCCTCTCCCCTTGTGGGAGAGGGCGGCCCGCGCAGCGGGTCGGGTGAGGGGTCGCGCTCCGCTGTCCTGATAGGCCCTTCAACCCCTCATCCGTCAGCTTCGCTGACACCTTCTCCCGCAAGGGGAGAAGGAACGGGGACCGAGCTTGGGCATTGATGGCCTATGCTCTCGCTCATCCTCGACCTCTGCAACATCCTCGGCGGTTTCCTGCTGGCCATTGGCTTGCTGGTGCTGGCCCCGCGCATCGGCGACGATTTCGAACGGTTCGCGGCGCGGCTGGCGCGGTTCCGCTGGATCGTCGGGATCGCCGCCCTGGTCTGCGGCGGCTATTTCCTGATCGTCCATCTGACCAGCGGGCCGCATGTCTTCCACTTCGAGGTCGTCGGGATCGTGGTCGGCGTGCTGCTTCTGTGGGAGCGTCTGCGGGTCGGTCGGGCCCTGCCCGACAGCGCCGCGCGAGGCCCGGGTCTTCTGCTGGCCGTTTTCGGCGTGATCGCCATGATCGTCGGCGTGCAGGGCCTGTTCACGCCCGGCTGACGTGGCGCTTGATCGCTGTCGCAACCTAAGCCCACACTCCTCGCCATGGCCGACAACCCGCTCCGCACGCTCGACTCGTTCGAACTGATCAAGCTGGGCAAGGCGTCGGTGACGGTCGGCGGCCTGGCGGCGGGCGTGCTGATCGTCGGCGCCGCCCTCGTGGCCGCGCGGCTTACCTCGGCGGGCTTTCGTCGGCTGCGCGAGCGGGCGGCGGGCGACGCGGCCTCGCTTTACGCCGTCGAGAAGGTGGCGACCTATGGCCTGATCGTGATCGGCGTGGTCGTCGGCCTGTCGACCATGGGCCTGGACCTGACCTCGCTGACCGTGTTCGCCGGCGCCCTGGGCGTTGGGGTCGGCCTTGGCCTGCAGGGCGTGATCAAGGACTTCGCCTCGGGCGTTTCCCTGGTGTTCGAGCGGCTGGTGGCGGTCGGCGACTTCGTTGAGCTGCCCAATGGCGGGCGCGGCGTGGTGCACGAGATCGGCCCGCGCGCCACCCGCATCCGCACCAACGACAGCACCGACATCATCGTGCCGAACTCGGTGCTGGTGAACGACCAGGTGATCAACTGGACCCTGCGCGGCACCAACCGCCGCATCCGGGTGCCGTTCGTCACCGCCTTCGGCGTCGACAAGGAGAAGGTGCGCGAGGCGGTGCTCAAGGCCGCCAAGAGCGCGCCGTTTACCTCGCCCGACGACGCCACGCGCCGGGCCCAGGTCTGGCTGGTGGGCTATGGCGACAGCGCCCTGAAGTTCGAGCTGATCGTCTGGCCGACCGTCGAGGCTGTCCGCCGTCCCGCCGCGATCCACGCCGCCTATACCTGGCTGATCGACGACGCCCTGCGCGGGGCGGGGATCGAGATCCCCTATCCGCAACGGGATGTGCGTCTGCGCGGCCTGTTCGGCGAGGAGGGCGAGGACGCCCTGACCAGCCTGCGGCTCGAACCCGCCGCCCGCCGCCGCAAGGCCAAGGCGGTCAGGAGCGGCTCCAGCAACGACGCCGCCGCCGACCTCGAACGCGAGGATCCGGAAGAGGCGCCGCCACCGTCATCCCGACCTGAACGCTGATCATCTTGACGCGCCTGCTGCGTCGCCGCATGGTCTTCGCAATTGCGAAATGACCGCCCAGGAGGGCGGCGCGACAACACGGGGAGTGACCGGCATGAAGACGCCGCGCGGCTTTTTCAAACCCTTGGCGATCGGCGCGCCGACGCCCTATCGCGAGCTGCCCGCCCGCGTGGAGCGGATGATCCACTTCGTGCCGCCGCACCTGGAGAAGGTGCGCGCCAAGCTTCCCGAGATCGCGCCGACCGTCGACGTGATCCTCGCCAACCTCGAGGACGCCATCCCCGCCGACGCCAAGGGCGCGGCGCTGGCGGGTCTGGTCGCCATGTCGCGCGAGATCGACTTCAAGGCCCTGGGCGTCGGCTTCTGGACGCGGATCAACTGCCTGAACTCGCCCTGGCACCTGGATGAGGTCGCCACCATCGTCGAGAAGGCCGGCGACAAGATCGACGTGATCATGGTCCCCAAGGTCGAAGGGCCGTGGGACATCTTCTACATGGACCAGCTCTTGGCCTCGCTGGAGGCCAAGCACGGCGTCACCCGGCCGATCCTGCTGCACGCCATCCTGGAGACCGCCGAGGGCGTGATGAACGTCGAGGCGATCGCCGCCGCCAGTCCGCGTATGCAGGGGATCAGCCTGGGCCCCGCCGACCTCGCCGCCAGCCGGGCGATGAAGACGACCCGCGTGGGCGGTGGTCACCCCGGTTACCGGGTGATCGAGGACCCGCACGCCGATGGCTCGGCCCGCGTCTCGGTGCAGCAGGACCTCTGGCACTACACCTTCGCCAAGATGGTCGACGCCTGCGCCGCCCACGGGATCAAGCCGTTCTACGGCCCGTTCGGCGCCATCGACGACCCGGTCGCCTGCGAGCAGCAGTTCCGCAACGCCTTCCTGATGGGCTGCGCCGGCGCCTGGAGCCTGCACCCCAGCCAGATCGAGATCGCCAAGAAGGTCTTCAGCCCCGACCCGGCCGAGGTCGCCTTCGCCAAGAAGATCCTCGAGGCCATGCCCGACGGCACCGGCGTGGCGATGATCGACGGCAAGATGCAGGACGACGCGACCTGGAAGCAGGCCAAGGTGATGGTCGACTGCGCGCGGCAGATCGCGGCGAAGGACGCGGAGTATAAGGCGCTGTACGGGTTTTAGGGCTGAGAAGATGCTCCCCCGCGATGCGGGGGAGCTGTCGCGGAGCGACTGAGGGGGCGAGC
>NZ_CALCDX010000225.1 GCF_937900395.1 uncultured Caulobacter sp.
CCTGGCCGGCCATGATGTCGTAGTCGTCGAACGGGTGGACAAAGGTCAGGCCCTGCTCGGCGCACAGCTTGCGGGCGTGGGCGTTGGCGTCGTCATAGGTCTCGCCTTCGATGACCACCGTCGCGCCGAAGTCGCGGGTGTGCTGCACCTTCACGAAGGGCGTGGTCTTGGGCATGACGATGGTGACGGGCACGCCCAGCCGCGCGCCGTGATAGGCCAGGCCCTGGGCGTGGTTGCCGGCGCTGGCGGCGATGACGCCCTTAGTCTTCTCAGCCTCGGACAGAAGCATCAGCTTGTTCAGAGCGCCGCGCTCCTTGTAGGCGGCGGTGAACTGCAGATTCTCGAACTTCACCCAGACTTCCGCGCCGGTGATCTTCGACAGGGTCTTGGAGTAGCGGCACGGCGTGCGCTCGATCTGGCCCTTCAGGCGGCCGGCGGCGGCTTGGATGGCGGCGAGGTCGAGGGTCATCGGTTCAGCACTCTGTCGCGGCGAAGAACGGGCCGTGGCGGGGCTCTAACACGGCCAAGCCATCCTGGCCCACCCCCTTAGGGCGCCGTTTCGAGGAGGTTTTCTATACCCGCCCAGGCTTCCGGCTCGGTGAGCATCGGCGCATGGCCAACCCCAGGGACCTCCGCATAGGCCATGTGGGGCGCGGCGGCGCGCATGCGCTCGGCGATGGCTGGGTCGATCAGGTCCGAGATTCCGCCACGGACCAGGAGCAGCGGGCGGTCCTTCGCCAGGGCGCGGAACAACGGGTACATGTCCGGCGGGGCCAGCGCCTGGCCGCCTTCGGCCTGGGTCTTGGCAGCCATTTGGGCGGCGGCTTCGGCGGCCGCCTTGATCGGCGCGGAAATGTCGGGGTCGTAGGCTAGGACGAAGGCGCCGTCCTTCTCGTCGAACAGCCGGCGGGCGAACCTGTCCCAATCCTCCACGCCGTAGCCTGGAAAGGCCGCTTCGTTGATCGCCTTGGCGTAGGCCACCGCGTCCGGCCACGTCTCGAAACGGCTAGCGAGCCCCGTATAGCCGGCGATGCGGGCGAGGCCGACCGGCGACAGCTCGGGTCCGACATCGTTCAGCACCGCCGCGGCGATCGCCTGGGGCATGATCGAGGTCAGCACCATGGTGATCAGGCCGCCCATGCTGGTGCCGACGAACACCGCCTTGTCGATCCCGCCCGCCTGGAGCAGAGCCACGATGTCGGCGGCGTAGGTCCCCGGATGATAGTTCATGGGGTTCGGGTCGCGGGCCGAGAGACCGCGGCCGCGCACGTCGACCGCCAGGACGCGGCGGCCCATGGCGGCGATCCTGGGCGCGAGATCCTCGAAGTCCCGGGCGTTGCGCGTCAGGCCGTGGATGCAGATCACCGGCAGCTTTTCGGCCCTGCCCTTGGGCGTGTAGTCCCGGGCGTGCAGCGGCATGCCTTCAGGCGAGGTCCAGAAGAAGTCGGTGAAGTCCTGCATCATCAGCCCTCGTAGACGAACGGCGAGTCGATCTCGGCCAGCAACGGCGCGGCGTTGTCGCGGTCGTTGGCGGTGATCTCCAAAACCGGGATGGGCCAGTCGATCCCGATCGCGGGATCGCTCCAGCGCACGCCGCCCTCGGCCCGGGGCGCGTAGTAGTCGGTGACCTTGTAGAGCACCTCGCAGGCGTCGGTCAGGGTGACGTAGCCGTGCGCGAAGCCCTTGGGCACGAGCAGTTGCTGGCGGTTCTCGGCCGACAGCTCCGCGCCGACCCACCGGCCGTAGGTCGGCGAGCCTTTGCGGATATCGACCGCGACGTCGAAGATCGCCCCGACCACGCAGCGCAGCAGCTTGTCCTGGGCGTGCGGCGGTTTCTGGTAATGCAGGCCGCGCTGGATGCCGCGCGTCGTCGAACGGACGTGGTTGTCCTGCACGAAGGCGGCCTTGAACCCGGCTTCCTCCAGCGCCGATTGGCGGAAAGTCTCGGAAAACCAGCCGCGCTCATCGCCATGGCGCGCGGGCGTGATAAGCAGCACTTCGGGGATCGCCAGCGGCGTGATCTTCATGACGCGTACTTCGATTTGAGAAACGACTGGCCACCGATGCCGCCTGAGACGATGGAACACAAGAGCGGCCCGGCGGTCACGGTGGTGATCGTCTCGTACCAGAGCGGCCCGACCCTGGCTGAATGCCTGTCGCGGCTGGACGCCCAGACTTTCCGCGATTTCGAGACGATCCTGATCGACAACGCCTCGACCGACGGCGCGCCCCAGGCGGCGGCCAAGGCCCATCCTTGGGTCGATTTCGTCGAGGCCGGCGCCAATCTCGGCTTCGCGGCCGGCAACAATCTCGCCGCCCGGCGCGCCAAGGGGCGGTGGCTGGTGATGCTGAACCCCGACGCCTATCCGGAGCCGGACTGGCTGGAGGAGTTGATGGCGGGGGTCGGACGCCACCCGGCGGTAAAGAGCTTCGCCTCGCTACAGCTGTCGGCCGACCAACCGAACCTGCTGGACGGCGCGGGCGATAACCTGACCAGCGCGGGCATTCCTTTTAGGGGCGGCTACGGCCGAAAGGCGCCGGCTGTCCTGCCCGAGGGCGAGGTGTTCTCGG
>NZ_CALCDX010000226.1 GCF_937900395.1 uncultured Caulobacter sp.
GCCTTCTACGGCCCGTACCGCGACGCCATCGGCTCGGCCAAGCTGTCCGCCGGCCAGGGCGACAAGAAAACCTATCAGATGGACCCGGCCAACACCGAGGAAGCCATCCGCGAGGTCGCGCTGGACATCGCCGAGGGCGCGGACATGGTCATGGTCAAGCCGGGCATGCCCTATCTCGACATCGTCCGCCGCATCGTCGACGAGTTCCGCATGCCGACCTACGCCTTCCAGGTGTCGGGCGAGTACGCGATGATCATGGCGGCCGCCCAGAACGGCTGGATCGACAAGGACCGCGCGATCCTCGAAAGCCTGACCGCCTTCAAGCGCGCCGGCGCGGCCGGGATCATCACCTATTTCGCGCCGTGGGCCGCCGAGAAGCTGGGCGCTTAAGGCTCAAGGCATGAGCCGAACACTCGATATCGTCACCGCCGTGATCCGCGACGCGGCGGGCCGGATGCTGCTGGTCCGCAAGCGCGGGACCACGACCTTCATGAAGCCCGGCGGCAAGCGCGACGCGGGCGAGGACGACCTGACCACCCTGGCCCGCGAACTCGAGGAAGAGTTGGGCTGTCGGCTGGTTTCCGCCGACCTGCTGGGCCATTTCAGCGCCCCGGCCGCCAACGAGGCCGGTTTCACGGTCCAGTCGGCGACCTATCTGGCTGTGGTCGAGGGCGCGATCGCTCCCCGCGCCGAGATCGAGGAGATCGTCTGGATCGATCCGGCGGCGCCGGGCGACCTGCGTCTGGCGCCGCTGCTGACGCGACAGGTGTTGCCCGCCTTGGCGAACACCCGATAACCGCCTTCCTGGGCCTTGTGCCCAGGACCCATGCCGGCGGCGATCTGTGATCTAGAAAAGGAAGCAGGGCTTAGCGACCCGGAACACCGATCAAACTCAGCGACGTCGGAACGATGGGTCCTGGGCACAAGGCCCAGGAAGGCGTGGTTTGCGCGCCGCCTGAATGTCGATCCGGCCCTACTCCCTCGCCCCCAGGGCGCTGATACGCCCCTGCACCATCTCCAGCGCCAGCTCCCGCGCCCGCTCGGGAGGGCGACCGAGCAGCTCCGAAAGCGTCGGCCCGAACAGCCCGACGCCGACGGCGAGGATGATGTTCAGCAGGATGAAGTCCACGATCGCGTCCCGGTCGACGCCGACCTCCTGAGCGACCCGCGTCTGGACAATCTCGTCCACGACCTCGCGAACCAGGGTCATCCGCCGCCCCTCGCCGGTCAGCTCCAGCCAGGCGGCAAGACGCGCCGCCCCCTTGGTCTCGAACGCCTCGAACAGGGCCTGCGCCCCGAACCCCGGGGCCGCGCCGCCGCTGTTGAACCCCGTGATCACCTTGTCAGCCAGCTGGCGGATCATCCGCTCCATCAGCGCCGTCTCGACGCCGGCGATCGAGCCGAAGTGGTGGATGACATTGGCGTGGACCACGCCGGCGGCCTTGGCGACGTCGGCCAGCTTCAGCGCCTGGGGGCCGTGCTCGACCAGGATGGCCTCGGCGGCGGCCAGGATGTTCTCGCGCGCGGCCTCGGGCGAGCGGCGGACTCGGGTCGGACGGGGCGCGGACGCTTCTATTGACATTTTTGTCAGTATAACCAACTCTGAGGATCTAAGGCCGATGTCCAAGCCCTAAACCGGCGGAGCCCAGAACGCCATGACGCACGCGAAGCACACGCCCGACGATCTCCATGTCGCCCCGCGCGACATCCGTTTCTCCCTCGACAGCGCCCGGAAAGGCCATTGGCTGGGCGGCGATCCGGTCGGGACGGCGGTGTTTAACGCCCTGTCCCTGACCTTCCCCGACGGCGAGCGAATGTTCATGGACGCGGTGAAGGCCTATCGCGACCGCCTGACCGGCAAGCTGGCCGAGGACGCCCGGGGCTTCATGATCCAGGAGGCGATCCACTCCCGCGAGCACCACCAGCTGAACAGCCTGATCGACCGCGACCGCTATCCGGTGGCCGAGATCGAGGAGACGATCCGCGGCCGCGTGAAAATGGCCCGCGAGCGCGGCCCGATGGCCATGCTGATCTCGACGATCGCCCTGGAGCACTTCACGGCGATGATGGCCGAGATGCACGCCCGCCATCGCGACCTCTTCGAGACCACCGATCCCGAGATCGAGAAGCTGTGGCGCTGGCACGCCATGGAAGAGACCGAGCACAAGGCGGTCGCCTATGACGTCTTCCTGGAGGTCACCAAGGACTGGTCGCCATGGAAACGCTATTTCGTTCGCTGCCGCGCCATGGCGCTGGTGACCTTGATGTTCACCCGCAACATCACCCGCTACGCCGCGCGCCTGCTGGAGACGGACGGCTATACGCCCGAAGCGGCGCTGAAGGCGGTGAAGCGCTATGTCTGGCGCGAGCCGGGGATCTTCAGCCGCGGCGCCAAGACCTATTTCGCCTGGTACCGCCCGGGATTCCACCCGTGGGACCAGGACGACAGGGCCCAGTTCGCCGACTGGAAGGCCGAATTCGACGCGGCCGCCGCCTGAGGCTTGCCCCGCGAACAAGCGTTCGCTAGGGCTTCGCGCCGCCGACCTCAACTCGCTCTGGCTTGAGGGTCGGCGCCAGAGCGCGTCTTAGCCGCTCGTCATGCCGGGGGCTTGCAGATGCGTTTGGGCGCGGTGTCGTCGACGATGATCCTGGGCGGCGCCGTGCTGTGCCTCGCCGCCTGCCAGCCCAAGCCGACGGCCACGCCAGGCGCTCTGCTCGGCTGGGCCTATCCCCAAGGCGTGAAGAGCCATCTGCCGCCCTATCCGGCCGGCCTTCAACAGATCCCCGGCAGCGCGGTCACTTACACCGGCGAGGCGCTGAACAAGGGCGCTGGTCCGCCCGACTGGTTTCCCGACAGCCATCCACCCGCGCCCGAGGTGGTCGCCCAGGGGCGCAAGGGACTGATGGCCTGCGCCGAGTGCCACCAGATCGGCGGCGGCGGCTCGCTGGGCTCGCCGAACCTGGCGGGATTGTCGGAGGACTACATCGTCCAGCAGGTGCGCGAATTCCGCGAGGGCCGGCGGACGTCGTGGAAAGCCAACTGGCCCACGAACCAGGACATGATCAAGGTCGCCAAGACCGTCACCGACGAGGAGCTGGCGGCGGCCGCGGCCTATTACGCCGCCCTGCCCTACAAGCCCCGCGTTCGCGTGGTGGAGGGCGAGACCGCGCCGGCGACCAAGCCGAACTACTACGGCTGGCTGGACCTCGACCCCGGCAAGCCGCCCCAGCCCTTGAACGGCCAGGTGATCGAGGTCGCCGAGGACTGGCCGCGCATGCTGCTGGCCGATCCGAACGCGGTGATCGTGGTCCACGCGCCGGTCGGCGCGACGGCGCGGGGGCAGGCTCTGGCGGAAAGCGGTGGCGGAAACGGCCAGGCTTGCGCGGCCTGTCACGGCCCGGGCCTGAAGGGCTCCCCGGTCGCGCCGCCGCTGGCGGGACGGTCGGCGGCGTACTTGGCGCGGCAACTGCTGGACATCAAGACCGGTGCGCGGAACGGGCCAATGGTGAGCCAGATGCAGGGGCCGGCGCGCGGGTTGAATGACGAGGAGATCCGGGATCTGGCGGTCTATGCGGCGTCGTTGAAGCCGTAACAATTCAAGGTTGAGACCGTCGCCGCTGGTCGCCATGCTGCGATCATGGTCCCGCGTGACGCATCCATAGCCGTCTACATCATGACGAACAGGCCCTACGGCACGCTCGACATCGGCGTGACCAGCCTATTCGAGGCGCGCCTCGTTCAGCATCGGGAGAAGCAGATCAAGGGCTTCACCCAGAAGCACGGGCTGACGCGACTCGTCTGGTACGAGACCCACGACGAAATGACGTCAGCCATCCATCGCGAGAAACGGCTGAAGGAATGGCCGAGGCAATGGAAGATCAACCTGATCGAGCGGGACAATCCTCGGTGGGATGATCTCTACGACCAGGCGATGAACTGGACGCCGGTAACGCGCCAAATTTGAAAGTAACCGTCATCCCGCGCATAAAGCGCGGGATGACGGGTGTTTGTATGGAGCTGAGCGCCCTACCCCGCGATCAGACCAAAATCCGCCACCTGCCCCATGGCGTCGCGCACCGCCGCCAACGTCCGCAGGCGGTTGTCGCGGTGTTCGGGCTCGTTGACGAAGACGCCGTCCAGATAGGCGTCCACCGGACCGCGCAGTTCGGCCAGTTGGGTCATGGCGCCGGTGAAGTCTTCCTTCGCCAGCGCTTCCTTCAGCGGTTTGTCCAGCATGCGCAGGGCGTTGTAGAGCCCGACCTCGGCGGCGCTGTCGGCGGTCGGCTCGGCGGGCGCGCCGGTCGGCAGCGGGCCCTTCTTCTCCTCGGCCTTGAGGATGTTGGAGGCGCGCTTGTAGCCGGCCAGCAGGTTCTTGCCGTCGTCGGTCTTCAGGAAGCCGTCCAGGGCCTCGACCCGCGCGACGAGATCATCGAGGAAGATGTGCGTCGTCTTCACTTTGATAAAGGCCGCATCGATCAGATCGTGACGCTGCCCTTGATCACGCAGCAAAACGCGCAGACGATCTTCAATGAAGGCTCCAAGCGCCTCCATCTTCTCGACAACATCGAGATAGCTGCCACCAGTTAGGCGTTGGGCGTGCTCATTAGCGACGTGGACCAGATTGATCTGCGCCTTCGAAGCGAGGACGATTCGGATGACACCCAGCGCCGCGCGACGCAGCGCATAGGGATCCTTCGAGCCAGTCGGCTTCTCGTCGATCGCGAAGAACCCGACCAGCGTGTCCAGCTTGTCGGCCAGCGCCACGGCGATCGCCAGCGGCGACGTCGGGACGGCGTCCGAGGGGCCTTGCGGCTTGTAGTGGTCCTGGATCGCGGCGGCGATCTCGGGGTCGAGGCCGGCCTCGCGGGCGTAGTAGCCGCCCATCAGGCCCTGCAGTTCCGGGAACTCGCCGACCATGCCGGAGGCCAGGTCAGCCTTGGCCAGGCGCGCGGCTTCCTTGGCCTTGGCGACGTCCGCGCCGACCAGCGGGGCGATCTCGCCGGCCAGGGCGAAGATGCGCTCGACGCGCTGGGCCATGGTCCCGAGCTTGGCGTGGAAGGTCACGCCATCCAGCTTCTTGAGCCAGGCGTCGAAATTGCCGGCCTTGCGGTCCTCGTCCCAGAAGAAGCGGGCGTCGGACAGGCGCGCCGACAGCACCTTGGCGTTGCCGACGGCGATGACCTTGCCGCCGTCGGCGGCTTCGATGTTGGCGATGGTGATGAAGTGCGGGGCCAAGCCCGGCTCGCCCGGCTTCTTGACCGCGAAGTACTTCTGGTGCGTGCGCATCGAGGTGCGGATCACCTCCGGCGGCAAATCCAGGAACGACGGATCCATGTCGCCCAGCACCGGCGTCGGCCACTCGGCCAGGCCCGCGACTTCGTCCAGCAGGCCCTGGTCCTCGACCAGCTCCAGATGACGGGCGAAGCACAGGGTCTTGCAGCCTTCCAGGATGCGCTGCTTGCGCTCCTCGACGTCCAGCACGACGAAGTGCTTCTCGAGGCCCGCGACATACTCGTCGAAGTCCTTGGCGACGAACGGTTTCGCATCGCCCATGAAGCGGTGGCCTTCGGTGACGTCGCCGCTTTCGATGCCCTCGATCGAGAACGGCACGACCTCGCGATCCAGCACGCACAGGATGCGCTTCAGCGGCCGCACCCAGCGCAGCTTCTTGTAGCCCCAGATCATCGACTTGGGCCACGGGAAGCCCCGGACGATAGCCTCGACCATCTCGGCGACGATCTCGGCCGTGGGGCGGCCCTTCTTTTCGATGAAGGCCATGTAGACGCCGTCGCGCTCGACCAGCTGGTCTTGCGTCAGGCCGGTCTTGCGCAGGAAGCCTTCCATGGCCTGCGGCGGCGCGCCGACGCGGGGCCCTTTGAGCTCTTCCTTGCGGTCGGCCTGGGACAGCGGCAGGCCCTCGGCGACCAGGGTCAGGCGGCGCGGGCCGGCGAAAGTGGTCAGGGCCTCGGGCAGGAAACCCGCAGCGGCCAGGTGCTCGCGCGCCATGCGCTCCAGGTCCTTGGCGGCCTGGGCCTGCATGCGGGCGGGGATCTCTTCCGAGAACAGTTCGAGGAGAAGTTGGGGCATCGTGACTTACGCGGCTTCCTGCTGATCGACCCAGGCTTGGGCGCACAGCTTGCAGAGGTCGCGGATGCGGCCGATGTAGCTGGCGCGCTCGGCGACGGCGATCGCGCCCCGGGCGTTCATCAGGTTGAAGAGGTGGCTGGCCTTGAGGACCAGGTCGTAGGCGGGCAGCACCAGGGCCTTGCCCTGATAGGACTGGGCCAGGATGCGGGGCACCTGGGTCTCCATGTCCTCGAACTGACGCTTCAGGGTCTCGACGTCATAGACGTTGAAGTTGGCTTCCGACTGCTGGCGCTCGTTCTCCAGGAACACGTCGCCATAGGTCGTGGCGCCCAGCGGCGAGTCCGGGTCATTGAACGGCAGGTCGTACACGTTGTCGACGCCGAACACGTACATGGCCAGGCGCTCCAGGCCGTAGGTCAGCTCGCCCGCGACGGGCGAGACGTCCAGGCCGCCGACCTGCTGGAAGTAGGTGTACTGGCTGACTTCCATGCCATCGCACCAG
>NZ_CALCDX010000227.1 GCF_937900395.1 uncultured Caulobacter sp.
CTGGATGAAGGACCTGGGCTGGACCTGGGGCGCGATCCTGTTCGCCGCCATCGTCCTGCCCTGGGCGATGATGATCACCGTGGCCACCGACGGGGCGTTCTGGGGGACGGCGATCGGCGGCGACCTGGCGCCCAAGATGGCCGGCGGCCAGGAGGGCCACGCCGGGCCGTTTGGCTACCACGCCCTGCTCTCGCCGCTGCTGTCGTTCCCGGCCACGATCCTGCTGCCGGCGGGCCTGGCCGTCGCCTGGACGCGTCGCAAGGACCCCGGCGTCCGCTTCGCCGTCTGCTGGCTGGTCCCGACCTGGCTGATGTTCGAGCTGCTGCCGACCAAGCTGGTCCACTACGCCCTGCCCGCCTACGGCGCGCTCGCCATGTTGATGGCCGCCGCCGTGCGCGAGCCGCTGGGCAGAGCCGTCCGCTGGCTGGGCGGCGGCCTTTCCGTGCTGATGGGCGCGCTGCTGGCCGCCGTCGCCGTCTATGGCCAGAAGGAATTCGGAACCGTCCATGACCTGGGCTGGACCGTCGTGGCGGCGGTGTTCGCCTTCGCGGCCGGGACCGTCGGCGCGGCCCTCGTCGCCCGTCGCCACGCCGTGCGTGGCCTGTTCGCGGCCGGCGCGCTGGGGATCGCGGCCCACATCGCCCTGACCGCCGGCCTGATCCCGCGCCTGGAGCCGCTGTTCCTGTCGCGCGACCTCGCCCAGGCCTTGGACCAGGCGCGGCTCTCGCCCCGCTCCGGCGCGCCCGGCCCGGTGGCGGTGACCGGCTATGCCGAGCCCAGCCTGATCTTCCAGCTCGGCACGACCACCCAGCTGACCGACGGCGAAGGCGCGGCGGACGCCATCGCCGAAGGCCGCCCCGCCATCGTCGAGGGCCGCGAGGAAAAGCCCTTCCGCGCCGCCATGGAGCAACTGGGCCTCGCCCCGCGTCCGGTCACGACGGTCGAGGGCCTGAACTATTCCGACGGCGACCGCGAGCGCCTGACCATCTATCGCGGCGAGCCTCTCGCGCCCGCCGAGGACGCCGCCGAACCCAACGAACCCGCCGGAGAGCCGCAGCGATGAGCCGCTTCATCGAAATCGTCGAGGTCGGGCCGCGCGACGGCCTGCAGAACGAGAAGGTCTCGCTGTCGGTCGCCGAGAAACTGGACCTTATCGGCAAGCTGGAAGCCGCCGGCGCGCGGCGGACCGAGGTCGTCTCGTTCGTCAATCCGGCCCGCGTGCCGCAGATGGCGGGCGCCGAGGACATCATGGCGGCCCTGCCGGCCGATCCGAACCGCTCGCGCATCGGCCTCGTTTTGAACCTGCGCGGCTGGGAGCGTTGCGTCTCGACGGGCTGCGACGAGGCCAATGTCGTGGTCTGCGCGTCGGACGGCTTCGGCGTCCGCAACCAGGGCGCCACGGTGCGCCAGCAGCTCGAGACCCTGGCCACCATCGTCGAGCGCCGCCAGGCCGACGGCGGCCCGCCGATCACCGCCACGATCTCGGTCGCCTTCGGCTGCCCGTTCGACGGCGAGGTCAGCCAGGACCAGGTCGTGGCCATTGTCCGCGAAGCGGCCGCCCTGGGCGTCCCCGAGATCGCCATCGCCGACACCATCGGCGTCGCCGATCCCTGGACCGTCCGCAAGCGCATCGAGGCCGTCCGCGCCGCCGCGCCGAACGCGCGCCTGCGCCTGCACTTCCACGACACCCGCAACACGGGCCTCGCCAACGCCTACGCCAGCGTCGAGGCGGGGGTCGACGTGCTGGACGCCTCGGTCGGGGGCCTGGGCGGCTGTCCGTTCGCCCCGGCGGCGACGGGCAATATCGGCACCGAGGATCTCGTCTACATGCTGGAACGGGCCGGCTTCGAGACCGGTTATGACCTGGCGGCCCTGATCGCCATCGGCCGCGAGATCAGCGATCGCCTGGGCAAGGCCCCCGCCTCGTCCCTGGCCCGCGCCGGAGGGTTCCCCGCCTGATGATCCGTCTCGCCGCCCTGCTGCCGATCCTCGCCCTCGCCGCCTGCGCGGCGACGCCGGCCCCGGCGGCGCGCTGCGACGTGACGATCAAGTTCGGCAGCTACGGCATGGGCGTCGACCGGCCCCTGGCGGACAAGGTGGCGGCGGCGGTCAAGGC
>NZ_CALCDX010000228.1 GCF_937900395.1 uncultured Caulobacter sp.
GTTCCCCGCCCAGCGGGTCGATCGCCACCCCGTCCCCCAGCATCCGACCCGCGAAAACCGCGTCCGGAACCTCCGACAACGACGCGATCCAGCCTTTCAAAGGCGATGCGAGAACGAGGTTGGACACGGGCTTAGGCTCTTCTTGGAAACTAATTCGCAGGCGTCAGGGTCACGCGCTCGATCGCCCAGAAGGGATCGACGCTCTTGGCCGTGAAGCTCAGGCAAAGATCGACCTTACCGGCCCGCGACGGCAAGCGGCCGGTGATCGTCGATAGGCCGGGTTTTTTCGCGGCGTCGCCCAGCGGAAGGACGGCCAGGCGCTCGCCCGCGCATCCGGCGCGCACCTCCAGCTCGCCGCCCCGCGTCGCGGGCGGGCGCAGCGGGATGCGGTCGCGCTCAGCGCCGACCTGAAAATTGAAGGGGATCTGGCTGGCGCGGACGCTGAGGATCGCGCCCTTGGTCAGGTCCGCGCCCTCCCAGATCCAGCAAGGGTTGAGGATGTCGACGAACATCATCGCCCGCTTGTCGAAGGCGCGCGGGGCGTCGTCGATCATGGTCAGCGGAACCTTCTCGGTGCAGAGCTTGAGCTGGGCGCTCAGGCGCGTCTGGAGTAGGGCCGGCGTGATTGTCCAGGACCGCTCGCGGCCCAGAGCCTGGCCGTCCAGGAACACGCGGGCCTTCACCTTGGCGCCCGTCTGCAGATCCAACGCGCCGCCATAGGATGGGGAGGCCGGCGTCGGCGTCCCGCCATCCAGCGTGTAGCGGATTTCACCGATTCCAAGTCCCGTCGACAGAGCCAGCCGCGTCTTGCCGCCCTCGCCTTCCGAAAGAGCCGGTTGCGGCTCGAAGGGGACCGTGTTGGCGGTCACGCCCAGCACCTTCAGTCGCGCCATCTCGGCGGGCAGGCGACGCGCGAAATCAGCCCAATCGGCGCCGGCGGCGGGCGACCAGCCACGCTCGGCCAGGGCCACAGCGCGGGGGAAGGCCATCGCCTGCATGCGCGCGTCGGTCTGCATGTGCTCGGTCCAGACATTGGCCTGGACGCCGAGAATGTGCCGGCGCTGGTCCTCGGTGAGCTGGGCTGGCGCGGGATCGAAGGCGTGGACGTCCTTCAGGCTGACCACCTTGCCCCGACCGGTCGGCTCCTCGGGCGAGGCGCTCTGGCGGTTGTCGAGATAGAGCGTCGGATGCGGCGACAGCACCGTGTCGTGGCCAGCCTTGGCCGCGGCGATCGCGCCGTCGATCCCGCGCCAGGACATCACGGTGGCGTTGGGCGCGAGGCCGCCCTCCAGGATCTCGTCCCATCCGATCAGCCGGCGGCCGCGCTTCTCCAGCGTCTTGCCGACGCGCTGGATGAACCAGCTCTGCAGCGCGTGTTCGTCCTTGAGGCCCAGCGCCTTGATCTTGGCCTGGATCTTGGGACTGGCCTTCCACTGGTCCTTGATCGCCTCATCCCCGCCTACGTGGATGAAGGTCGAGGGGAAGAGGTCCATGACCTCGTTCAGCACGTCGTCGAGGAAGGCGAAGGTCGCGTCGTCGGTGTTGTAGAGCCACGGGAAGACGCCCCAGTCACCCATCTTGCTGGCGTCGGGCGGCGCCGAGCCGAGCTCCGGATAGGCGACGATCGGCGCCAGGGCGTGGCCCGGCGTCTCGATCTCCGGGACGATGGTGATATTGCGGGCGGCGGCGTAGGCGACGAGGTCGCGCACCTGGTCCTGGGTGTAAAAGCCGCCATACCTCGGGTAGGCGCGCGCCGCGCCAGGATCGGTGCGCCAGGCGCCGACCTGGGTGAGCCTCGGATATTTCTTGATCTCCAGTCGCCAGCCCTGGTCGTCGACCAGGTGCCAGTGGAAGATGTTGAGCTTGTGCGCCGCCATGGCGTCGAGCGTCGCCTTCAGCGTGGCGATCGACTGATAGTGGCGGGCGCTGTCGACCATCAGGCCGCGCCAGGCGAAGCGCGGGGCGTCCTCGATCGCGGCGGCGGGAATGGCGATCGGGCCCTTGGCTTCGTTGGGCGTCGCCAGCTGCCACAGCGACATCGCGCCGTAGAACAGGCCCGCGCGCTGGGCGGCGGCGAGGTGCTGTGACCTCGCTGCACGTCGCGATCGCCTCGCTCCACGTCGTGCTCGGCCACGCCGGCTCGTCGCTCGTGTACCGGCTGCGGTTCCGGCGCAGCCCGCTGGTCGTGTACGGCGCGCCGGCGTCGCCGCACCGCACCTGGCGCTGCGCGCCTGACTCATACTAAGTCGCGTTCAATGATATAGAAGTTATCCACTTGAACCCGGTCATTGACTGGGTTCGGGGTGGGTTGGCTTCGAGAGACGCGATGCCGGTGGTGAGCACGGCTTCGACGGCGTCGAGATCGGCGAAGACGTGGTTGGCGAAGCAGTCCTCGCGGATCGCCTCCCACAGGTGCTCGGCCGGATTGAGTTCGGGGCTGTAGGGCGGCAAGAACATCAACCGCATGTTGGGCGGCACCTGGAGTTCGCCGGCGATGTGCCAACCGGCCTGGTCCATCACCATGAAGACGAACTCGTCGGCATGGCGGCGGGCCACCTCGTCCAGGAACAACGACATCGTCTCGGCGTTGACCCAGGGCAGCACGAGGCTGTCGAGCACGCCGTCGTGCGGACTGACGGCGCTGAAGGCGTACAGGTACTTGCGCTGCACTCGCGCGCCGACCACCGGGCGCACGCCTCTGGGTGCCCAACAGCGCCGCGGCGTACCCAGAAGAGATCGGAAGAGCGTCGTGTAGGGAAAG
>NZ_CALCDX010000229.1 GCF_937900395.1 uncultured Caulobacter sp.
TTAGTCCAGGTCTTCGGCCAGGATGGCCATCTCGAACATGAACGAGCCGTCCTCGTCCTCGTCCTGGAAGATGACGCCGATGAACTCGCCGGCGACTTCCACCTCGGCCGAGTCCTTCTGCTTGGGGCGCGGCTTCAGCTGGATGTGCGGGTTCCCGAAGGTCCGCTTCAGGTGCTTTTCGATCTTGGCGATGGTGTTGGCGTCCACGGGGGATCCTTGTCTTCAGCTAGAGCGCCCGGGGCGCGTCTCTCGAGGCGAAACTAGCGTCCGCCGCGCGGCTGGCAAGCGCTTCCGGCGGAAGAGGTGTGGACGCCCCCTCGGCGACGAGCCAATCGCGGAACAGAAGCGTCCGCTCCGGAGCGCCTTCGCGCGGCGTCAGGGCGGCGATCCAGGTCTGACCGGGCGCGAAGCCAAGCGGCGCGACGAGGCGGCCGCTGGCGAGGTCTCGCTGCACGAAGGCCCAGGGGCCAATCGCCACGCCTAGGCCCGCCGCGGCGGCCTCCAGCATGTAGAAATAATGGTCGAACTCCTGCTCGCTGGTCGCGGGCGGGAGGTTTTCGGCGCCGATGTCGCGGATCCAGTCGCTCCAGCTCTGGACATAGGTGCGGGTCAGGAGGCGCGGCGCCGCGCAGATCCGGTCGAAATCCGCCACCCCGCCGGCCGCCAGCTCCGGCGACATGACCGGCCCATGATAGTGGCGCATGAACGGGTCGGAGACGGAGTCGGGATAGTCCGGCTCACCGGCGCGTCGGATGCGGATCGCCAGGTCGATCTGGTCCTCGCGAAAGTCGAAGGGGCCGTTCGACTCGGCCACCCGCACCGGGATATCGGGGTGCGCCGCTTGGAAGCGGGGCAGGCGCGGGATCAGCCACTTCATGGCGAAGGTGGGCAGGCAGGAGACCACCAGAGGCCTCGGCCCGGCCTCCGCCGGTCGTGGCACGGCCGCCTCGATCTGGTCGAAGGCCGGTGACAGCGCCTGGGCCAGCTTCAGCCCCGCCTCGGTCATGCGCAGGCGCGTACGGGGCCCCTCGGTCAGGGCGACGCCAAGGTGCTCTTCCAGCTGCCGGATCTGGCGGCTGATCGCGCCATGGGTCACGCACAGCTCGTCGGCCGCTAGCGTCATGCGACCGTGACGTCCGAACGCCTCGAAGGCGCGCAGGGCGTTCAGCGGCGGCAGGTTGCGGCGAGCCATGTGAAAAAACCTCACAGAAGGCTGACGGATAAGTCGTTATCCGGCGACGCGCAATCGCGGGATAAGGCGGACATGCCCCCTGCCCCTCCATCCCGCATCACCCTGCTTCAGGTCCTGGCGCTGCTGGTCATCTGGACAGCGGCGATCCTGGGCCTGGTGAACCGGCCCGATCGCGACGCGCGGGCCATGGCCTCGAAGACGCCGCCCACGGTGTCGTGCGCCAAGGCGTTGCGGGAAAGCTGAGCCCCAGACAGGGTTGAGCCCCGGCGGCGTCTCGCGCGACCGGGGCTCAGGTCCGCCCACTAGGTCGGGGGGGCGTAGGGGGGCGGACGATAGGTAAACGCCGTCCCCCGAACACGGTTCCGCGCTGGCGAGACAAAACCGCCTTCCCGGGCACAAGGCCCAGGAAGGCTGGCTATTTGGCGAGCGATAGCCTGAAAAGCGCTTCTCTAGCGCTTCGGCGCGGTGAGTTTGATCTCGAAGAGTTTCGGCCACAGCTTGCCGGCGACGAACAGGCGGTCGCCCGCGGCGTCGTAGGCGATGCCGTTCAGCACGTCGTCGCGCTGGCCGGTGACCCCGGCTTCCTTCAGCAGGCCGGAGAGCTCGATCCAGCCCAGCACCTTGCCGGTCTTCACGTCGATGCGGGCGATGCGGGTCGTCTGCCAGACATTGGCCAGCAGCTCGCCCTTCACCCATTCGAGCTCATTGAGGTTTCGCACCGGCACGCCGTCGTCGGTGACCTCGATGCGGCCGATTTCCTTGAGCGTCTCGGGATCCAGGAAGCGGATGAACGAGGTGCCGTCGCTCATGATCAGCCGCTTGTCGTCGCGGGTCAGGGCCCAGCCTTCGCCCCGGTAGCTGAACTCGCCGACCTTCTCGAAGCTGTCGATGTCGTAGATGAAGCCGATCTCGTTGGTCCAGGTCAGCTCGTAGAGCCGGTTCTTCCAGTCGACGATCCCTTCGCCGAAATAGCGGCTGTCGATCAGCCGCTCCTGCTCGACCGCGCCGGTCTCGAGGTTCCACTTGCGGATGAACGAGCGGCCGGCCAGCCCCGTGCTCTCGAAGATGAAGCCGTCGCGATAGAACAGGCCCTCGGTGAAGGCGGCCGTGTCGTGAGCATAGCTGCGCACGATCGTGTAGCCACCCACCGGCGCGGGCGCGGCGGAAACGGCGGAGCCGAACGCCAGGGCGGCGCACAGCAGCAGGCCGCCGAGGCTAAGACGCTTGTGACCCAAGGGATGAAACTCAGATCACGTAGTCGCCGGCGGCGTAGACCGTCTCGGCCAGGGTGTGGTCCATGGTCTTGGCCGGCTCTTCGCAGGTCGGGCAATTGACCAGGCGCGCGGGCACGCCGGCGGCGGTGCAATGGGCCGGCACGGGGCGCAGCACCACCGAGCCCGAGGCGATCTTGGCGTAGTCGCCGACGGTGATGTTGCCCAGCACCTTGGCGCCGGCGCCCAGGAGGACGCCCTTGCCGATCTTGGGGTGGCGGTCGCCGCGCTCGGCCCCGGTGCCGCCCAGGGTCACGCCGTGCAGCATCGAGACGTCGTCGCCGACCACCGCGGTCTCGCCGATGACGATGCCGGTGCCGTGGTCGATGAACACGCCCTTGCCGATCTTGGCGGCGGGATTGATGTCGACCTGGAAGACCTCGCTGGCCCGGCTCTGCAGGTAGAAGGCCAGAGTCTCGCGGCCTTCGGTCCACAGCCAGTGCGAGACGCGGTGCGTCTGCAGCGCCAGGAAGCCCTTGAAGAACAGGAACGGCTGGACATAGCCCTTGCAGGCCGGGTCGCGCTCGAACACCGCCTTCAGGTCGGCCTCGGCCGCCTCGACGATCGAGGGGTCGCTCTTGAAGGCGTCGGCGGCGAACTCGCGCGCCGTCATCGCCCGCATCTCCTGGTCGCCCAGCTTGCGCGCCAGCTGGAAGGTCAGGGCGTCGGCCAGGTTGTCATGGCTCAGGATCACCGCGTTGAGCAGCGAGGCCAGGGCCGGCTCGGCCTTGGCGGCGTGTTCGGCTTGGTTGCGCAGGGCGACCCAGACGGGGGTTTCCGTCTCGGGGGTCACCACTTCCAAGTGCTTGGCCATCGGGCTCTCCCTCCCCAGCAGGCTGGGCGCGTGCAGCATCTATAGACCAAATGCTCCACAAAACCCGAACGGAACGTTCGGGCGCGCCCCGCTCAGATCAGGGCAAAAGCGCCGGCGTCAAGGTCTCGATGAAGAAAGACACGATGTCGCCGGTCCGTTCCAAGGGGTTCAGCCCCTCCTCGCCGCCGGCCAGCATGGCGGAAAGCGTGCTGCTGGACTCGGCTTCCGGTCCGGTCGGAACGACGTCCGAGATCACCCCGCACTGGATCGCGCGCATCTTGCGGCCCGACGAATTGATCTGCGACGCCGCGTAGAGGTGAGCGCAGTCCAGGTTGACGATGTCGCAGCCGTCCAGCCGGTAGGCGTCCAGCATCGGATCGTACTCGCGATAGATCGCATCGCCCGTGGCCACGCGGACGGGCTTCAGCGGCGCCGGACCGGGCCAGAGCTTCAACGCGGCGTCGATCAGCCTCTGGTCGGCGCGCAGGATGCGAGCGCCGGTGTAGTGCGGCGTGGTGCCGTCGGCCGCCAGGGTGTCCTCGGCGAGATAAAAGTCGCCCATCGCGATGTCGCCGGTCCCCAGCCCGCCGGCCAAGCCATAGGCCAGCACCAGCTCGATCCCGTAATAGGCCAGCTCCTCGGCCGTCGAGCTCGACACCGGGCCGCCATAGACGTGGGCCAGCGACAGGAACTGGCGCTCGCCGTGGGTCAGAATCCGTACGCTGTCGGGCGACAGGTGGATGAAGTGCTGCCCCTCCACGCGCTGCGGATCATAGCGATCCAGGGCCGAGGGCGGCGGACAGTAGCCGACCAGGGCGACCTTCACGTCGCCGAAGACGTCGGGCGGAAACCGGCGGCCGACCAGGCTCTGCGGCGTGAGGTGGGGCGATAGCGTCATGACTGTCCTTCCGGTCCGGCGGCGACTCCGTGCGAGGGCCGCTTCTGGACCGGAACGCGTCCGCGCGACACGATCAGGATCAATTCGCCAAGCGCCGGCGCGCTAAAGCATTCGCGTCGCCAGTTCGGCGGGCAGTTCGCCCCGGACCGCCATCAGATGCGTCCGCAAAAGCAGCGCCACGGTGATGGCGTCGGGCATATGACCGGCGACCGCCGCGTCCAAGGCTTCGCGGAACGGCACGCGGACCACGGCCAGGTCCTCGGTCTCGTCCGGCGCGGTCTCGGTCGGAGATAAGTCCATGGCCAGAAAGCCGTAGGCGATCTCGTCGGTGACCGAGTTGGAAAGCTCCATGCGCAGGATCGGCCGCCAGTCGGCCGCCTGCAGACCTACCTCCTCGGCCAGTTCGCGCTTGGCGCCGTCCAGCGGGTCCTCGCCGTGCGGCGCGCCGCCTTCGGGCAGCTCCCAGCTGTAGTTGGCCAGCGAGAAGCGGTTCTGGCCGACCAAGGTCACCGTGCCGTCCTCGTGTAGCGGCACGATGCCGATCGCCTGGTTCTTGAAGCCGATCTTGCCGTACAGCGCCGGCCGCCCGGTCGGCGCGATCGCCTGGTATTCGGTAACCGTGATCCACGGGTTGTCATAGACGACCTGGCTGGACGACACGCCCCAAGGCTTTCCGTGCGGCTTCAGCCAGGCGGGCTTGTCGGACATGGACGCTCCAGATTTTTCGCGGCCTCCGGTTCCATCGGGGCCGCGCGAGGCCTAACTGAACGGGCTTACAACGCCGCAACGCCCATGAGGAGGCCGCCTTGGCCGGTTCCGTCCCCCCTGCTCCCGAATTTGGCGAAACCCTGCCGGTTGAGGCGTCGCCCGAGACCATCGCCTTCCTGGCGCGGCGTCGCTCGGCCAGCGCCATGGCCTTGACCGCGCCGGGACCGGACAAGGCGCAGTTGGCCGATCTCTTGCGTCTGGCCGTGCGCGTGCCCGACCACGGCAAGCTGGCGCCCTGGCGCTTCATCGTGCTGCAAGGCGAGGCCAAGGCCGTCTTCGCCGAGCGCATCACCGCCCTCGCCCCTAGCCAAGCCAACCCGACCAAGGCGACGGCCGCCCTGCGCAAATTGACCAACCCGCCGGTCTGCGTCGCGGTGATCTCGCGCCACCTGCCCGGTGAAATCCCGGAATGGGAGCAGCGCCAGAGCGCCGCCGCCGTGTGCCATCAGCTGCTGCTGGCGGCCTCGGCCCAGGGCTGGGGGGCCAACTGGATCACCGACTGGTACAGCTACGATCCGCGCGCGCTGGACATCCTGGGCTGCGGCCCGGACGAGAAGGTCGCGGGTTACCTCTATATCGGCGCGACCACCGAGCAGCCGCAGGAGCGTCAGCGCCCCGACGCGACGGCCCTGACCAGTTACTGGAGCCCGAACTAGCCTCCAGGCGTTGAAGCGCTGGCACGGAAGGAAAGCCCATGGCGCGACGTAAGGATCCCTGGACGACCCTGGCCTTCGACAGCTGGGCGTTGGGGATGGAGGCGTCGGCCGTGATCGGCCTGCGCATGATGAAGCTGGCCGCTGGCGGCGCGGCGGCCCAGGCCGAGGCCCAGTTGATGGTCAGCGAGAAACTGGCCGCCGGCCTGGCGCTGCAGACGATGGCCGCCACGGGGAAGCTCGGCGCGAGCGGACCGGCGATCGCGTCCGGCTCCCTGGCCCACCTGCGCCGCAAGGTGCGGGCCAACCGGCGCAGGCTGTCGAAGGCCTAGGACGGATCGATATCCACTCAGGGATCAAGTTCCCGCCTTCCTGGGCCCCGTGCCCAGGACCCATCGTTCCGCCGCTGTTGAACGCGACTGAAGACCTGGGTCTCTCCGCGCCAGCTATCCTCAGCATCCAAGCCCGCCGCCGACATGGGTCCTGGGCACAGGGCCCAGGAAGGCGAATTCTTGCTTCAAAGGCGGGTTGGTTAGCTAAGCTCTAGCTCAACCCCGACCGCGATAGGGCGCGACGCCCTGATCCGGGACCCACAGGCCTTCGGGCGCGGGACCGGTCTGCCAGAACACGTCGATCGGGATGCCGCCGCGCGGATACCAGTAGCCGCCGATGCGCAGCCAGCGGGGCTGGGCGATCTCGACGATCTTGCGCGCCACCTTGACCGTGCAGTCCTCGTGGAACGAGCCGTGGTTGCGGAAGCTGGTCAGATAGAGCTTCAGCGACTTGCTCTCGATCAGCCAGTCGCCCGGGGCGTAGTCGATCACGAGATGCGCGAAGTCGGGCTGGCCGGTGACCGGGCACAGCGACGTGAACTCCGGCGCGACGAAGCGGGCCAGGTAGAGCACGTCGCTCTGCGGGTTGGGCACGCGCTCGAGGACGGCGGCTTCGGGGCTGTCGGGCGCATCGACGACGCGGCCCAGCTGGGTGACGTTGAGATCGGTCATCGGCGCGATTTAGGCCTCCCCCCTTCTCAAGACAAGACTGGGGCCCGGAGACAAGCCACGCGCGCCTCGCTACAAATCTCCCAAACAAGTGTTCGGGAGAGATGCGATGCTGGGACGGGACTTCGAAGGCTTCACCGTGGTGATCACCGGAGCCTCCACGGGCCTGGGCCGGGCGATCGCGGTCGAGACCGCGCGGCGCGGCGCCGGCCTCGTGGTCGTCAACTACGCCCGTAGCGCCGAGGAGGCCGAGGAGACCGCGCGCCTCGTCGAGGCCGAAGGGGCAAAGGCGACCCTGGTCCAGGGCGACGTCGCCAAGGACGAGGATTGCCGGAAGATCGCCGAGGCGGCCGCCTCGACGGGCCGCATCGACGCCCTGTTCAACAACGCCGGGGTGACCAAGTTCGCGCCGAACCACGCCGATCTCGACGCGGTCAACGCCGAGGACTTCCTGCGACTCTATTCGGTCAATGTGGTCGGCGCCTTCCAGATGGTCCGCGCGGCCCGCTCGCTGCTGGAGGCCGCGCCCGCGCCGGGCGCCGTCGTCAACACCGCCTCGATCGCGGGCGTCGTCGGCAATGGCTCGTCGGTGCCCTACGCGGCGTCCAAGGGCGCGATGACGACCATGACCCTGTCCTTGGCCCGCGCCCTGGCCCCCCGCATCCGCGTCAACGCCATCTGCCCCGGCTTCATCGATACGCCCTGGTTCGGCAAGGCCATGGACGCCGAACGGGTCGATCGCCTGCGGGCCGGAGCCGCCGCGGCCACGCCGCTGAAGGTCGCCTCAACCGCCGAGGACGTGGCCGGCGCGGCTATCTTCCTAGCCTCACCCGCCTCGCGCCACGTCACGGGAGAGACCCTGCTGGTCGACGCCGGCCTGCACCTGGGCGGCGCCAGCCTGGGGATGCGATAAGCGACTCATGTTCGAGGAACGGCGCCCACGCCACACGACAAGCGCGATTCGCCCTTCCGTCGCCTGTTGGGTATCGGCGTACGTTCTGAAGCAAAATCGTCACACTGCGCCCAAACTTTAGGCGGCAGGCGCCCTTCTCACTGGCGCTTCGCTCGCCTCGATTGCAACTAAAGGCGCCTGCACCGCTAATCAGCGGGGGACGCACATGCGCTCGCAGGCGCGTCGGGGTCTCGGGAACCAACCCGGGAGACGACACACAGAAGGGGATAACACAATGAAAGCCATGAAGATTGCGCTGGCCGCCGCCGCCGCCACGGTCGCCCTGAGCGGCGCCGCGATGGCCGATGAGCTGAAGCTCTCGTACAATATCGGCGTGACCAGCGACTACGTTTTCCGCGGCGTCAGCCAGACCCAGGAAGACCCGGCGGTTCAAGGCGGCGTCGACGCCACCTACGGCATCGGCTACGCGGGCGTGTGGGCTTCGAACGTCGACTTCGGGACGAACGATCCCAGCGCTGAAATCGACTTCTACGCTGGCGTTCGCCCGACCGTGGGCGACACCTCGCTTGACCTTGGCGTGCTGTACTACAGCTACACCAAGGACAAGGGCGCGCCGGGCGCCTACAGCTACTTCGAAGTGAAAGCCGCCGCCTCGCGCTCGATCGGCCCGGCCACCGTCGGCCTCGCCGCCTATTACTCGCCGGAATACTCGACCGACCTTGGGAAGGCTCTGTACTACGAAGTCAATGGCGCGATCCCGGTCATGGACAAGCTGACCGTCAGCGCCGCCCTGGGTCACCAAGAGTTCGACAAGTCGACGGGCGACTACGCGACCTGGAACATCGGCGCCACCTACGCGGTGACCGATAAGCTCGGCCTGGACCTGCGTTATCACGACACCGACGAACACGGTCTGGGCAAGATCTACGGCAGCCGCTTTGTGGTCAGCCTGAAGGCCGCCTTCTAAGGCTGGTCTTCCAAGGGTGGACAAAGGAAGCCGCCTCGGTTCGCCGGGGCGGCTTTTCTTTTAGGGCTAGGCCGTCGGCGCCTTGGGCGGGCGCATCACCAGAACCGCCAGGAAGACCACCGCGGTCACCGCCGCGAACAGCTGGAAAGTCGGCGCGAAGCCGCCCAGTCGGTCGCGCATCGCCCCGGCCACGAAAGGTCCGGCCGCCGAGACCGCGCCGACGAGGCAGGTCAGCGAGAAGAGCTCCAGATTGTTCTGGCGACCGTAATAGTTCAGCAGCAGCACCGTGACGGTCAGGACGGTCAGGCCAAAGCCCACGCCCGTGCCGATCGCGTAGACCAGCATCAGGGTGGGGCTCGCGGCCTTGGCCAGGGCCAAGAGGCCGACGACCAGCATCCCCTGGGCGAAGACCAGCAGCCATCGCGGATCGACCCGGTCGCCCAGCGCCCCGCCGCCCAGCCGCGCCAGGGTCTGCATCAGCGACTCCAGGCTCAGCATCTTGGCCGCCACGGCGCCCGCCGCGACAGCGCCCACGCCGGCGGCGACGCCCAGCTCCGTCAGGTGGGTGACAGAGACGCTGGCCACCGTCACCCCGACCAGCAGGTGGCTGAAATAGGCCGCCACGAGCACGTAGAACTGCGGGGTCCGCAGCGCCTGGGCGACGGTCCACTCATAGGAAGTCCGGTAGACGCGGGCGGTGGCGGGCGCCTCGCGGGCCTCCTGCTCGACCTCGAGATCAACCTCGTGCGCCGCCGCCGCCAGCCACTTGGAGCCGCCGACCATCAGGGCGCAGACCAGACCGACCGCCGCCGCGAGCGCCGCCTGAACGACCCAATAGAGCCGCCAGTCGCCGCCGCTGTCGGCCATCAGGGTCAGGGCCATCCACGGCCCGGCCGCCCCGCCCAGCGAGCCGAAGGTGAAATAGATCCCGAACGGCAGGGCGCGCTTCTTGAACAACGACGACAGCACGTGCGTGCCCGGGATCAGCGCCGCCATCTGGAAGCCGACGCCGCACGCCGCCGCGCCGGCATAGTAGCTGAGCAGGCTCTCGGCGTTGGCGATCCCGATGAAGCCGCCCGCCAGCACGACGGCGCCCGCGAGCAGCGTTCCGCGCACGCCGAACCGCCGGATCAGTATGGCTGGCAGCCAGGATGAGGCGCCGGTGAAGACGCCCAGCACCGAAAAGCCCAGGAACGCCTTCTCGAAGCTCCACTTCAGTTCGCCGATCATCGCCGGCAGGACCACGCCCAGCGAGCCGTAGGTCGAGGCGGTGATCAGGAACAGCAGCAGGCTGAACGCCGCCAGCAGAAGCCACGGGCGGAAGCGGTCTTCGGTTTGGGTCATCGAAATCTCCTCCTCACCCGTGAAACGGGGGAGGTGGCGCGATGCGGTTACGCATCGTGACGGAGGGGGCGTCCAGCGGCGACAGCGCCTCCTCCGTCGCGTCGCTTTGCGCCGCGCCACCTTCCCCGCACGCTTCGCTACAGGTGAGGATGAGGTTGTCAGGTCGCATCAGAACGTCCGCTTCAGGGTGGCCCGCCACTCCCGCCCCTTGCCGGGCAGGGCCCCAAGGTTGGCGTAGGTGTCGGCGTCGGGTGTCACATAGAACTTGTCGAACAGGTTATCGACATTGACCGACAGAGTGTAAGGCCCGCGCGCGACGAACGCCGACGCGTTGACCAGCGCATAGCTCGGATAATGCACCGCGTTCTGGACCGTGCCGGCGGTGCGGCCGACATGGCTGACGCCCAGGGTCGCCCCCGCCTGCCCCCAGTCATAGCCCTTGCTGGTGTAGGTCCCGTAGAGGCTGAGCACCGATTTTGGAGTCAGGGTGTAGGCGTAGTCGCCGCTTCGTCCCGGCAGGCTGGCGAAGCTCCAGACCACGTACGAGCCGCCATAGCCCTGCGCGCCGGACACGCCCGCCGTGTAGGCCGGGATGTACTGGAACGATGTGTCAGGCCCCCGCACCGTCGTGCGCTGGTTGTTGCCGGCGAAGGTGAAGGACAGGCGCTCGGACGCCAGCCAGCGGACCTCCAGCTCGACGCCCTTGGAGCGCAGGCCTTGGACGGTCGGCGGCGAGATCGCGCCGGCGATCTGGGTGCGCGTCTGGCGATAGGCGGCCAACGAACCGATCAGCGTCCCGCGCAGCAGTTGGAACTTCACGCCCGCCTCGGAGAGGTCCGAGCTCGACAGCCACGAGCCGTCGGCGACCAGGCCCGGCGCGATGTCGCCCGCCTGGCTCATCTCCAGCGCCGAGGCCTTGGCGTAGCTGGCGTAGGGCATCAGGCCGACCGGCAGCTTGTAGGTCAGGCTGGCGCTCCAGGTCGCCTTGTTGCGGTCCGCCGCCTGCCGGCCCGCGACCGTGTAGCTGAGGAAGCCCGTGTCCTCGCTCTCGACCTTGTAGTGGTCCCAGCGACCGCCCAGCACCAGGTTCCAACGCCCGGCGACGATGTCGGAGGTGATGAAGGCGCCCGTCTCCTTCCAGGTCGAGCGGTTGTCGTTCTCCCAGCGCACGCCGCCGGGCTCGTCGTCAAACGGGCTGTCGATCGTGTCGGTGGCGGTCGCGCCGAAGCTGATGTCGCGACGGTCCAGGGCGATCAGGCCGCTGTTGTAGCTCTCTCGCCGACGCCCCTCGAACCAGCGATGCGATACGCCCATCAGCGTCCGCGCGCGCATCGGCCCGATCTCCGTCGGGAAGGCGTAGGTCAGGCGCACCTCGCTGACCTTGGCGTCGATCGCCGAGGGATAGCCGTAGGAGACGAAGCGCTTGTTGTCCTGGCGATCGTGGAACAGCTGCAGCGTCAGCGACCGCGCGCCGCCCAGGTCCTTGGCGAGGTCGAAATAGAGGGTCTGGGTGTTGGTCTTCGAGAAGTCCGCCGGGCTGATATAGACCGTCCGCCGGTCCAGCTTGGTCGTCCCGACGCCGACATCCAGCGTGTGGACCGCGTCCGTGGTCGGATAGCCATAGTAGGGCAGATAGAGCGCGCTGGCGTAGGGATAGGCGCCGATCTCGTTCGGCGTGATCTTGCCGTCGCCGTTGGCGTCCTTCAGCGTCGTGTCGCGCCCGGTGACATAGGTCCGGTGGTCGATCAGGTCCTGGGTCAGGCGGTTCCAGCCAGGCGTCTGTACGTCGCCGTCGCTGTGGAAGACCATGCCGCCGAAGGCCGTGCTCCAGCCGTTTCCGAGGTCGAAGTCGGCGGACGCCTCCAGCGTCTGGTGACGCGGATAGATTCCTCGGTAGTAGCTGTGGCTGTCCTCGGCCTCGCCATAGACCCAGACGCCGCCCTCGGCTCGCCCCAGGGTGAGCGGCGCGCCGAACTGGCCGGTCACCAGCTTCCTGTTGTAGCTGCCGAAGGTCACCGTCACCTCGCCCTCTGGCTCGGCCAGGAAGCGGCCTTCGTCGCGCGCAGACTTCGGGATGAAGTTGACCAGCCCGCCGACCTTGCCCGCGCCGTAGACCGGCGTCGGCGGGCCGCGCAGGATCTCCAGCCGCGCCGCGCCGCCGATCGGCGTGGAATAGGTCCCGCGGTTTTCCACCCGCTTGAAGCCGCGGAAGTAGTTCTCGGCCAGCGCCCCGCGGATGTTCAGCGAGCCGGGCACGCCGTAGAAGCTGGCGGTGTGGGTTCCGGGGGCGACCTTGGTGGCGCCGTCCAGCGACTGGACGCCGTAGCGCTCCAGCGTCAGGTCGCTGACCAGGCTGGCCGAGCGCGGCGTCTCGATTAGCGGCTTGTCGATCCCGAACACCGTGTGGCTGGGCGCCTTCTCCAGCAGGCCCGCCTTGTCTCGCGCCACGATCACCACCGCATCGACCTGGTCAGCCACCTGGGTCTCGGCGCGCGCGCTGGCGGCGGACAGGGCCAGCAGGCTGACAGACAGCATCAACAGTCGAGACGGCATCGGCTCTCACCTCGTCGCCGGGGCGGAAAGCTCGGCGGTCACGCGCCGTTATCTGGGGATCGCTTGATCTTCGTCAAAATGCCTTCTGACATTTTAGAGGAGATTATAGAGCGACTGTGGCCGAGAGGTCTCAGGTCACGCTGGGGAAGTCGCGACGCAAGCGCGCATCACTAAACTGGCCGCGCTTCAGGCGCGTATCAGCCCCTTAGGCCCGCCCTTGCGCCTCGGGCTGGACGTCCAGGATCCGCAGCATCGCGCGGCGCGAGGCCTCGACGTCGCCACCGGCGATCACGCGCGCGACCTCGCGGTGCTCCTCGATCTCGTCGATGAGTTCCTGCTCGCTGGCGCCGTTGAAGGAGAACACCCAGAACCGCGCGGCCTTGTGCTGCAGCGGAATGAGAATGCGGGCCAAGGCGAGGTTGCCCGAGGCGCGCGCGACGGCGGCGTGGAAGCGCAGATCCATAGCCACCAGGGCCGGCAAGTCGCAGATCCGAGCGGCCTCCTCCCCGCCCGCGAAGATGTCGAACATCGCCTGGGCCTCGGCCTTGGAAGCGTTGCGGGCGGCCAGGGCCGCGCAATGCGGCTCGATCAGCACGCGGGCCTCGAGGCCCTGGCGCAGTTCGACGAGGTCCAGCGGCGCGACGGTGGTGCCCGATCGGGCCCGGCGCATGACCAGGCCTTCCAGCGCGAGGCGGCCGAGCGCGTCGCGCACACCGGCAAGGCCGGTCTCATAGCGGGCGGCCAGCGACTGTTCGTCCAGGCGCGAACCGGCCTTCAGCTCGCCCAGGATCAGGTCGAGCAGGATCCGCTCATAGACCTTGGTCTTCTGCAGCTCGGGCGCCCAGTCGTCGAGCCCCGAGGAATTGGCGACATCCAGCACCAGCCGACGGCCAGCGGGCGATTTCAGCGTAGGCGAGGCCATGGAGGCTCCGAGGCATGCGAGCGCTGATAGGTACGGTGAAATGTTAGAGGTGACTAGACACTAGATCCTCCCCCGCGAGGCGGGGGAGGTGGCCCAAAGGGTCGGAGGGGGCCAGCTGGACATGAGCCCGTTAGCCCCCTCAGTCACTCCGTGACAGCTCCGTCGCATCGCGGGGGAGCAGCTTCGTCGTCTCCCCTAAAACGCCGGGACCACCGCGCCCGAGTACTTCTTCTCGATGAACGCCTTCACCTCGGGCGAGGTCAGGGCCGCGGCCAGCTTCTTGACCCGCGGGTCGTCCTTGTTGTCCGGACGGCCGACCAGGTAGTTCACGTACGGACTAGTCTTGTCCTCGATGATCAGGGCGTCCTTGCTGGGGTTCAGCTTGGCGTCGAGGGCGTAGTTGGTGTTGATCACCGCCAGGTCGACCTGGTTCAGCACGCGCGGCAGCGACGGGGCCTCCAGCTCCTTGAACTTCAGACCCTTGGGGTTGCTGGTGATGTCCTTCAGGTTCGACAGGGCGTTCGTCGGGTCCTTGAGGCCGATGACGCCGTTCTTGGCCAGCAGGATCAGGGCCCGCCCCTCGGTGCTGGCGTCGTTCGGAATGGCGATCGTCGCGCCGGTCGGCACCTCGGCGATCGACTTCCACTTGGCCGAATAGGTCCCGATGGGCTCGACATGGACGCCCTGGATCGGGATCAGGTTCGTGCCCTTGTCGCGATTGAAGGTCTCCAGATACGGCAGGGTCTCGAAATAGCTGACGTCGATCCGCTTCTCGGCCACCTGAACGTTGGGTTGGACGTAGTCGTTGAAGACCTTGATCTCGAGATTCAGCCCCTCGGCCGCCAGCTTCGGCTTGATGAATTCCAGCACCTCAGCGTGCGGGATCGCGGTGGCGGCCACGGTCAGGGTGTTGGGGTCGCTGGCCTTGGGCGTCTTCGGACCGCAGGCGGCGAGCGTAATGGCGGCGAGACCGAGGACGAGAACAGCGCGGCGGGCGACCATGAACGGCTCCATAAGACCATCGAACGGGTAGGCTTTTGCCCTGATACGACGATCGGAGGAAATCAGATTTCCTGGCAGGTCCGCCAGCCCGCGCTCAGTCGATATCGTTCGCGGCTTCCGGCTCCGGCGCGCCGTGGATGATCCAGCTGGCGACGAAGTCGGGCTTATCGCCGGAGAGGCTGATCACGCCGGGCTCGGCCGCCTTGATCGCCGAGGTCTGCGGCGGCAGCGTGTAGGTGTCGCCGTCATGCTCGCCTAGCAGGTCCAGGGTGATCCCCTCCCCCTCGTCGGCGTCGATGACCACGCCGAAGAACTGCTGGCGCTCCAGGACCTCGCCGTCGTCGTCGAGGAAGGTCAGGTTCATCAGCAGGGTCTTGCCGATCAGGGCCTCGGCGAAGGCGGGGTCCCAGTGGGTTTCAGCTTGGTTGGTATTCTCGGTCATGACGCGTTCTTGGCCGCAATCCTCCTCACCCGCAAGGCGGGGAGGTGGCGCGCCGCGAATACGCGGCGTGACGGAGGGGGCGCTTTCCGCCGATTTACGCCCCCTCCGTCGGCTACGCCGACACCTCCCCCGTTGCACGGGGGAGGAGGATCATTTGTGCGAGACGCGGCGCACCACCGCGTCGCCGACCATCTGCAGAACCTGGACCAGCACCAGCATCAGCACGACGGTCACGATCATCACGTCGGTCTGGAAGCGCTGGTAGCCGAAGCGCACGGCCAGATCCCCCAGACCGCCCGCGCCGACCACGCCGGCCATGGCGGTGTAGCCGACCAGGGCGATGGCGGTGACGGTCGCCGCCGCGATCAGGCCCGGCAGCGCCTCGGGCAGCAGCGCGCCCAGCACCACCTGTCGCCGCTTGGCGCCCATGGCGAAGCTGGCCTCGACCACGCCCTTGTCGACTTCGCGCAAGGCGGTCTCGACCAGGCGGGCGAAGAAGGGCGCGGCGCCGGCGACCAGCGGCGGGATCGCGCCGGCGACGCCCAGCGACGTGCCGACCAGGGCCACGGTCAGCGGGATCATCACGATCAGCAGGATCACGAACGGCACCGAGCGCAG
>NZ_CALCDX010000230.1 GCF_937900395.1 uncultured Caulobacter sp.
GAGCGAGTTCACCGGCATCGTGCACGAGCTGCGCGGCCACATCGGCGCCCTGCGCCAGGGTGCAGGCAAAGCTGGCGCCCCCATCCCGCAGTAACCACCCATCGACACACAAGCACCATGCACAAAAAAACCGCAGAACGCTGGTCCCCCTGGATCCTGCTGGGCGCCATCGTCGTGCTGTGGCAGATCATCTGCTCGGCCTTCAATGTCTCGGAGTTCATCTTCCCCAGCCCCTGGGCCATCGGCACGCAGTTGGTCGAATTTGGCGGCGTGATTGCCGCCCACGCCTGGCGCACCTATTGGGTCACGATGGCGGGCTTTGGCATTGCCATCGTCGTGGGCGTCCTGCTGGGTTTTGTGATTGGCAGCTCGCGCCTGGCCTATGCGGCCGTGTACCCGCTGATGACAGCCTTCAACGCACTGCCCAAGGCGGCCTTTGTGCCCATCCTTGTGGTGTGGTTCGGCATTGGCGTGGGGCCAGCCATCCTTACCGCCTTCCTCATCAGCTTCTTTCCGATCATGGTGAACATCGCCACCGGCCTGGCCACACTGGAGCCCGAGCTCGAAGACGTGCTGCGCGTGCTGGGGGCAAAGCGCTGGGATGTGCTGACCAAGGTGGGGCTGCCGCGCTCCATGCCCTACTTTTTTGGCTCGCTCAAGGTGGCGATCACGCTGGCGTTTGTGGGCACCACGGTGTCCGAGATGACAGCGGCCAACGAGGGCATTGGCTACCTGCTCATCAGCGCGGGCTCGTCCATGCAGATGGGCCTGGCATTTGCGGGCCTGATGGTGGTGGGCGCCATGGCCATGGCCATGTACGAGCTGTTCAGCGTGATTGAAAAGCACACCACCGGCTGGGCACACCGGGGCTCGCAGGGCGAGTGACACAGGCGGTGACAATGCACCCGGGGCGCCACTGGCGCCTTTTGTCATCCACCCGACGCCCTCCAGGCCGGCCCTGCACCACCGCAGCCTGAAAGACCTTTGCATGCCCCGTTTTGCCGCCAACCTGTCCATGCTCTACAACGATGTGGACTTTCTCGACCGCTTTGCCGCTGCCGCCCGTGATGGCTTCAAGGGCGTGGAGTTTCTCTTTCCCTATGCCTACCCGGCGCACGACCTGGCCACGCGTCTGCAGGCCAATGGCTTGCAGCAGGTGCTGTTCAACGCCCCGCCGGGCAACTGGGATGCGGGCGAGCGCGGCCTGGCCTGCCTGCCCGGGCGCGAGGCGGAGTTTCGCGGCAGCATTGCCCAGGCCCTTGCATACGCTTGCGCGCTGCAATGCCCCCGCATCCACGTCATGGCTGGCGTGGTGCCGCAGGGCGCTGACACAGCCACCGTGCGCGCCAGCTACATCGCCAACGTGCGCCACGCGGCAGAGCAGGCCGCCCCGCACGGCATCCACATCCTGCTCGAACCCATCAACCACCGCGACATGCCCGGCTACTTCCTGAACCGCCAGGACCAGGCCCATGCGCTGATCGCCGAGATCGGCGCGGCCAACGGCTCGATCCACCCGCTGGACGTGCGCGATCGTCAGGGCTGGGAAAACGCCCTGGGCGACTTCGGCCGCGAGACCGGCGGCAAGGCCGACGTCCTGCTGAACAACGCCGGGGTGGCCCGCTTTGGCGTGCTGGAGGACATGTCCGACGCCGATTGCGACATCCAGATCGACGTCAACATCAAGGGCGTGATCAACGGCGCGCGAGCGGGGCTTCCGCTGTTGAAGGCCGCCGGCGGTCGGCTGATCAACATCGCTTCGTGCGCGGGGCTCTATGGCTCGCCGAAGCTGGCGGTCTATTCGGCCACCAAGTTCGCGGTGCGCGGCCTCTCCGAAGCGCTGGACATCGAATACGGCCGCCACGGCGTCAGCGTCGCCTGCGTCATGCCGTGGTTCATCGAGACGCCAATCCTGAACGCCGGAGCGTCAGGCACGAACGAGCACATGAGCGACGCCCTGCGCGCCGGCGGCCTCGAGGTCTATCCGGTCGAGGACGCCGCGCAGGTGGTCTGGGAGGCGGCGCAGGGCAAGGCCCTGCACTACTTCGTGGGCAAGCGGGCGAAGCAGATGCGCTTCGCCACCAGCCACATGCCCAACGTCGTTAGGAAGCAGCTCCGCTCGCGGCCCCTACTGTCGACTTGAGGCCGTCCAGCGGGGTGCGATCGGTCGAGATCGCGATCGGCTTGGCGACCGCCTTGTCGACAGCCGGCCCCAGCGCCTTGGCGGGGGTGATCGGGGCCGATGCGGGCTCGGTCACCGGCCCCAGCGGACCGCCCTGCCCCTGCGTAGAGGCGGGCTCGACATGGGCGACAGCGCTGGCGGCGTAGACGACCGGCGGCTTGCCGTCGGCGGTCAGGCTGGCGATGTCCGAAGGCGCGATGTCGTCCACGGTCGGCAGGTGCGCGGCCGAGGCGTTGTGACGGCCGAAGCGATAGAAGATGTGCATTCCCACCTGGGCCACCCGCAGCAGGCGCGGGCCCCAGCCCGGCGAAACGTTGGTGGTGTGGAAGTGGGTGGCCGAGCCGACCTGGTTGCTGATCGCGCCCGACAGCGCGCGGGCGGCGATCTTGCGGGCCCGGTTCCAGGCGCTGACGTCGCGCGCGTGGCGCATCGAGCCGTCGCAGGCGAAGCTGAACTGGCAGCCCGTGCGGTTATAGGCGCCTTGGAACACCACGCCGCAGATCGACTTCGGGAAGGCGGGATGGCGCACGCGGTTCATGACCACCTGGGCCACGGCCGCCTGGCCGCTGGGGGTCTCGCCGCGCGCTTCGTAATAGACGGCGTCAGCTAGGCACTCCAGCTCGCGCGAGCTTTCCAGGGCGTTGCCGAGCTGGAACGGGCCGGCGGCGCCGGGCGTTAAGGAACCGAAGCTGGCTCGCAGCATCAGCGGACCGGTGCGGCCGCTCTGGCCGGGCATCAGGGTCGCGCCGGCGCCTTCGAGGCGGGCGGCCAGTTGGGCCGACTGACGATCGCGCTGATCGACGGCGGCGAAAAGGAAGGGATCATGACGCTTGGCCACGGCGAGGGCGCCGGGGTCCATACGCGTAGCCGCGCTGACCATGGCCGCGTCCGAAAAGCTTCCGGAGGCGCCATCGGCCAAGCGGGCGACGCGGGCGTGCGTGGAGGCCGATTGGGCCAGGCCACCCATCAGGTAAACGCCGCCCAGGGCCAGACCCGTGATGGATCCGACCAATACGGCGCCGACCAGCCCGCGCGCGTCCGCGCGCGTCTGCGACTTGATATACAAAACTCGTGTCCTGCGCGGCGAGGGCGCTCCGGCCCCCCGACAAAAACCGCTTCGAGATCCCCGGAAAAGCACTGTCGGGGAGGCCTTCGAAGCGGGGGATTGGCCGTATCACGACGTGGCCAAGATCCCGCTGTTAGCGGCTTATGAACGATTGGTGACCGACTCGCAAGCGCTCCGGACCCGTCCAAAGCCCCCTTGCGCGCTCCGGTCGCAGCGTCAAATCGTTAATCCGTTGAATCCGCGTAAAAAGCTGGACAGGAGCGATCGACGATTTTTTTCGCCCTCAAAACCCTTACGCCGCCTGATTTCCACCCATGGTGGCGCTAAAGCTGCGACCTCGCCCGCCGCAGCCGTCGCGATAAAAAGGTTAATACGGAACCTTAAGCTGAGCTTTCCGCCGGGGGACTTTTAGCGCCCCCGGGCGAGCCGCCAGCCGTGAACCGCGACCTTGAGCAGGTAGATGGCGGCGGCGGCCCACAGGGTGATTTCGAAGGTCAGGTCCAGAACGCGCTGCAGGTTGGCCAGACCTGCTTCCGACGCCGCGGGCGCCAGCACCGTGATCAGGGGCTGAGCGGGCCACAGCGCCCAGACCAAGACGAGGCCGCCCACCGCGCCGACGATCTCGGCGAGATTGCGCGCCGAGGTCCAGCCCGGCTTGACGACCAGGAACAGGGACGAAACCACCTGAACCACCGCCAGGGCCAGAATGGGCCAGTAGAGCTCTTGGAACACAGGCGAGACCTGCAGGAACGCCTGCCCCCCGCGCGTGGTGATCACATTATCCGCGGGGAATGCGACGACGCCCGTCCACCAGGCGATGAACAGCCCCATGGCGACCAGCTCGAACAGGCCGTCGAACCGGCTCTTGGCGAACCAGTCCTTGCTGTCGGGTACGCGCGGCAGCTCGCTGACCTTCCAGTTGGTGAAGTCGCCCAGCTTGATCCAGCCGCGCTCGATCGCCGCCCCGACCACGGTGGCGAAGCCGATCAGGCTGAGGGCCGTCGGGATAAAGTCGTTTACCGTGCGCATCACCAGCCGCGCATCGCCGTGGGCCGTGAGCAGGGCCACGCCCGCCGGGATGACGGCCGCCAGGGCGGCGATCGCCAGCAGCACCTTCACGCCGAACATCCAGAACGGATAGAGCTCCGGGCCGATCAGGGTGGCGCGCGGGCCGTAACGCCCCGCGACCGCGATCGGATGGCCGATCTCGCGAAGCAGCTCTTCGACCTCGCGCTTGTCGAGCGCACGGCCAAGGGTCGCCTCCCGCTCCTCGATGCGGTTGACGATCAGGTCGCGCAGTTCGGCGATGATGTCCTCGCGTTGCGCCTTGGGCAGCAGGGCCGCCACGGCGGCGAGATAACGATCCACGAGATCGCTCATGTCATGGGGTCCTTTGGTGAGGGTCGCCGCTGTCACAGCAGAGGCTCGAGGGCGGCGTTGATCGCGCGCCATTCGTCGGCGAGGCGCGCCAGCACGGCCCGGCCCTCCTCCGACAGCTGGTAGAAACGCTTCTTGCGCTTGTCTTCCTCGCGCCATTCGCTGGCGAGCAGGCCCTGGGCCTCCAGCCGGCGGAGCATGGGATAGAGCGCGCCTTCGTCGATCTCGACGCCCACGGACGCGAGGGCCTGGCGCAGGCCGTAGCCGTAGCGCTCCTCCCGCAGCTGGGCGAGGACGGCGAGAATCAGAGTCCCCCGCCGCAGCTCCTGACGGAGCGATTCAAAGATGTCCGTATCGGTCGGCATGAACGTGTGCGCCACATAGTGTGCATCACATGGTGTGTGACGCACACTGTATGTCACACAGTACGAAAGGGAGTCAATGGCGGCGCTCGACATTGCCTCCGCGACCCGCGGCGTGCTGTTGTGCAACCTTGAGTTCGATGCCTTTCGAGGGGGCGAGTTTGCGTCGATTGTTCCTGGCCGCCGCCGCGGCGGTGCTGCTGACCGGATCAGCCGTGGCCGACACCAGGCCGCAGGCCGCGCCGCCGCCGTCCTCGCAGGAGAGCTTCGACCTGGCGATCCAGGAGGTCGGGGCCGACCTGCAGAAAGGCGACTACGCCCACGCTCGCGAGGTGCTGGAGCGCGCGCGCCGCTCGCCCTATTTCGCGAAGGCGCCGGCCCCGATGCGCCACGCCATCGCGCTGATGATCGCCGGCATCGCCACCGACGCCAAGGATTGGCCCGCCGCCCGCGCCGCGATTATCGAGGCCTCCGAAATGGCCGACGCCGGGAAGGAAGACTGGCTTCTGCGCCTCCAGATCGCCGCGGCGTCGGGCGACAAGGCCGGAGCCGTCTCCGCCTTGACCACGCTGGCGACGCGCTATCCCGAGACGGTCGCGACCCTCCCCGACGAGACCATCGCTTACGAGCTCAACGCGGCTCGGCGCCTGCCCGACGGAGAGGCCAGGGTCTTCGCCTTGGCTGACGCCCTGTTCGCCAAATGGAAGCCGCAAAACCCCTTCGAGGATCTGAGCGGCGAGCGCGCGGACTATGTGCTTGGCCTGCTGGCCCGGAACCGCTTGGCCGACGCCGAGGCCGCGGCCCGGCTGATCACCAGGGATGAGGTCTTGATCGGCATGCGCGCCGACAAGCGCTTCGACAAGGTGGACGAGGGCGCGCCCGACCGGCTCTCGCCCAAGACTGGCTCGCTGGCGCGGTTGAAGGCGGTCGACGCCCTGCTGGCCGCCCACGGCGACAGGATCAGCGGCCCGACCGCCAAGGCCGAGGCGCTGATGGACCTGGGCCGCTTTTCCGAAGCGCTGACGGTGATCGACGCGGCTCTGGCTCGCGCCAACAGCGCGCCGGACGGGTTCGTTGACCTGGAGACGCGCCTGGGCTGGGCGCACAACGTCCGCAATCAGATCCTGTCGCAGATGGGACGGCGGGAAGAGGCCATCGAGGCGCTGGAGATTGGCGCCCGCACCCCAGAGAATGGTCGACCCAATGTCAATCAGACCCTGAACCTGGGCGCCGCCCAGATGACGGCGGGTCGCTCCAAGGCGGCCCTGGCCACGGTCGGCAGCGTGCGCCTCGATCACATGTCGCCCTACGGTCGCGCGGTGGCGCTGAAGATCACCGTCTGCGCCGCGAGCGACCTGGGCGACAAGGACACCGCTCAGACGGCGCTGAAGACGCTCCGCGACCTGGGCGACGAGGCGAAGGGCAATACTCTGGACGCGCTGCTTTGCGTCAATGACCTGGACGCCGCCGCCGCGGTTGTCATCAAGCGCCTTGGTTCGCCGGACCTGAGACGCGCGACGCTGCTGACCCTGCAGGACACGCCCTCTCTTCCCAACCAGACGGCCTACGACGCCGCGCGCGCCGCCAGCAGGGCCGCTTTGCGAAAACGCCCCGACGTGGTCGCCGCGGTCGAGCCCGTGGGACGCATTCTGCGCTACCGGATCGAGGATCTCTGGCAGGTTCCGTAGCGGCGCGGAGCCGCGCATTCATGCGCCGCGCGTTTGATCCGCCGAAGAGCCGATGGAGAATCCGCCCATGGCCGACCTTTCCCGCTTCGTCGAGGCGCAGGCCGCGACCTACCAGACCGCGCTGGCCGAGCTCCGGCGTGGACGCAAGGAGAGCCACTGGATGTGGTTCGTCTTTCCGCAGATCCAGGGCCTGGGCTCCAGCCCGACCGCGCGCTTCTACGCGATCGCCGACCTGGCCGAAGCCGAGGCCTATCTGGCGCATCCGGTGCTGGGACCGCGCCTGCGCGAGGTCGTGTCGGTGATCGTCGCCCTGCCCGGCGACGACGCCCACGCGGTGTTCGGCTCGCCTGACGACCTGAAGCTGCGGTCGAGCCTGACCCTGTTCCAGGCCGCGGCGCCGGACGAGGCGGTCTTCGGCGAGGCGCTGGCCAAGTACTTCGGCGGCGCGCCCGATGAGAGGACGCTGGAACGGTTGCGGCCGAACCATAGGTAGTCGCCCCGACTGCGATCGCGCCCCGGCCGGGGTACTATCGCCGCCCAAGCGCTAGAGCTCCGGGAGAACGCCATGGACACGATGATGAAGGCCGCCGTGGTGCGCGCCTTTGGCCAGCCGTTGGTGATCGAGGACCGCCCCCGCCCCAAGCCCGGACGCGGTCAGGTGCTGGTCAAGATCGCCGCCTGCGGCGTCTGCCACACCGATCTGCACGCGGCGCATGGCGACTGGCCGATCAAGCCATCCCCGCCCTTCGTGCCGGGCCATGAGGGTGTCGGCGCCGTGGTCGAGCTGGGCGAGGATGTCGAGCACCTGAAGATCGGCGACCGGGTGGGCGTGCCGTGGCTTCACACCGCCTGCGGCCGTTGCGTCCACTGCCTGGCCGGCTGGGAGACGCTCTGTGAAAAGCAGCAGAACACCGGCTACTCGGTCGATGGCGGCTTCGCCGAATACGTGCTGGCTGACGCCGACTATGTCGGGCTGATCCCGGCGAACCTCTCCTATGTCGAGGCCGCGCCGATCCTGTGCGCCGGGGTCACGGTCTATAAGGGCTTGAAGGTGCTGGACGCCAAGCCGGGCGATTGGGTGGCGATCTCGGGCGTCGGGGGCCTGGGACACCTCGCCGTGCAATACGCCAAGGCCATGGGCTTCAAGGTCGCCGCCGTCGATGTGGCGGAAGACAAGCTGGCCCTGGCCCGCGAGCTGGGGGCTGAACTGACGGTCAACGCCACCCGCGAGGATCCCGCCGCCGTGTTCCAATCCAAGGTCGGCGGCATGCAGGGCGTGCTGGTGACGGCGGTTTCGCGCACGGCCTTCAGCCAGGCGCTCGGCATGGTCCGGCGCGGCGGCACCGTGTCGCTGAACGGCCTGCCGCCGGGCGATTTCCCGCTGTCGATCTTCGACACCGTGCTGCGCGGGATCACCGTGCGCGGCTCGATCGTCGGCACGCGCCTGGACCTGCAGGAAGCCCTGGCCTTCGCCGCCGACGGCCGGGTCAAGGCGACGGTCTCGACCGAGGGCCTGAGCGCGATCAACGACATCTTTAGCCGCATGGAAAAGGGCGTCATCGAAGGCCGCGTGGTGCTGGACTTCGAGGGCGCGGCGTGAGGATCGCCCTGCTGGTCGTGGGCTTGGCGCTCGCCGCCTCGCCCGCCCTTGGCCAGGCGTCCGCCGCCAATGGCGAACGGATCGCGCAGCGCGCTTGCGGCGGCTGTCACGCGGTGCGCGGGACCAAGAGCCCGCTTCCGGATGCTCCGCCGTTCGCGCGTCTGCACGAGCGCTATCGGAAGGGGGGCCTCGACGCCCTGCTGGACGAGGGCATGCTGGCCCCGCCGCTGCCGCCGGAGGAGGGCTCGCCCCGCACCCATCCGCGCATGCCCATGGCCAAGTTCGACGACGACCAGCGGGCGGACCTGAAAGCCTATCTGCACAGTCTGGAGCCGAAGCGGTAGGGACTCGCGAGCGCCCCTCCGTCACGTCGCCTAGCGGCGCCGCGCCACCTCCCCCGCAAGCGGGGCAGGAGGGTGCCGTTCCTCCTCACCCGTGAAACGGGGGAGGTGGATCGATGCGGATACGCATCGATCCGGAGGGGGCGTCACAGACGCTCGCCCTAGACCTCGGGGATTTCTCGCGCCGGCCCCGGCGCGTCCTCGGCGTCCAGCGGAAAGCTGATCTCGCAGCGCACCCCGGCCGGATCGTGCTCCAGCCGCACCTGGCCGCGCAGCTCGCGGGCCAGGGCCTGGGAGACCAGGCGGGTGCCGAAGCCCCGGCGCGTGGGCGCGACGACCGGCGGCCCGCCCTCCTCCGCCCAGACCAGCTCAAGCTGGCCCGCGGCCACGCGCCAGGTCAGGCGCACGACGCCGTCGGGGACGCTCAAGGCGCCATATTTCAGCGCGTTGGTGCTGAGCTCGTGCAACGCCATGGACAGCGCCAGCGACCGGGCCGGCGACAGGCTGACCGGGGGCCCCTGGGTGATGAACCGATCGGCCACGAACGGCTCGGCCGCCTGGCGGACCAGATCGCCCAGCTCGGCGCTGGCCCAGCTGGACTGGGTCAGCAGGTTGTGGGTGGCCGACAGGGCCATCAGCCGTCGATCAAACGCCTCGCGCGCCGTCGCCAGGTCGTCGGACGACCGCAGGGTCTGGGCCGCCAGGGACTGGACCGTCGCCAGGGTGTTCTTCACCCGATGGTTCAGCTCGTTGATCAGCAGCCGCTGCAGCTCCTCGGCGCGGCGGCGCTGGGCCAGTTCAGTCTGGGCCGACTGGTAGAGGCGGGCGTTGTCGATGGCGATGGCCGCGTGCGAGGCCACGCCCTCCGCCAGCCACTGGGCGCGCTCGTCGAACACGTCCGGATCGGAATGACCAAAGAACAGGCCGCCGATGATCTCGCCGGAGCGCGAACGGACCGGCACAGCCAGATAGCTGCGCACCGGCAGATGGCCCTTGGGCATGCCGAAATGCGGATCGTTGCGGCCGTAGCGGGGGTCTTGGGTGATGTCGCCCGAGCGGATCGTGGCGGTCCCCTCGAAGGTCGGGGCGAAGACCTCGGTCGCGCGCGGGTGGCCGAACGCATCGAAGGCCGAGCGCGGCGCGCCCGACAGCGCGTAGAGCATCATCGAGTGGCCCTGGCCGTCCGGCGCTGAGTAGAAGAACGCCGCGTAGCGCGCGCGCGTCAGGGCCGCGCCGGCGTCGATCACCACCTGCACCGCGCGCTCGAGGTCGAGCTCGGCGGCGATCACCGCCCCGGTTTCGTTCAGCACCGCCAGGGCGGCGCTCTCAGCTTTGTAGCGGCTTTCGCTGCGCTCCAGCGCCTCGCGCCCGCGCCGCTCGCTGGCGACCGCGGCCAGGATCAGGGTGGTCGAGGCCATTACGGCCACGAACTGCTGGGTCAGCAGGATCGCACCGGACGGCCCGGCGTTGTGGAAGGGGCCTCCGCCCTGCAGTGTCCCGATGAAGGCGCACAGACTTACGAGCAGCGAAGCGAGGGCCGCGCCGCGCGTGTCGAACGCCAGGCCCGCCCAGACCAGCAGCGGAAATACGAACCAAGCCCGCGAATAGGCCCCCTCGCCACGCAGGAAGATCAGATAGGCCAGCGCGCCGGTGGCCACGCAGATCAGCGTCAGATGGCCAATGCGCGTCGGCGTCCAGCGCTCCAGCGCGCCGCGCCAGGTCATGAACGCCGGCGCGAAGGTCAGGACGCCGGTCAGGAAGCCGAACCACCAGTTGACGAAGGCCTGATCGACCTTGCCGGCCGGCGAGCCGCTTAGCAGCAGCATCAGGGCCCCGGCGCTCGCCGAGATGGTCGCCCCGCCGGCGCCGGCGCCGATCACCAGCCAAAGGGCGCTGGGCAGGCTGTCGAGCTTGGCGTTGGTCTTCAGGCGGTTGAGGATCAGCACCGGGACCAGCGCGCCAAGCGCGGTGGCCGTGGCGATCACAAACTGGCTCCATAGGGGCTGCGGCGCGGCCATCACCCAGAAGGTCAGCAAGCGGCCCAGCAGCGCGCCCAGCCAGACGCGCGGGCCGTAGTAGGCGACCGCGGCGAGCGCGATGCCGGCGGACGGCCAGAAGGCCGTCCCCGCGCCCGGCACCACGGCCCAGCGCAGACTGACCACCGCGCCGACGCAATAGATCAGGGCCAGACTGGCGACCAGCAGCCATTCGCGAAGCGTGCGCGGCGTGAGGTTCGCGCGCGCCAGTCCGTCGAGTAACGACGTCACGCGCTCCGCTCCCGGCCCGTCCTCACTCGCAAAATGCCGTCCCCTCAAGTCACCGCTGTCAATCTATGCCCTTCAGGCGACTCGTCGCCAGCGGCGTTCTCTGGGGACGACGAAAAGTCGCCGGCGGCCGCGTCGAAGCGCCGCCCGGGATACACCTCAACGTTGACAGCAAGGTTAATTCGCGCAAAGATTGGAATAAGCGCGGGGGCGCGGGTCGTGCTGGACGGCGTCCAGCTGAAGATTCTCCGTCTTTCTGCGCCTGTACCCGAAAAGTAGCCGACCAGTCCGCGTCTCAATCGCTTTCGCTCGCGCACGGCTGCGCCGTGGCGCGCGTGATGCTTCGCGTCCGCCCCTTTCTCGACATGGATCGCCGATGAGCATGCCGCTCAAGCAGGTCGCCCAGATCGGAGAGTACGGTCTTCTGGCCGTGCTGGCGGCGCTGGCCGCCGTTCTGCTCTATCGCGGCCTGGCGAGCGGCCGTTTGCGCCAGCTCGTGGCCGGTCCGCACGGCGGCGGCCCGAGCCCGGCTCGCGTCCAGGCCCTGGCCATCACCGTCGCCTTCGCCGGCTACTATGTGACCGAAGGCCTTGGGGCGCTGGCGCAAGGTAAGACGAGCCTGCCGGACATCCGCCCCGAGGTGTTGTCGGCCCTGGGCGCCAGCCTGGGCGTCCACCTGGGCGGCAAGCTCTATGAGCGCCCGACAAGCCCCCCCGACGCCAAGAAGACCCGCCGCAAGCCCCGCCGCCCCCGGCGGCGCGGCAACGCACAACCCTGACCCTGACGGAGATCCGCCATGCCCGCCACGCCCTGGTCCGCCCTCGCCTATATCGTCGGCATCGCCGTCGTCATCATCATCCTCGGCTTCGCCGCGGTCGTCGTCTGGCGACTGATCACGACGAAGGGCGTCCTGGACGGCCTGATCGCCGAGCCGACCGACGCCGAGGCGGTCAAGGCCATCACCGACGCGCTGAAGGGCGCCAATCCGCCGGCCAGCCCGGCCGAGGTCGCCGCCGCCATCCGGAGCGGCGCGGCCAAGGCCAGCCTCTCACGCTTCCAGTTCCTGATCTTCACCTTCGTGGTCGCGGGGCTCTTTCTGCTGCTGTCGATCGAGGCCGGAGCCTTCGTGGAGGTGCCGCCGACGGTCCTGGGCCTTATCGGCCTCAGCGGCGGCAGCTTCGTGATTTCCAAGGGCATCTCCAACAGCAGCAATTAGCGGCCTCGGGCCTGGGAGACACGCCATGATCCGCTCGCTTCTCGGCGGCGCCGTCCTCGTCGCCGCCCTGGTCGCCGGGCCCTTTTCGCCGGCCGCCGCGCAGAACGCCGCGCCCGACGGCGCTCCGACGGCCGCCTGCCTGTCGCGGTTCAAGCCCGTGGCCCTGCCGGTCCATCGCGGCGACGACGTGGCCGGCCAGCAGATCCTGATCTGCCGTCCGGGCTACGTGCTGTCGTTCAACAAGGTCACTCGCAACCCCGACTGGGTCGTCGAGCGCCTGACGCCCGCGGCGTTGAAGGGCGGCGCCAAGCGGTCCGACAAGTTCCTGACCGACACCGCCGCCCAAGGCTACAGCCCAGAGGCCCAGGACTACAGCGACCCGGCCAACCCGCGCGATCGAGGCCACCAGGCGCCGGCGGCCGACTTCAAGTTCAGCCAGCCCCAGACCAACGACAGCTTCTACATGACCAACATGTCGCCTCAGGTCGGGCCCGGCTTCAACCGCGCCCAGTGGCGCTTCCTGGAGGAAGACGTGCGCGCGGCGGTGCTGTGCGGCGGCCACGAGGACGTCATCGTCATCACCGGCCCGATCTATGGCTCGAGCGCAACCTGGATCGGGCGAAACAAGACCAAGATCCTGTCGCCCGCCGCCTATTTCAAGATCCTCTACGATGTCAGAACCGGTCGGGCCGTAGGCTTCCGGCTGGACAACAAGGCCTACAAGAAGACCCCGACCGACACCTTCATCGCGCCGATCGCGGATCTCGAGGTCGAGACCGGCCTGAACTTCTTCGCCGACCTGTCCCGCCGCGACCAGAACCTGCTGGAGCGGCGCAAGGGCGTCTTCTGGGGCCACGGCCAGGCCTGCGCGAACACGGTGAAAGAGTAGAGGCGAAGGCCGTCACGGCCTCTCCCGCCACTCTGCTGCCAACCTTGTCAGCAGTCCCCCTAGCCGTCGGGCGCGCGGGCGCCTAACTTGGGGCCATGCCTCGCAGCCCAAACTCCGGCGTTTCGGACGTCTCCGCGCCCTTCGTCATGGACACCCTTGGGGACACCGTCTCTGACGTTTCAGTCGGCGTCATGCCCATGCTGTGGACGCCGCACCGGCCCGCGCGTCCGGACAAGTCCGAGGGCGGCAAGAAGTTCAAGCTGGTCAGCGACTACCAACCCGCGGGCGACCAGCCCACGGCCATCGCCGACCTCGTCGAAGGCATCGAGCGCGGCGACCAGGACCAGGTGCTGCTGGGGGTCACCGGCTCGGGCAAGACCTTCACCATGGCCCAGGTCATCGAGCGCACCCAGCGCCCGGCCCTGATCCTGGCCCCGAACAAGACCCTGGCCGCCCAGCTCTACAGCGAGATGAAGTCGTTCTTCCCGGAGAACGCGGTCGAGTACTTCGTCAGCTACTACGACTACTACCAGCCGGAAGCCTACGTCCCGCGCACCGACACCTATATCGAGAAGGATTCCTCGATTAACGAGCAGATCGACCGGATGCGCCACTCGGCCACCCGGGCGATCCTGGAGCGGGACGACGTCATCGTCGTGGCCTCGGTGTCGTGCATCTACGGCATCGGCTCGGTCGAGACCTATACCGCCATGACCTTCACCCTGGAGGTCGGGCAGCGGGTCGACGAGAAGCAGCTGATCGCCGACCTCGTCGCCCAGCAGTACAAGCGCAACGACCAGGCCTTCGAGCGCGGCACGTTCCGCCGCCGCGGCGACACCATCGAGATCTTCCCCGCCCACTACGAGGACCGCGCCTGGCGCGTCACCATGTTCGGCGACGAGGTCGAGGCCCTGGCCGAGTTCGACACCCTGACCGGGAAAAAGACGGCCGACCTCGAGATGATCAAGGTCTACGCCAACAGCCACCACGTCACGCCGCGCCCGACCCTGCGCCAGGCGATCATCGAGATCCGCAAGGAGCTGAAGGAGCGGCTCGAGTGGCTGACCGCCAACGGCAAGCTCTTGGAAGCCCAACGGCTGGAGCAGCGCACGACCTTCGATCTGGAGATGATCGAGACCACCGGCTCGTGCGCCGGCATCGAGAACTACAGCCGCTATCTGTCGGGTCGGAAGCCCGGCGAGCCGCCGCCGACCTTCTTCGAATACATCCCCGACAACGCCTTGCTGTTCACCGACGAGAGCCACCAGACGGTTCCGCAGATCGGCGCCATGTACAAGGGCGACCGCAACCGCAAATGGACCCTGGCCGAGTACGGCTTCCGCCTGCCGTCGGCCCTGGATAACCGCCCCCTCAAGTTCGAGGAGTGGGACGCCATGCGGCCGCAGTCGGTCCACGTCAGCGCCACCCCGGCCGACTGGGAGCTGGAGCGGGCCGGCGGCGTCTTCGCCGAGCAGGTCATCCGCCCCACCGGCCTGATCGACCCGCCGGTCGAGGTGCGCCCGGTCTCCAAGGACGGCGCCAGCCAGGTCGACGACGTGGTCGACGAGATCCGCCAGACCATCCGCAAGGGCTATCGCACCCTGGTCACCGTCCTGACCAAGAAGATGGCCGAGGACCTGACCGAATATCTGAACGAACAGGGTATCCGCGTCCGCTACATGCACAGCGACGTCGATACGCTTGAGCGCATCGAGATCATCCGCGACCTGCGCCTCGGCCACTTCGACGTCCTGGTCGGCATCAACCTGCTGCGGGAAGGCCTCGACATCCCCGAGTGCGGTCTCGTCGCCATCCTCGACGCCGACAAGGAGGGTTTCCTGCGCTCGGAGACCTCGCTGATCCAGACGATCGGCCGGGCGGCGCGGAACGTCGACGGCAAGGTCATCCTCTACGCCGACCGGATCACCGGCTCGATGGAGCGGGCCATGGCCGAGACCGCCCGCCGCCGCGAGAAGCAGAACGCCTACAATCTCGAGCACGGCATTACGCCCGAGAGCGTCAAGCGCGACATCAAGGACATCCTCAACAGCCCCTACGAGCGCGGCGACCGCGTGCTGGTGCCGATGGGCATGTCCGAGAGCGACGACCGTCCGTTCAGCGGCGACAACTTCAAGGCCGCCCTCAAGGAGCTGGAGGCCAAGATGCGCGAAGCCGCCGCCAACCTGGAGTTCGAGGAAGCCGCCCGCCTGCGCGACGAGATCAAGCGCATGAAGCTGATGGACCTGGAGTTCGCCAACGACATCCTCTCGGCCACCGGCGAGGACGTCGACCGCTCGGCCCCCAAGCGCATCCGCGCCGAGATCCGCGAGGAGAAGGCCGCCGAGTTCCGCAAGAAGCGGCGCTAGGCTTGGCGACGGACGCGCCCAGGGGCGGCCCCGCGCCGGAGCCCTTCCAGGCGACCGTCGGGCGCAAGGCGCTCGGCGTGGCGCTGGCGTTCGGCCTGACCCTGCTGGGCCTGTTTGGGCTGAACGCGGTCCAGACCCTGCTGGACAAGCCGAACGAGGCGGTCGTGGCCACGATCCCGGACGTCCTCCTCCTGTGGCGCGAGGAAGAGCCGTCGGCCTATTTCTGGGCGTTCCTGCTGATCGCCTTCCCGCCGCTGGCCCTGATCCCCGGCGCGTTCGGCGTCAGCCATCGCCAGTTCGTCCCGCTGATGTCCCCGCGCAAGCGGTGGGCGGTCGTCGCCGTGTCGGCCGCGCTCGTGACCGCCGGCGTCGGCGTGGGCGGCGTCTTCGGCCGCGCCGAGGTCGCCGTCGCCACGCCGTTCGGCGTCAGCTGGCTGAAGGACGGCAAGCCACAGGAATACTGGTCCTGGGGCGCGGCCACCAGCATCGCCGCCGCCTGCGTGAAGGGCGAGAAGGCGGGCGACTTCGCCCTCAACTACGACGTCACCTTCCCCACCGGCCGCGAAGCCAACCTGGCCCGGCCGGAAGACAAGATCGCCGACTTGGTCCCCCGCCTGGCGGTGCTGGACACCCGGCTACGGGCTGGCGGCGTTCCGCGATTCACCAGTGTCGAGCCGGGTTGCGTGGAGCAGGTGGGCCGCCCGCTGGCGCCGGCGGAGCGGGAGACGCTGCGGGGCGTGGTGGGGCGGTAGCATTGGCCGCGCGAGCGCCTGGCCGGCTCGGGTGCGATCATTCCTCTCGAGCGCTTGCGCCGCTCTGCCGCGCCAGTTTCCGCCAGGCGGCCGGCGGTACGCCTTGCGCTCGCGTAAAGGCGCGATTGAAGGCCGCTTCGCTGGCGTAGCCAGCCTCGCTCGCGATCGTTGCGACCGCGCGATCGCTGGCGCCCAGCGCGACGCCGGCAAGACAGAGCCGCCAGTCTCGAATGTAGCGCATGGGCGAGGTTCCCAGCACGCTGTCGAAGCGTTCGCTCATCGCGCTGCGGGACAGGCCAGCCGCTGCGGCCAGTTCGCCGAGCGACCAATCGCGGCTCGGCTCGGCGTGGATCAAGGCCAGGCATCGCGCCAAGGCGGGATTGGCCGTGGCGGCCAACCAGCCGCGCGCTTCGGCTGGCGTCGCGGCGACGCGCCGCCGCAGCACCTCGATGAAGATGATCTCGGTGAGCCGTTCCAGGACCGAGAGTCCGCCGGGCCGGGGCTGGTCTACCTCCGCCACAATCTGGGCGATCGCCGCGCCCAACCAACTCGGGCCGTCGCCCCTGGTGCGGACGTGAAGCATGGTCGGCAGGGCGTCGCGAAGCGGCCGAAACCTCGCCGCGGCGAACTTTAGATAGCCGCAGAGCAGGCGCACCGGCCCCTCGCCGTCGCCGTAGCGCAGGACCGGGACTTCGCGCCAGGGCCGAGGCGGCAGGTCGTTGATGGGCGCCACCAACGGGCCGTCCTGACCGACGCCCAGTTGATGGCCCGTCCCGAAGGGAAAGACCACCACATCGCCCTCGTCGAGGTCGACCACGCGATCTTCGATCTTCAGCCAGCAGCGCCCTTGCACGACGATATGGAACGGCGTGGCGTCCTCGGGGCCGGCCAGGCTCGCCAGGGACGGCGACGCATCGGTCCTCCAGACGCCGGTCGGCGCGAAGCAGAACTGCAAGGACCCCGACAACCGAACGGCCTGAAGAACCCCGGACAGAACATCCGCGGCCCGCGCTTCCTCCGCCGGCGGCGGACTCTCGATCAATTTGTTCGGCGTCCCAGGCAAAGACGCTCCCCCGCGATTGCGCCTAGACCTCCCGACCTTAGGCATGACTGCAAAGGAAAACTACATTGGAGACCCAAGCAAACAAGTTGGTGATCGTGATGACCAAGGGCATCGATTCCGAACTCTCTTCGGTCGGATTCACGATCGCGAACGGCGCCATCACCTCCGGGATGCAGGTCTCGGCGTTCCTCGTGAGCGCGGCGGTCGATCTGGTCCGACGCGGCGGCCAGACCATGACGCACGTGCCGCCGCTGTCGCCGCTGGGCGAGCTGATCAAAGATTTCATGAGCCGGGGCGGAACCGTCTGGGTTTGCCCGCCCTGCGCCCAGACCCGTGGTTACGAGGCCTCGGACTTGATCGACGGCGTGATCGTCACGGGCGCCTCAGTCATGTTCGCGTCCATCAAGGAGGGCGCAGCGACGCTATCGTTCTGAAAGCCTGTCGCTTGCGCCGTCGCCACGAGCCGTTCGACAGCGAGGAAGACGGCTCGCGGCGACCAGCGCGATCTACAAGTCCCCTAAGCCGCGACCGCCTCGCCGCCCGACGCCACGATCTCGTACCGGTCGTCCACCCACCGCCCGACCAGCCGGCCGGCGGCGTCGTGGATCCAGACCTCGGCGTCGTTGTCGTGGCAACGCGCCTCGGCCGCCAGGGCGCGGGCGCGGCGTTCGGCCTGGCCGCCGGTGTCGAAGGTCATGACCTCGCCAGGACCTTTCACACACCATCCCCCATTGAAGGGGGAGACCACGAAAATGCTCCGCATGGGCTCTCTCCGTTCCAAGGGTTGCTTCGCTTGAGGGTTCAAGGAAGCGTCTAGAACTTAGGCGCCCACCCGCCGGTTCCAAGATCCCTCCCATGAGGGTGCGGCGGCATCCCTCCGCTTGCGGAACGGCGTTCTCCGGACCACTCTCCGAGCCGTCATCGCGTCGCCGGGGAGCCTCTCGCCCATGACCGTCCGCATCCTGATCGTCGGCCAGGACGCCGACACCGTGGACTACGCCGCGCCTGGCATCATCCCCGGCATGACGGCGGAGAAGGTCCGAGCGGGCCTGGCCGCGTCCAAGGCGTCGCTGGACGGCCAGGGCCATGCCTGCGACGTGCTGGAGGTCCAGCCCGCCCCCGCCGCGGCCGAGGCTGAGGTGGCCGCCGCCCTGGGCAAGACGGCCTATGACGTGGTGGTGATCGGGGCCGGCATCCGCAATCCGCCGGCCAATCTGGGCCTGCTGGAGACGGTGCTGAACACCATCCACCGCGCCGCGCCGGGGGCGCGGATCGCCTTCAACACCCGGCCCGACGACACGGACGCGGCGGCGCTGCGCTGGGTCGGGCGGTAAGGAACCGCGCGGGCGGCCGCTCGTTGCTGCACGGCTCTGGAGACGGCCGGGGCGCAGCGCCCTGGACGAGCCCCATGATCTCGGAGCCCTCGGACACCTACGACGCCATCGTGATCGGCGCCGGCCCCGCCGGACTGACGGCCGCGACCTATCTGGGACGTTTCCACCGCAAGGCGTTGGTGCTGGACGGCGGGTCCTCGCGCGCCAGCTGGATCCCCGAGAGCCACAACACGCCGGGCTTCCCGCAAGGGGTCGGCGGCGATGCGCTGCTGGCGCGCCTGCGCGAACAGGCCGACCGCTACGGCGCCGAGCGGCGCGCTGGACGGGCGCGGAGCCTGGTCCGGGGCGCGGACGGCTTCGTCCTGGCCTTCGAGGGCGAGGACGCCCCCGACCAAGATCTTGGCGCGCCCATGATCGTGCGCGCGCCGTTCGTGCTGCTGGCGACCGGCGTCGTCGATCGGCTGCCGGCTCTGGAGGGCGTGGAGGACGCGATCCGCGCCGCGCGGGTGCGGCTCTGCCCGATCTGCGACGCCTACGAGGCGACCGGCCAGCGCATCGCCGTGCTGGGCGACAGCGAGCATGGCGCGCGCGAGGCGGCGTTCCTGACCACCTATTCGCCGGATGTCACCCTGCTGGACCTGAGGCCCGGCGCGCCGAGCGAAGGCGACGGCGTGTTCGCGCGGCTTCCCGCGCGGCTGACGGACATCGCGCTGGGCCCGGACGCCGTCACGGTCGCCGCTGGCGACGCGCGGAGGGTCTTCGACTGCCTATACCTGGCGCTGGGCTTCGACAGTCAGCAGGACATCGCCCGACAGGCGGGCGCGGCGCTGGACGAGGACGGCCGCCTGGTCGTCAGCGCGCACCAGCAAACCTCGGTGAACGGGCTCTACGCGGCCGGCGATGTCGTACGCGGCCTCAACCAGATAGCCGTCGCCACGGCCGAGGCCGCGATCGCCGCGACGGACATCCACAATCGCTTGAGGGCGCGGGACGGGAACAGCACTGCGTCGTCCGCTCAATAGCCGCGTCATCCCGGAAGCCTCGCAGAGGCTATCCGGGATGACACGGGAATCTTGGCGCGACGATGAGGAGCTCGCGCTCAGTGCGTTACAGCGTCGCCTGCGGCTCGGGCTCGGCGACGGAGCAGATCTCGACCCACACCTGATGCAGCTCGTTCTGGGTGTCGCTGGCCAGGGCCGCGCGACCGTTGACGACGATATAGGGCTGGAACTCGGCGGCGTCGCCCAGGCGAACCTCGCCGCAGACCGCGACGCGGCCCTGGCGATGCTCGATGTGCTCGTTGCGGAAGCTGACGTTGTCCCAGGTTTCCATCTGGCGCTTGACGGTCCACTGGGCGCCGCTCAACTCCATCTGCCGGATGCGCGGCAGGGCCAGGGGCGTCTCGATCTGGGCGGACTTGGCGCTGGGGTGGTAGCCGATGGCCATGAACGCCACGAAGGCCAGCAGGATCAGATAGGGCGCGAGCGAGCGGACGAGCGGCGTCCGGAGCGTCGGTCCTTCCGCAACATTTCCAGCCATCGGAAATCTCCGCCTCTCGTCAAGCTAGCCCATCGGGGGAAAACGGGCTGCTCACGTAAAACGTCGTTAACACGGACCTATGCCAAGAACCACAGCCGCCTGACCCAAAACTAGTAATATCGAGGCGGCGTCGCACAGCTTTGAGTGTAATTAAAATCACACTCGCCGCGAAAACGAGCACTGGATCATACTATATTCCAGATCGGCGTTATCTGCACGGCGACCTAATGGCGCACGGCGCAGCTTGCCGAACGCGGTTCAACGTTTTGAAGCGGTCTTGCCCTTTTCTCGGCGCTCGTTGGCGGCGATCTGGCTGAGGATCAGCAGGGACGAGGAATAGTAGTCCTCGTTCTGGATCATGGCGGGCGAAGCCTTGCCCGTCAGGGCCAGGTCCGCGACGCTGGCCATGCCGACCGACGCCGCGAACGGCGCGACCTCGCCAGTGCGGACGTCGATCCAGGCGGGAGCCGGCTTGCCGGCGGCGCGGAACGAGGTCCACCAGCGCTTGACCGGGTCCAGAGCGGGGTCGCCGCAGCGTCCCGACCAGCACATGTAGAGCGGCACGCGCACGGCGTCGAAGCCAAAGCGCGGCGGACGGTCGGGATCGGTCCACATGGCGCCGGCGGTGTCGACCTTCACCCAGTCGACGGGGAGGTCGGTCGCGCCGAAGCGGGCGTCGCGGATGGCGCGCAGGGCTTGGTCGCGCACCATCGGCCAGGGCGACTTGGGCTCGCGCGCGGCGAAGGCGTCCAGCGCGGGCATGATCGCGTAGGACGGGTTGAAGATCATGCCCTGGGCGTTGACGAAGCCGTCGACGCCGGGGACCAGCAAGGTGCGGGGCCCCTGCTTGACCAGCAGCTTGCTGAGGATCGCGCTGCGGATCTGGGCGCTGGCCTCGAGGTATTCGGGACGCTTCCACCGCTCGCCGCCGCGCAGCAGCGCCCAGGCGATCAGCAGGTCGCCGTCCAGGGCGTTGTTCGGGTCAGGGGTGTGCAGGTCGCCCGTGGGGATGTAGCGCCACTTGAACAGGCGCGTGTCCGGACGCGACAGGGTCTTGTCGGTCCAGGTCCACAAGGCCTTGAAGGTCGCCGGATCGTCATAGGCCGTGGCCATGACCATGGCGAAGCCCTGCCCTTCGGAGTGGCTGACATTGCCGTTGCCGGTGTCGACCACCCGTCCGTCGGACTGCACGAAGCGGGTCTTGTAGTCCGCCCAGTTGCTGGGCGTCGGCGCGGCGCACCGTATAGGTGCGCACCGTTGGTCGCTGGTTCTCGGGCAGCCCGTCGAAACTGTCGAGGGTCAGCGGTCGGGGCAATCCGGTGACATCCACCTCGCTGGGCACGATCACCACCTTGACGTACGAGTCGGCGAACGAGCTGGGCTCGAAGGTGTCAAAACCGTTGCCGCCCAACACCACGCGCACGATGTGTGACGTGACCTGTTCGGTGGCGACGACGGTGAAACTGTGGATGGGGCGACCTGCCATTGAACCGACTATACGAGGGCTCACTACACTGCAGGGCCGTACGCGACCGGGAGGAGCGCAATGGCACCGCAGAGCCGCGCGGTCCCCGTGATCGCGCTGACCGGCTTCCTGGGCGCCGGCAAGACGACCCTGCTCAACCACGTGTTGCGCACGCCCGGCGCGCGGATCGGCGTCGTGATCAACGACTTCGGCGACCTGAACGTCGACGCCGCCCTGGTGACCGGGCAGATCGACGAGCCGGCATCGATCGCCGGCGGCTGCCTGTGCTGCCTGACCGACGACGACGCACTGGACGAGGCGCTGACCAAGCTCGCCGACCCCGCACTCGGGTTGGACGC
>NZ_CALCDX010000231.1 GCF_937900395.1 uncultured Caulobacter sp.
CGAAGACAGGCCGGCGATAGCGGCGGCGGCGATCAGGATGCTGCGGAACGAACGGGTCATGGGGGGCATCTCCTCGTAAGTGATTTTGCGATATCTCTTATCGCGATAAGTTTTATGTAACGGCGACATTCGGTCGCGTCCAGTGAAAAATTATCGCGATATGTTTTATTGCGATTTTGCCCTATATAGGGGAAAGGAGACCGCTATGACCGATACGCCCCCGCCCCCCCTCGACGGCCAGCTCTGCTACGCCATCTATTCCGCAGGCATCGCCATCCAGAGGACTTACAAGCCTCTGCTCGACGAGCTGGGCCTGACCTATCCGCAGTATCTGGTGCTGAACCTGCTGTGGGCCGAGGACGGCCAGCCCGTCGGTCGTCTCGCCGAACAGCTGGCGCTGGAGTCCAGCACGCTCACGCCCTTACTCAAGCGTCTCGAGGCGGCCGGCATGGTGCGGCGCGCGCGCAATCCCGACAACGAGCGCCAGGTGATCATCACCCTGACGCCGACGGGGCGCGGCCTGCGCCAGAAGGCGGGCTGTCTCGGCGCGGCCCTACTTGAGGCCTCCGGCCACCCGTTGGACGACTTGAACGAACTCAATAGCCGGGTTCGCCACCTGCGCGACGACATCTATCGGGGCATGGGCGGCTGGCGCTCTGGCGTGGAGCCTTCGGAAGAGGCCTGATCGTCGCGCGCCCCGGTCGCTCAGGCGCCCCTGGGCTCGTAGACGACCCGGCACTCGCCATCGATCGTGGTGTAGCGGTGGCTGGCCGCGTCGACGAACGAGATCCGTCCCTCGTCGTATTCGACCTTGCCGGTCGAGCGGCCCTTGAAGGTCTCGGTCCCATAGCTCCAGCAGGTGATGTCGGCCGGGCGATCGGTCCAGGTCGCGTCGTTGCGGGCGCGCTTGCTGTCGGTGCAGGCGATCAAGGCGCCGGCGACGGCGAGGAGGGTGAGCGCGGTTTTCATCGCGCCACTCTTCCACGGCGTGCGCCGGATCGGAAGCCCAACCGTGGCTCAGCCCCAAGGACCCGGCTGCTTGGTCTGGCGCAGCATGCCGATGTCGTAGCCCAGGGCCTTGGCGCGCGCGGTCAGGGCCTCGCGGTCGGCGGGCGTCGGAACGCGGCGCGACAGCAGCCACAGGTATTTCCCCGAACCCTCGCCGACGATCGCCCAGCTGTAGTCGTCGGCGCGGTCCAGCACCCAGTAGTCGCCGAAGAACGGGCCAAAGAAGCTGACCTTCAGCTTGGCGTTGGTGGACGTGTCGACGATCTTGGCCTTGCCTTCGGCCGTCTTGATCGGGCCGTCCAGCGCGCCCTGGCGGCAGGTGTTCAGCACGCGGATCAGGCCGTCGGTGCGCTTGGAATATTCGGCGGTGACGCCCTCGCAGCCCTTTTCGAAGCGCATGTCGTAGCGCGCGACCTCGTACCACTTGCCCAGATAGCGATCGAGTTCGACGGCCTTGGCCGGCTGGGGCGGGTTCGGATTGCCGCTGGGGCCGGAGACGCAGGCGCTCAGCGACAGGACGAGCGGCAAGGCGAGCAGGGCGGCGCGCATGGAATCTCCGGGCTGGACGCGCCCTGAAGACGGGCGCTCTGACGATACGCCCTCGCAAGCCTGGCGGATGGGCGCGGCCCCTCAAAACGACGACCGCCCCGCCGGGGTTCCGGCGGGGCGGCGCTGCGCCGGCAGGGTGGTGGGAAGCCCTACTCGGCGGCGATGCTGACCGCCGACAGCTTTCTGTCTACTCGGCCGCGATACTAATCGCGCCCGTCGGGCGGTCCTTGAAGTTGATCGCCTGAAGGTGGCGGATGCCCTCCTCGGCGATGTCGTCGCCGACCATCCGCTCGCCCTCGCTCTTCAGCTCGTCGAGATCGACGTACATGGCGTAGAAGGCGCGCGTGCGGTCGGTGATGATGCCGGCGTTGAGCAGCGTCTTGACCAGCACCCGGAAGATGTTGGTCTGCTCCTTCATGTTCTCCCGACGCACGTCGTCGGTCATGATCTTCCCGTACTCCTCGACCACCTTGTCGGGATCCAGGCCGAACTCGGCGTAGAGATCCAGCTGCTGGTGCGGCGAGACCAGGTTGAACAGCAGGGTCTGGAAGCAGTGCGCCGCCCAGTCCTCGATGATCGCGTGCTCTTCGGCCGAGAGCTTGGGCACCGTGCGGTCGGCCCAGATCTTTCCGAACTTGTGGTGGAAGGCCTCGTCGGTCATCACCAGCTGCAGCAGCTTCTTGCCGACCGGGTCGTGGATCGTGTTGTAGAAGGTGGCGAAGGCGCCCATGGCCAGGCCCTCTACCAGCATCTGCATGCCGATGATCTTCTTGTAGACCTCGGGCGCGCCGATGATCTCGACCAGCAGGCTCTTCAGGGCCGGGCCGCACTCGACCGGCTTGCCCCAGCGGGCCTTAATGTACTTGGCGAAGGCCGTGACGTGGCGGGCCTCTTCGCGGGTCTGGTTGGCGGCGTACTCCTGCGCGCCCTGGTCCCGCAGCACGTGGCACAGGCTGGCCGACAGGTTCAGCGCGCCCTGCTCGCCGTGCAGGATCGAGGAGAAGTTGCGCAGCACCGACTGGTTGATGAAGCGGATACGCTGCTTGGGATCGGACAGGTGATTGGAGACGTAGTCGGTCGACAGGGCGATGACCATGTCCTCGGGAACCAGCGCCTGGTTCTCCATGTCGAACGGCTCGTCGAAATCGATATAGGCCTTGTCCAGCGGATCCCAGAAGTGGTCGTGGGTCGCGGAGATGATCTTGTCGAACGCGGTCGAGCGGCTGTTGTACCGGTCGAGCTCGAGCATCGCCTCGAAGTCGTCCGGCGCCACCGCGTCGTACATGGCGTCCTTGGTGATGTTCTTGTCCGTCATGGCGTGGCTCCCTAATCGCCCCGTGACATGGCTTTGAGCGACATGGCTCTGACGGGTCCGTCTTGCGCGGAGCCTCGTCGATCTGAACACTGTCAACTCAACGCTTGACGCGGGTCAAATGAAAAATGACGGAGGCGTCAGGTTTGTTGACCAAGACGGATTGGAAGGTGGCATGAGAATCTTCGTGCTGACGGGGGCGGGGGTCTCCGCCGAGAGCGGCCTGGGCACCTTCCGCGACAAGGATGGGGTCTGGACGAAGTACGACCTGCGCGACGTCGCCACGGCGGAAGGCTTCGCGCGCGATCCGGCCCTGGTTCGCGCCTTCTACAACGCCCGCCGCGCCAATCTGGCCGAGGCCTCGCCCAACGCCGCGCACGTGGCCCTGGCGCGCCTGGAGGTCGAGCTGGCGGCGCGCGGCGGCGAGCTCTTCCTGTGCACCCAGAACGTCGACGACCTGCACGAGAAGGCCGGCTCGCGGCGCGTGGTCCACATGCATGGCGAGCTGGCCGTCACCCGCTGTGACCACTGCCAGGCGCTGAAGCCCGACATGGCGCCCCTGACCGCCGAGGCCGTCTGCGAGGCTTGTGGCCAAGCCGATGGGGCGCGGCCCCACGTCGTCTGGTTCGGGGAAATGCCGCTGTTCCTGGACGAGATCGACGCGGCCCTCTCGCGCGCCGACCTCTTCGTCTCGATCGGCACCTCGGGCGCGGTCTATCCGGCCGCGGGCTTCGTGGCCGAGGCGCGGGCGATGGGCGTGGCGACCTGCGAGATCAATCTGGAGCCGTCGGCCAACGCCTACATGTTCGACGAAAAGCTCTATGGCCCGGCCAGCGCGCTCGTGCTGGCCTGGGTTGAGCGTGTGCTGCGGGGGCTTTAGGCGCAACCGAATTTGCGGTGTTTGAGTCCGGTAAACCGCCTTCCTGGACCTCGCGCCCAGGACCCATGCCGATGGCGGGTTGTGATTTTGAAAGCGTGCGCGGCCGAACGCCCCCCAGCACGCCGATCCAGCTCAGCGACCACGGAACGATGGGTCCTGGGCGCAAGGCCCAGGAAGGCAGGAGGGAGCAGCCTTGAACAATGATCGGTTCTACCCCGCCCGCGCCACGCCCTGCTCGCACCAGCCCATCGGCCGCGGCGCCTTGTCGAAATAGAACCGCCGCCCTTCGTCGACCCGGAAACCCGCCGCCTCGACGGCCGCCGTCACCGGGCGCGTCAGGTGACAGCCGCCCGCCAGGCGCTTCCACAGCGGCTCGATACGTCTTTGCCAGCGGGACACCCCGGCGTCGGGCGAGAGGCCGTGCTCGCAGAACAGGAAGGTCCCGCCAGGCCTCAGCACCCGCCGCGTCTCGGCCAGAACGGCGGCCGGCGAGCGCACCGAGCAGAGGGTGAAGGTGCAGAGCACGGTGTCGAAGCGCGCGTCGGCGAAGGGCAGGGCCTCGGCCTCGCCCGGCAGGATCTCGACCTTGAGCCCGTCCGGGCGCGGGGCGTTCTCGGCGATGGTTCGCAGCGCGGCGGAAGGATCTACGCCGGTGACGCGGGTGGCGCGCGCCGGATCGTAGAAGGCCAGATTCAGGCCGCCGCCGATCCCCAGCTCCAGCACCTCGCCGCTCGCGCGGGGCGCCAGCTCGGCCCGGCGTTCGCGGAAGGCCGGCGCGCCGCAGGCGCAGCACAGCAGCTTGGGCAAGATGTAGCGATCGTACCAGGACGCCATGCGCGTTCCTCCCTTCGTCCAGCAGAGAGGTTCGGTGGACTGGCGGTCAAGCTGTGCTCCTGACAAATCTGGCAGCAATCGGGTTTATTCTGAAACGATCAGCCACGCCGGAGACGTCCCATGCCAAAGGCCCTAAAGCCGCCCGCCGAGGAGGCGGAAGGGTCATGCGCCTGCGGCGGCGTGCGCCTGGCGATCGGCGTCCCGGCGCGGTGGGCGTTCCACGATCATTCCGCCGCCAGCCGCCGCGCCCAGGGCTGCGCCTATGTCACCTATGTCGCCAGCTATCGCAGCCGCTTCCGCTGGCTGGAGGGCGAGGTGCTGATCACGGCTTACGAGCACGACGGGACCACGCGCGGCTTCTGCGCCCGCTGCGGGACGCCGGTGTTCATGGCCCGGCGGCGGGCGCCGACCATGATCAACCTGCCGCGCGCCCTGTTCGAGACCCGCACCGGCCGCGAGCCGCGCTACCACACCTTCCTCGACCAGGCGCCCGACTGGGCCTATGGCGGCGGCAGGCTGGTCCCGCTGAAGGGCTATCCGGGCGTGATGTGGGAGCGACCGAAGGCGAGGCCCAAGCGCAAGCCGATCGACGACTTACTATAAGGGGGCGTTAAGCCTCAACGCCCCTCCAGGGCCGCCAGCACCGCCGGCTGCAGGCGGGCCAGTTCGGCCAGGCGCTCGATCAGGGCTTCCTTGCTATCGACCGCCAGGCCGTCGCGCAGGCGGGCCATGCGGTCGCGGACCTTGGAGAGGTCGGCGGCGTTGGCGGCGGCGACCACGGCCGCCTGGTGCTTGCAGGCGCCGAACTTCTCGAAGCCGGGGCAGGTGCAGGTCCCTTCGCCCGCCGGCGCCCACAGCTGCACGACATAGAGGTCGCCGACGCTGCCGGTGACGTGGGCGGTGACTTTCTCGTCCTCGATCGCCACGAGATCGACATCGCCCTTCTCGGCCATGGCCACGCCAGTGTCGAACCAGCGCTCGTCCATGCGCTCGCGCCAAGTGTCGGTGTCGAAGAGACTCATGCCTCGTCCTCGATGCGGTGGATGTCGTCGTCCGACAGGCCGAAGTGGTGGCCGATCTCGTGAACCAGGACGTGGGTGATCAGCTCGCCGAGACTGACATCGCCGCGCTCGGCCCATTCGTCGAGGATCGGGCGACGATACAGGAACACCCGCGACGGCTGGGTTCCGAAATCCAGCACCGAGCGCTGGGACAAGTCGACGCCTTGATAGAGGCCGGTCAGCTCGAACGGGTCCGGGATGCCCAGGGCCTCCAGGACGTCCTCGTCCGGGAAATCATCGACCCGGATCACCACGTCGCCGGCCAGTTGGCGGAACCCGTCGGGCAGGGCGTCGAAGGCCGCCTTGCCGAGGGCGGCGAAGTCGTCCAGCGACGGGGCGAGGCGATCGGACCAGGTCATGGACTCCACATAGAGCGATTGGCAGGCGGCGCCAGCGCCCGTTTCGGGTAAATCGCGACGGCGCGTCGCCGCGGCCTTGATCGCGCTCTGGTCATGGCCCGACTAATCTGGGATTCTGATTCGAAGACCCGCTGGGGCAGCGACCCGTTTTGATGACTTCGTATGACCTGATCCTCGCGGCTGCGGCCGGGGCGGTTTGCCTCGCGCTTTGCGTCGCCCTGTGGGCGTTTGGCCAGCGGCGGGGGTTCGAGGCGCGGATCGCGGCGCTGAAGGCCCGCCTGGCCCTGCAGGGCGGCGACGCCGAGGCGCCCGCCTGGGTCGAGGCCTTCGACTCCGCCGTCATCGCCGTCGAGGGCGGTCGCGCCAGCCTGATGGCCGGGAGCGACGGGCTCGCCGCCTGCGCCCAGGTGCTGGGCGTTCCCGCCGACGTCCAGGCGGTGGTCGCCGCGCTGGGCGGCGCCGATCCCGATCACGCCCACAAGCTTTCCGCCCTGTTCGAGCGTGGCCAGTCTTGCGCCTTCGACGCGCGCGGACGCGGCGGCTGGGTGTCGGTCGAGGGCCGCGCCGCGGGGGCCATGGCCTGGCTGCGCCTGGCGCCGGTCAGCGGCCACGACGCGGGCCTGCCGTCGGCGGCGCGCTTCGCCGCCTTCGTCGACAGCGTCGTCGAGCCCGCCTGGATCGCCGGCGCCGACGGCCAGGCCGTCTGGGGCAACACCGCTTTCGTTCGCGCCGTCGGCGCCAGCGCCGCCTCGGCCCCGGCCCTGCTGGGCAAGAGCTTCGATCGCGCCGTCGACGCCATGGTCGTCGAGGCCGCCGCCAAGGGCGAGCGCAAGGAAGCGATCCGCTGGGTCAACCTCGAGGGCCGCCGCCGCGCGTTCCGCCTGTCGGCCCAGCCGCTGGAAGGCGGCGGGGTGGGCGTCTTCTGCGCCGACGTCACCGAGATCGAGGATGTCCGCGACGCCTTCAAGAAGCACGTCGAGGCCCACGACGAGACCCTGAACCACATCGCCGAGGCCGTGGCGATCTTCAGCGCCACGCGGCGCCTGTCGTTCCACAACACCGCCTTCGCCGAGCTGTGGGGCCTGGAGCCGGCCTGGCTGGCCGACCGCCCGACCCACGGCGAGATTCTCGACCGCCTGCGCCAGCGCCGCCGCCTGCCCGAGACGATTGACTACGCCGGCTGGAAGGCCGCCGAGTTGGCGCGCTACGAGAGCCTGGGCCCCCAGGCCGACGACCTCTGGCACCTGCCCGACGGGCGGACGCTGAAGGTCGTGCGCCAGCCGCACCCGCTGGGCGGCATGCTGCTGATCTATTCCGACATCACCGGCGAGCTGCGCCTGAAGGCCCAGTACAACGCCCTGATCCAGGTGCAGCAGGCGACGCTGGACAAGCTGAACGACGCCGTCGCCGTGTTCGGCTCGGACGGTCGCCTGCGGCTGCACAACGAGGCCTTCGAGACCTTCTGGAACGTCACCCCGCACGCGCTCGAGGCGGCCGGCGACTTCGAGGGCGTGGTCGAGCTGTGCGTGCCGCGCCTGCACGATCTGGCCTTCTGGCGTGAGCTGAAGGGCCGGGTGGCCGATCCCGATCCGCAGATGCGCGCCCCGACCTCGGGCGAGGTCCGGACCTCGGACGACCGCATCGTCGTCTACCAGAGCCGCCCCCTGCCGGACGGCGCGACCCTGATCGCCTTCGCCGACGTCACCGACACCCGCGAGCTGCAGAGCGCGCTGGCCGATCGCTCGGCGGCGCTGGACGAGGCCGAGCGGCTGAAGCGCGACTTCGTCGGCAATGTCTCCTACGAGCTGCGCACGCCGCTGACGACGATCATCGGCTATTCCGAGCTGCTGGAACGGGCCGACGGCCTTTCGGAGCGCGGTCGCAACCATGTGGCCGCCGTCCGCGCCGCCGCCACCCAGCTGGCGCGCTCGATCGACGACGTGCTGGACATGGCCCAGATCGACGCCGGCGAGATGGCGCTGGAGATCCAGGACATCCGGGTCTCCGACCTCCTGATGAACGCCCAGGAACGGGCCCTGAAGGACGCCCAGCTGGGCGCGGTGACCCTGGCGGTCGAGTGCGAGGAGGACGTCGGCCTGATCCGCGGCGACGCCAAGCGTCTGGCCCAGACCCTCGATCACCTCGTCGAGAACGCCCTGCGCCAGACCCCGCCGGGCGGCCGCGTGACCCTGTCGGCCCGTCGCGCGCTGGGCGAAGTGCGGCTGGATGTCTCCGACACCGGACGCGGCGTGCCGTTCCACGTCCAGGCCCACATCTTCGACCGCTTCGTCGGCCGCGATCGCGGCGGCCCGGGCCTGGGCCTGGCCCTGGTCAAGGCGTTGATCGAGCTGCACGGCGGCTGGGTGGCGCTGGAGAGCGAGCCGGGCAACGGCTCGACCTTCACTTGCCACCTGCCCGAGAACCAGCCGCCGGGCGCGGGCCAGCCGGAGCTAGGGTTCTAGTCCGTCGCCTTGGAAGGTTTCGGCCACTCGCTGAGCACCGCCTCGCCGCGCACCACTTGGACGCGGTCGATGCGGGCCGTGACGAAACACTGCTGGTCCGTGACCCAGGTAGGTGTTTGGCCCGTGATCTCCTTGAAGGTCATGGAGCCGCGATACCCGCCACAAAAGACTTGTGACTTCTGGCCTAGATCGGTGATCTCGCCTTCGACGACGAGGCTGAGGGAGCGGGCGAACCGCTCCACGTGATCTCGGCGGCCGCGCGCATGACTAACCTCCAGAGGATGCATGCCCTCGGGCAAGGCCGAGGCGCCGTTCTCGACGTAGGGTATGGCCAGTCCAAAGCTGACCGCCTTGGCGGAATCGGCGAGTGAGAAGCTGGTGATCGGGTTCGTGGACGGCTGTCCGGCCGTGGGCATGGCCTTGTCCGACGGGGCCATTCGAAAGAACTGCCGACCGTCGGCATCCACCGTCGGTCCTCGTGTGACGTCCACGTCGAAGAAGAAGGACTGCAGGGGCGGTAGGGGCGCCAAACCGCCTTGAGCGAAGCCTTGGAAGTTTCGTTCCGTGATCTCGCCAAAGCCCACCGATGTGATCAAAGCGCCTTTGCGGCGGTCGTACATCCACCGCCCCGATTGCTTGATGGCGGCGTAACGCCGGGCCCTCTCCTCAACGAAGGGCGTAACCAGTCTAAAGCGCTTTCCCGTAAGAACCGTGGCGTGGGGGCTTGCGGCGGCTTCCGCCATGGCGCGCCGCAGCGCTTGCGCGTCGAGCGGCGGCGCGTCGGCCGCCAGAACAGCACCAGCCAGGAGCAGTGCGAGCATCGGCCACCTCCCTCGCTCAATCGTTACGCGTACAGGAAGGGGGGTCAATTCTAATCTGACATAAGGATATCTTTATGCGTTAATTGCTCGGAAGGGCTGGGCGGGGTATAAGCTCGCCAAGATCCCATCCCGCAGGAGCCGCTCGTGGCCGACTATATCGTCAAGGACATCTCGCTCGCCGACTACGGCCGCAAGGAAATCGCCATCGCCGAGACCGAGATGCCGGGCCTGATGGCCACGCGCGCCGAGTACGGTCCCCAGCAGATTCTGAAGGGCGCCCGCATCGCCGGCAGCCTGCACATGACCATCCAGACCGCCGTGCTGATCGAGACCCTGGTCGCCCTGGGCGCGGAAGTCCGCTGGGCCTCGTGCAACATCTTCTCGACCCAGGACCACGCCGCGGCCGCCATCGCCGCCGCCGGCATCCCGGTCTTCGCCTTCAAGGGCGAGAACCTGGTCGAGTACTGGGAATACGCCCACAAGATCTTCGAGTGGGGCGACGGCGGCTATCCGAACCTGATCCTCGACGACGGCGGCGACGCCACCTTGCTCTGCGTTCTGGGCCCGAAGGCCGAGAAGGATCCCTCGATCCTCGACAACCCGCAGAACGAAGAGGAAGAAGCCCTCTACGCCGTGATGAAGAAGTATCTGGCCGAGAAGCCGGGCTTCTACTCGGCCATCCGCTCGGCCATCGGCGGCGTTTCGGAAGAGACCACCACGGGCGTCCATCGCCTGTACCACATGGCCCAGAAGGGCGAGCTGCCGTTCCCGGCCATCAACGTCAACGACAGCGTCACCAAGAGCAAGTTCGACAACCTCTACGGCTGCCGTGAAAGCCTGGTCGACGCGATCCGTCGCGGCACCGACGTCATGCTGTCGGGCAAGGTCGCGGTGGTCTGCGGCTACGGCGACGTGGGCAAGGGCTCGGCCGCCTCGCTGCGGCAGGGCGGCGCGCGCGTGATCGTCACCGAGATCGATCCGATCTGCGCCCTGCAGGCGGCCATGGAAGGCTACGAGGTCCAGACCCTGGCCGACGTCGCCGACAAGGCCGACATCTTCGTGACGGCGACCGGCAACAAGGACGTCATCACGCTGGACGACATGCGGAAGATGAAAAACAACGCCATCGTCTGCAACATCGGCCACTTCGACTCGGAAATTCAGATCGCCGCCCTGCGCAACTACAAGTGGGACGAGATCAAGCCGCAGGTCCACCATGTGGAATTCCCGGACGGCAAGAAGCTGATCGTGCTGTCGGAAGGCCGCCTGGTGAACCTGGGCAACGCCACGGGTCACCCCAGCTTCGTGATGTCGGCCTCGTTCACGAACCAGACCCTGGCCCAGATCGAGCTGTGGACCAACAAGGACAAGTACCAGAACCAAGTCTACACCCTGCCCAAGCACCTGGACGAGAAGGTCGCCTTCCTGCACCTGGAAAAGCTGGGCGCGAAGCTGACCCAGCTGCGCAAGGACCAGGCCGACTATATCGGCGTGCCGGAAGCCGGTCCGTTCAAGCCGGACCACTACCGCTACTAAGCCGAGCGCATTCTTGGCTTTTTGGAGGGCTCGCCGCGCTAGCGGCGGGCCCTTCTGCTTTCGACGCCTGTTCAAGCCTGGACGGCTCGGCTAATCGCTAGGTCATGCCGCTCGCCTTGATCCTCTCCAGCCACGTCGCCGGCAGCCAGGTCGGCGCGACCGCCCAGGCCGCCGCGCTGGCGCCGTTCGCGATCGACGCCATGGTTGTTCCCACGGTGCTGTTCGGCCGTCATCCCGGCTGGGGCGCGCCCGGCGGCGCGGCGACGCCGATCGAGATCTTCGAAGGGATGCTGGAAGGGATCGCGGCCAACGGCCTGCTTGGCCTGACCGATCTCGTCATCACCGGCTATTTCGCCAGCCCCGCCCAGGTCGAGGCCGCCGCGCGCGCCATCGACGCCGTTCGCGCCGCGCCGCGCGACGGCGCTTTCGCCCCGGGGCCGACGATCATTGTCGACCCGACGGTGGGCGACGAGGGCAAGGGCCTCTATGTCCCCGCCGAGACCGCCGAGGCGATCCGCGCGTTGCTGGTTCCCCGCGCCGACCTCGTGGCCTGCAACGCCTGGGAGCTTGGGTGGCTGACGGGCGAGGAAGCCCGCGAACCGGCCGCGGCCCTGATCGCCGCGCGGCGACTGGGCAAGCCGGTGCTGGTCTCGTCGGTCCGTCGCGGCGGCGAGATCGGCGCGGTCCTGGCGACGGCGGACGAGGCCTGGCTGGCCCTGCACGCCCAGATCGATACGGCGCCGAACGGAACCGGCGACCTCTTGACCGCGCTCTACGCGGCGGCGGTGGTCGAGGGTCAGACGCTGTCGCACGGCCTGGCCCGCGCGGTCGGCGGTGTCGCCGAGACCGTCGCGGCCGCCAAGCTTTGGAACGCGCCCGAGCTGCCGATCGTGGCCCTGGGCGCGCGCCTCAAGCAGACTTCTCCCTCTGTCCGCATCGAACGGCTGGCTTAAGACATGACCGACATCACCGGCCTCTGCCCCGAGCGCTTCGCCCGCGTCCGCGACGTTTTCGAGGCCAATTTCCAGGATGGCGGCGAGCTGGGCGCGCGCTTTGCCTTCGCGATCGAGGGCGAGGTCGTTGTCGACCTGATGGGCGGTTTCGCCGATCGCAAGCGCGAGGTCCCGTTCGGCCCGAACACCCTGACGGCCCTGTTCTCGACCACCAAGGCCGTGGCGGCGCTGATGGTCGCGCGGCTGGTCGACGAGGGGCGCCTGGCCTACGACCAGCGTGTCGCCGACGTCTGGCCGGAGTTCGCCCAGGCCGGCAAGCAGGACGTCACCATCGAGCAGGCCCTGTCGCACCAGGCCGGCCTGTCGGGCTTTCCGGACCAGACCGATCCGGCCATCTGGTTCGACTGGAACGCCACCTGCGCCAAGCTGGCGGCCATGGCCCCGCTGTTTCCGATCGGCTCGGCCAGCGGCTACCATCCGGTGACCTACGGCTACCTGGCCGGCGAGATCTTCCGCCGCGTCGATGGCCGCACGATGGGGACGGCCCTGCGCGAGGACATCTGCCAGCCCCTGGATCTCGACCTCTGGATCGGCCTGCCCGACAGCGAGCACGACCGCGTCGCCGACCTGATGCGCCCGACGGCCATGCCGCAGTTCGGCGAGATCAACGCCGCCGTGACCGCCGCCTTCTTCAAGCCCTGGTCCTCGCCGGGCGGCAAGGGCGCGGCCGAGTGGCGGCGGGTCGAGATCCCCTCGGCCAACGGCCACGCCACCGCGCCGGCCCTGGCGCGACTGATGGGGGCCCTGGCCCGCGGCGGGACCCTGGACGGCCGCTCGCTGATCACGCCGGCCGGGATCACGGCGGCGACCGCCGAGCGCATCCGCGGCCGGGACCTGGTCCTGCCCTACGAGATTAGCTGGGGCGCGGGCTTCATGCGCAATGAACCGAACTTTTTCTACGGTCCGACGGCCGAGGCCTTTGGGCATTCGGGCTGGGGCGGTTCGTGCGCCTTCGCCGATCCGACGCGCGGCGTTTCGGGAGCCTATGTGATGAACAAGCAGGGCAATGCGCTGATCGGCGATCCGCGCGCCGTGCGCTTGATCGAGGCGGCCTACGCTTCGCTCTAGGATCCCAGTTTCCCGACTTCCCCGGCGAACGCCGGGGCCCAGGTTCAGCCGTGGCCTTCAGACTCTCTTGGCGCTTTCTAGCCTTATGATCTGGGCCCCGGCGTTCGCCGGGGAAGTCGGGTTGGTGAGTTCGGGAAACTTCGGATGATGCGCGCTCTCGCCATGGCCATCGGGCTGCTTGCTATTACCGGCGCCGCGCACGCGCAGGAGCGCGACTTCTGCGCCGATCGGCCGGGCAAGGGCTCGCCCCCCTGCGTGCTGGACAAGGGCCGGTTCCAGGTCGAGGTCAGCGGCGTCGACGCGACGCTGAACAAGGACGGCGGCGTCTCGACCCGTGACCTGGCCTATGGCGGGCTGGAGCTGCGGCTAGGCCTGACCTCTTCACTCGAGGGGCAGCTAAGCTGGACTCCCCACGAGCGCGTGCGGACCAAGAGCCAGGGCGTGGTTTCGACCGTCTCCGGCGCGGGCGACCTCGGCTTCGCGGCGCGGTGGTCGCTGAAGAACCCGGCGGGGGATGGCCTGTCCATCGCCGTGCAGCCCTTCGTCGTCGCGCCGACGGGGGCGGACGGGATCGGCGGCGGCGTCTGGCAAGGCGGGGTGATCGTTCCGGTCTCGATTCCGCTGAACGGTGACTGGTCGCTGAGCCTGTCGCCCGAGGCCGACGCTCGGCCCGACGCGGACGGCTCGGGCCGCCACGCCGCCTACGTCCTGGCCGGCGGGGTTGGCCGCGCGGTGGGGCCGGTGAACCTCGGCGCGGAGCTCTGGGTCGATGTCGACGACGATCCGAGCGGCCGGGCGACGAAAGCGAGCTTCGACCTGACCGCCGCCTGGACGCCTGCGGCGCTGAAGGACATCCAGCTGGACGCGGGAGCCTATCTGGGCCTGAACCGGAAGACACCCGACCTCGAGCTTGTGGTCGGGGTCGCCCACCGCTTCTAGGCGGCCGCCAGCACCCGGGTCTTCTTCCAAGCCCCATAGGCGAAGGTCGCCACGCCCAGCCAGATGAACGCGAAGGACAGCGCCCGCAGCGGCGTGAACGGCTCGCCGAACGCCACGCCCAGCAGGAACTGCAGGGTAGGGGCGATGAACTGCAGGAAGCCCACCGCCGACAGCGGCAGGCGACGCGCCGACCAGGCGAACAGGGCCAGCGGGACGACCGTGGCGGGGCCCGCCAGGGCCAGCAGGGCGGTGACGCCGGCGCCGGTCCCGAAGTGGCCGTGGCCGCTGGCCTGCAGCGACAGCACATACAGCAGGCCGGGCAGGGCCAGATAGGCGCACTCAATGAAGAGGCCCGTCTGGGCGTCGGCCTTCACCTGCTTTCGCAGGATCGCATAGACGCAGAAGGTCAGGGCCAGGCCCAGCGAAACGATCGGCAGGTGGCCGAGCGCGATCGTCTGGATCGCCACGCCGACGGCGGCGAAACCGATCGCGACCTTGCCCTCGGTCGACATGCGCTCGCGAAACAGCAGGGCGCCGGCGGCCATGTTCATCAGCGGGTTGATGTAGTAGCCGAGGCTGGCCTCGATCACGTGGCCGGCGTTCACGGCGAAGACGTAGATCGTCCAGTTGCCGAAGATCGCCAGGGTCGACAGGGCCAGCACGCCCAGGGTCTTGGGCTGGCGCAGCACCTGCGCGACCTGGCCGCCCTGCTTGGCGATCAGCACCAGGCCGCCGGCCCACAGCACCGACCACAGCGTCCGGTGGGCGATCATCTCCCAGGAGCCGACGCCCAGGTTGGCGAGCAGGTGGAAGTAGAGGGGCAGGAAGCCCCAGAGCGAATAGCAGGCGACGCCGGCGAGATAGGCCGAGCGGCTTTCAGTCTGCGTACTGGGTGGCATGGTCCGAACCTTTCGGGAGGCTTCTGTCAGATGGGAAGCCCGCCGTCCGCCGACATCTTGCGAAGGTTCGGGAAAATCTGGGACCTGGCCCAGGAAATCCGGATCAGAAAACCCACCCGACCTTCCCGGCGAATGCCGGGATCCAGATCTCAGGACGAAGGGGGCGTGGGAAGGGCGCTGAATCCGTAGCGGCGATTCAGCGCCCTTCCATCTGGGCCCCGGCATTCGCCGGGGAGATCGGTATCAATAGACCTTAAGCCGGCGTCTTCTGCTTGATCAGGCCCTTGTCGTGCAGCAGCTGGGCGATCTGCACGGCGTTCAGGGCCGCGCCCTTGCGCAGGTTGTCCGAGACGCACCAGAAGACGAGGCCGTTCTCGACGGTCGGGTCCTTGCGGATGCGCGAGACATAGACCGGGAACTCGCCCTGGGCTTCCTTGGGCGTGATGTAGCCGCCGTCCTCGCGCTTATCGACCACGACGACGCCGTCGGCCTCGCGCAGGATCTCGCGGGCCTCGTCCTCGTCCAGCGGGTTCTCGAACTCGACGTTCACCGCCTCGGAATGGCCGACCATGACCGGCACGCGCACGCAGGTGGCGACCAGCTGGATGTTCGGATCCAGGATCTTCTGGGTCTCGGCGGTCATCTTCCACTCTTCCTTGGTGAAGCCGTCGTCCAGGAAGACGTCGATGTGGGGGATGACGTTGAAGGCGATCTGCTTGGTGAACTTCTTGGGCGGCGGCGCGCCCAGGACGTAGACGCCCTTGGTCTGGTCCCAAAGCTCGTCCATGCCTTCCTTGCCCGCGCCCGAGACCGACTGGTAGGTCGAGACGACGACCCGCTTGATCTTGGCCTCGTCGTGCAAGGGCTTCAGCGCCACGACCAGCTGCGCCGTCGAGCAGTTGGGGTTGGCGATGATGTTCTTGGGGATGCTGTTGACCGCGTCCGGGTTCACTTCCGGCACGACCAGCGGCACGTCCGGGTCCATCCGGAAGTGGCTGGAATTGTCGATGACGATCGGACCGGCCGCGCCGATCTTCTCGCCCCAGGCCTTGGAGATCGACCCGCCGGCGCTCATCAGCACGATGTCGACCTTGGAGAAGTCGAACTGCTCGAGGTCCTCGCAGCGCAGGATCTCGTTGCCGAACGAGACCTCGACGCCGATGGATTTGCGGCTGGCGATGGCGTGCATCTTGTCCACGGGGAATTTCACTTCCTCGAGGATGTTGAACATCTCGCGGCCCACATTGCCCGTCGCGCCGACCACGGCGACCCGGTAACCCATCGCGCTCTCCTGAAACTCTTGGTCCGCGACAGATCGCGGAGCGGCGTTCCGTTACGCCTCCTGTATGGCGCGCGCAAGGCGAGGGTTTCTGGTGGGGTCGATAGGGGATCACCAGCGACGCGGCGAGGGTTTCCGAGGCCCGCCGGTCCCCCTATGTTCGCGCCATGACCGACGTCGTCTCCGAATCCCCGCCCGCCTCGCACCTGACCCAGGACGGCCCCGCCGTCCGGCTCTTCCTGGTCGACGGCTCGGCCTATCTGTTCCGCGCCTATCACGCCCTGCCGCCGCTGACCCGCAAAAGCGACGGCCTGCCGGTGGGCGCGGTGCAGGGCTTCTGCAACATGCTGTGGAAGCTGCTGCGCGACATGCAGGGCGATACGCCCACGCACTTGGCGGTGATCTGGGACCACTCGGAGAAGACGTTCCGCAACACGCTGTACGACCAGTACAAGGCCCACCGCCCGCCGCCGCCCGAGGACCTGATCCCGCAGTTCCCGCTGGTGCGCGAAGCGACGCGAGCGTTCGGCGTGCCGGCGATCGAGCTGCCCGGCTACGAGGCCGACGACCTGATCGCCGCCTATGCCTGCAAGGCCCGCGAGGTCGGCGGCGAGGCGGTGATCGTCTCGTCCGACAAGGACCTGATGCAGCTCGTCGGCGACGGCGTGTCGATGTACGACCCGATGAAGAACGTCCGCATAGAACGCGAGCAGGTGTTCGAGAAGTTCGGCGTCTATCCCGAGCAGGTGGTCGACGTGCAGGCCCTTTGCGGCGACAGCGTCGATAACGTCCCGGGCGCGCCAGGCATTGGCATCAAGACCGCCGCCCAGCTTATCACCGAGTTCGGCGACCTCGACACGCTGCTGGCCCGCGCCGGCGAGATCAAGCAGCCCAAGCGCCGCGAGACCCTGATCAACTTCGCCGATCAGATCCGCCTGTCGCGGGCGCTGGTGAAGCTGGACTGCGATACGCCGCTGCCCGAGCCGCTGGATGACCTGAAGGTGCGCGAGCCGGACAAGGAAATCCTGGCGGCGTTCCTGGACCAGATGGAGTTCCGCTCCCTGGCCCGCCGCGTCGGCGACGGCTCGGCCGCCGCCGTTCCCGGCACGCTGGATCGTCCTGTCGCGCCGCCCAAGGCGCCGGTGTCGACCGTGTCCTACATGGGGGCCGCCGCCCGCGCCGCCGCCCAGCCCGTGGCCGAACCGATCACCATCGACCATGCGGCCTATGCCTGCGTCCGCGATCTCGACACCCTGAAGGCCTGGGTCGAGAAGGCGACGGCCAAGGGTGTCGTGGCGTTCGACACCGAGACGGACGCGCTGTCCTCGGCCACCGCCGGCCTGTGCGGCGTCTCCCTGGCCATCGCGCCGGGCGAGGCCTGCTACATCCCCGTCGGCCACTGCGAGAAGGAAGGCCTGGCGCTGGAAGCCGCCGCCGACCTCGTCCAGATCCCGCTGGCCGAGGTCATCGCCACCCTGAAGCCGCTGCTGGAGGATCCGGCGGTGCTGAAGGTGGCGCAGAACGCCAAGTACGACATCGCCGTCCTGGCGCGGCACGGGATCCAGGTGTCCCCGATCGAGGACACCATGCTGATCAGCTACGTGCTGGAGGCTGGTCTGCACGGTCACGGCATGGACGAGCTGTCGGAGCTGTGGCTGGGCCACAAGCCGATCCCGTTCAAGCAAGTGGCCGGGACGGGCAAGGCCCAGATCAGCTTCAAGCACGTCGCCTTGGCCGAAGCGACCGCCTACGCCGCCGAGGACGCCGACGTCACCCTGCGCCTCTACGAGACTCTCAAGCCGCGCCTGGCGCGCGAGGGGCTGCTGACGGTCTATGAGACGCTGGAGCGGCCGATGCCGGCGGTGCTGGCGGCCATGGAGAACGACGGGATCAAGGTCGATCCGGAGGCGCTGCGGCGACTCTCCAACGAGTTCTCGCTGCGCATGGCCGAGTTCGAGGCGCGGGCGACCGAGCTGGTCGGCCGACCGTTCAACCTGGGCAGTCCCAAGCAGATCGGCGACGTGCTGTTTGGCGAGATGAACATGAAGGGCGGCAAGAAGACCGCCACCGGCCAGTGGTCGACCGACAGCGACGTGCTCGAGAGCCTGGCGCTGGAGCACGAGCTGCCGCGCGTCCTGCTGGACTGGCGTCAGCTGAGCAAGCTGAAGGGCACCTATACCGAGAACCTCGTCGCGGCGATCGCCGAGCGGACGGGCCGAGTGCACACCTCCTACGCCCTGGCCGCCACGACCACGGGCCGCCTGTCCTCGTCCGATCCGAACCTGCAAAACATCCCGGTCCGCACCGAGGAAGGCCGCAAGATCCGCAAGGCCTTCGTGGCCGAGCCTGGCAAGGTGCTGATCAGCGCCGACTACAGCCAGATCGAGCTTCGTCTGCTGGCCCACATCGGCGACATCCCGCAGCTGAAGAAGGCCTTCCAGGAAGGCCTCGACATCCACGCCATGACGGCCTCGGAGATGTTCGACACGCCGATCGAGGGCATGGACCCGATGATCCGCCGCCGGGCCAAGGCCATCAACTTCGGCATCGTCTACGGCATCAGCGCCTTTGGTCTCGCCAACCAGCTGGGCATCCCGCAGGGCGAGGCCGGGGCCTATATCAAGACCTATTTCGAGCGCTTCCCGGGCATCCAGGCCTATATGGACGCGACCAAGGCCTTCGTGCGCGAGCACGGTTACGTCACGACGATCTTCGGCCGGAAGATCAACATCCCGGAGATCCAGGCCAAGTCGGTCGGCCAGCGGCAGTTCGCCGAGCGCGCCGCCATCAACGCCCCGATCCAGGGGGCCGCGGCCGACGTCATGCGTCGGGCGATGATCCGTATGCCGGCGGCGCTGAAGGAGGCGGGGCTCTCGGCCCGCATGCTGCTGCAGGTGCACGACGAACTGGTCTTCGAGGCGCCGGAAGCCGAGGCCGAGACCGCCCGCCAGGTGATCGCCCGCGTGATGGAAAAAGCGGCGGAGCCGGCGGTCGCCCTGTCCGTGCCGCTCACAGTTGAGGTTCGCGCCGCACTCAACTGGGATGAGGCCCATTGACCGGAAATGGGGACGATATGGTGTATGCGACATTCCGTCACGCGCACGGTTAATGCCTCCGCAACGCTGACTGCGCGAATTTTAGGCGTGACGGTCGCGTTTTGGGCAAAGGGACGACTCTGACGTCTCTGGGCCGGCGTCGCCGTCGCTCCAAGAATGAGGAGTTCGCGCGGTGTCCTTCGGCAACCTGAAAATCCCCCAGAAGCTGATGGCGGTTTTCGCCGTCATGCTGGCGACAATCATGGCGATGGGCGTCGCCCTGTATGTCAACAAGGTCAATCTGGGTCACTCCGTCGAGCGGACCGAGCGGGCCTATGAGATGCTGCGCGCGGCCGATACGGCGGCGTTCCGCCTGACCCGCCAGGAGAACTCGCTGCGCGGCTTCCTGCTGTCCGGCGACCCCTACTATGTCCAGCGCCTGGAAGAGGCCCACAAGCCGAAGTTCTTCAAGGCTCTGGACAAGATGAAGACCCTGGCCGACGGCGACGCCGAGGATCTGGCCCGCATCAGCGCCGTCGAGAGCGCCTACGCCAACTATCGCAAGATGGCGATCGAGCCGGGCGAGCAACTGGGCGCCGATCCGGCGACCCGCCCCCAGGCCGTGGAGCTGGTCCGTAACGACGGCGTCGCCGACCAGGCCGTGACGCCCGTCGAGGACGCCATCGAAGCCATCACCAAGCACGCCGAGGAAGAGCTCGCCACCGAGGCCGCCGCCCAGAAGAAGGCGTCGCTGCAGTCCACGATCGTCCTGGCCGTCGGCATCCTGATCACCGCCGGCATCGCCATCGCGGGCGGCCTGCTGCTGACCGGCGCCATCGCCCGCCCGGTCGCGGCCATGACCAACGCCATGCGCCGTCTGGCCGCCGGCGACAACAGCGTCGAAGTCCCGGCCATGGGCCGCAAGGACGAAATCGGCGACATGGCTTCGGCCGTCAGCTACTTCAAGGACGCCGCGATCGAGAAGATCCGCATCGAGCAGGCCGCGGTCGAAGAACGCCAGGCCGCCGAGAGCGAGCGCTCGGCCAACGAAGCCGAGAAGGCTGCCTCGGCCCGCGAAGACGCCCAGGCGATCACCGCCCTGAACGAAGCCCTGGACCACATGGCCTCGGGCGACCTGACGCACCGGATCGTCGTGCCCTTCGCGCCGAAGACCGAAAGCTTGAAGACCAACTTCAACGCCGCCGCCGACCGCATGCAGGAAGCCATCCAGGCGATCGGTCGCGCCACCAGCGGCGTCAACAGCGGCGCCGACGAGATCGCCGACGCCTCGGACAACCTGTCGCGTCGCACCGAACAGCAGGCCGCCAGCCTGGAAGAGACCGCGGCCGCCCTGGACGAGATCACCGCCACGGTCCGCAAGACCGCCTCGGGCGCGAAGGAGGCCTCGCAAGTGGTCGCCACCGCGCGCACCGACGCCGAGCGTTCGGGCTCGATCGTCAGCCAGGCCGTCTCGGCGATGAGCGAGATCGAGACCTCGTCCAGCCAGATCAGCCAGATTATCGGCGTGATCGACGAGATCGCCTTCCAGACCAACCTGCTGGCCCTGAATGCCGGCGTCGAAGCCGCCCGGGCGGGCGAAGCCGGCAAGGGCTTCGCGGTCGTCGCCCAGGAAGTGCGGGCCCTGGCCCAGCGCTCGGCCGAGGCCGCCAAGGAGATCAAGGCCCTGATCTCGACCTCCACCTCGCAGGTCGAGGCCGGCGTGGACCTGGTCGGCCAGACCGGCGAGGCGCTGCAGCGGATCGTCGATCAGGTCGCCACCATCGACGCCCTGGTCACCGAGATCGCCGCTTCGGCCGCCGAGCAGGCCACGGGCCTGAACGAGGTCAACACGGCCGTGAACCAGATGGACCAGGTCGTCCAGCAGAACGCCGCCATGGTCGAGGAAGCCACGGCCGCCACCCACTCCCTGAAGGGCGAGGCCCGTTCGCTGAGCGAGATGGTCGCCCGCTTCCGCGTGGCCCAAGGCGCCGTCTCGGCGGCGTCCGCGCCAGCCTCGGCTCCGGTTTCCAAGCCAGCGTCGCGCCCCTCCGTTTCCGCTCCTTCCGCGCCCTCGCGCGCCGCCCGTCCGGGCCGGTCGTCGGGATCGGCGGCGGTGGCCGTCGCCGAGGATTGGGAAGAGTTCTAAGGTTTAGGTCGGTCACTGCCGAGGGCTCTCCGGGAAGCCGGGGAGCCCTTTTTCTATGCGTTCAGTCGATCGGGATCGTCTCGAACGACGAGCGAGTGGCTTGCGGCTCGTGGCTCGCGCCCGGAGTCGGCAGCGCCAATCCTATGGCGGCGGCGACCAGAAGGGCGACGGCGAAAAAGGCCTTGGCGGCCATGGCGGTCGGGTCCGTTGTTGTTGAAACGACAACAACAAAGGCCGGAAACCGCCTTCACGGTTCCCGGCCTTCTTGAGGTAGCCTTGGCTTCGCGGCCTAGATCAGAAGATTTCGAAAAGACCGGCGGCGCCACACTGAGATCGCGAAGGCGATCTCAGCACTTTTCGTTGATGGGCGCGGTTGCCCGTCCTGATCGAAATCAGAAGATTTCGAACAGGCCGGCCGCGCCCATACCCCCGCCGATGCACATGGTCACGACGCCCAGCTTGGCCTTGCGGCGCTTGCCTTCCAGCAGCAGGTGCCCGGCGCAGCGGGCGCCGGTCATGCCGAACGGGTGGCCGATGGCGATCGAGCCGCCGTTGACGTTGTACTTTTCCGGGTCGATGCCCAGACGATCGCGGCTGTAGAGGCACTGGCTGGCGAACGCCTCGTTCAGCTCCCACAGATCGATGTCGTCGATCTTCAGGCCGTGGCGCTCGAGCAGGCGCGGCACGGCGAAGACCGGGCCGATGCCCATTTCGTCCGGCTCGCAGCCGGCGACGGCGAAGCCGCGGAAGGCGCCCAGCGGCTCCAGGCCGCGACGCGCGGCCTCCTTGGCCTCCATCACCACCACGGCGGCGGCGCCGTCGGACAACTGGCTGGCGTTGCCGGCGGTGACGAAGTTGCCCTCGCCCATCACCGGCTTCAGGCTGGCCAGGCCTTCCAGGGTGGTGTCGGGGCGGTTGCATTCGTCCTTGTCGACCACGTAGTCGACAAAGCTCTCTTCCTTGGTCTCCTTGTTGACCACCTTCATCTTGGTGGCCATCGGGACAATCTCGTCCTTGAACAGCCCGGCGGCCTGGGCGGCGGCGATGCGCTGCTGGCTGCGCAGGGCGTACTCGTCCTGGTACTCGCGGCTGACGTTGTAGCGCTTGGCCACGATGTCGGCGGTGTCGATCATCGCCATCCAGAGGGCCGGATGGGTCTGCATCAGCTTCTCTTCGGTGATGTGGAAGCGGTTCATGTGACCGCCGCCCTGCACCAGCGAGATCGACTCCACGCCGCCGCCGACCGCGACATCGGCGCCGTCGTTGCGGACGTAGTTGGCGGCCGTCGCGATCGCCTGCAGGCCCGAGGAGCAGAAGCGATTGACGGTCTGGCCGGAGGTGGTGATCGGCAGGCCGGCCCACATCGCCGCGTTGCGGGCGACGTTCATGCCGGTGGCGCCTTCGGGGCCGCCGCAGCCTAGGACCACGTCCTCGACCTCGGCCCCATCGAGCTTGGCGCGCTTGACCGCGTGCTGGATGGCGTGGCCGGCCATGGCCGCGCCGTGGGTGTTGTTGAAGCCGCCGCGGTTGGACTTGGCCAGGCCCGTGCGGGCGTAAGAGACGATGACCGCTTCGCGCATGAGGGCGCTCTCCCCGTTAAACATTAGTTTGAATTGCCGCCACCCTAGACCGGCTTTCCGCAGCGCGAAAGGTCACGTGTGCGTAAACGTAAGTTCAGCCCCTTTTTCATACGGAAACTTCGAAACCGGTTCGCACCATCATCTAAAATGCTGATTTCAAGTGGTTTCTTTTCGCGTTGACTTTCCGTGATTCCAGGATGAACGCTGGAGTTGCGCTGCGGGCTCGACCTCGCCGCCACAAAAATAAAGGGTTGGGAGGAAAACATGATCATCGCCACATCGCGCCGCCGCGCGCGCCGCGCCCTGCTGGGCGGCGCCGCGCTGTCCACGCTTCTGCTCGCCCCCGCCCTGGCGTCGGCGCAGCAAGCCGACCAGACCGCGGTCGAGGAAATCATCGTCACCGCCACCAAGCGCGACGCGACGATCCAGGACATCCCCTTCTCGATCAACGCCCAGACCGAGAAGGACATCCAGCGCTCCGGCGCGGTCACGTTGGAGGACCTCTCCCGCAACGTCGCGGGCCTGACGATCCAGAACCTCGGCCCGGGCCAGAGCCAGGTCTCGGTGCGCGGCGTCTCGGCCGGCCAGGTCGTCCGCGACCAGCCGGGCGTCAAGGAGCAGGTCGGCGTCTATCTCGACGAGTCAGTGATCTCGTTGTCGCTGTTCACGCCCGACATCGACCTGTTCGACCTGAACCGGGTCGAGACGCTGCGCGGCCCGCAGGGCACCCTGTTCGGCTCTGGCTCGGTGGGCGGCACCATTCGCTACATCACCAACCAGCCCAAGCTTGGCGTCAACGAGGGCGTCTTCGAGGCCAATGCCAGCTTGGTCGGCGGTGACGATTTCGGCGGCCACGTGAAGGGGGCGGTCAACGTGCCGATCTCCGACAAGGTCGCCATGCGCGCGGTCGGCTACCTGACCCGCTATGGCGGCTTCATCGACGCCTTCAAGGAAGGCGGCAAGGTCGAGAAGAACGTCAACAGCGGCTCGCGGCGCGGCGGCCGGATCTCGTTCCTGATCCAGCCCACCGAGACCTTCAGCCTGACCCCGCGCGTCGTCTATCAGGAGATCCGGGCCAGCGGCTTCAATCGGCAGGAGGTGTTCAACCTCTTCGCCAACAACAACACGACGACCCGGCCCCGGATTCAGTTGGACGAGCGCGAGCAGTATCTGCTGCTGGACGAGAGCTTCGCCGACAACACCCTGCTCGCGGATCTGACGGCCAACCTGGATCTGGGCGGGGCGTCCCTGACCTCGGTCACCAGCTACATCAGCCGCGACATCGCCGTGAACCGGGACGCCAGCGCGCTGTCCGGCAGCGTCTCGGTGGATCTCGGCTTCCCGGCCGCGGCGGTCACCCTGCCGTCCAAGCTGGTGGACACCACGGACCTCGAGCAATTCACCCAGGAGCTGCGCCTGGCCTCCACCGGCGACGGGCCGCTGCAATGGGTGGTCGGCGGCTTCTATTCAAAGGTCGACCGCGTCTATAACCAGCGCCTGCCGACGCCCGGGTACGACGCCTATACCGACGCTGTGCTGGGCGCTGGAACCTCGGCGGCTGTCGCCAACGGCTTCCCCGGCAACTCGCCCTACAACGCCTACCTGCCCTACGACATCAAGCAAAAGGCCTTGTTCGGCGAGCTGAACTACACCTTGGGCAAGCTGACCGCGACGGCGGGCGGGCGCTACTACGACTTCAGCGAGACGCGGCAATTCAAGTCCGGGGGCCTGTTCGCCAACGGCGACAACCGCACCGACAAGACCTCGTCGGACGGCTTCACGCCTCGCTTCCTGCTGAGCTACGAGGCGACGAGCAACGTCACCTTCAACGCCCAGGCCTCGAAGGGCTTCCGGCTGGGCGGCGTCAACGATCCGCTGAACCTGCCGCTATGCACGCCGCAGGACGCCGCGATCTTCGGCGGCTACCAGAACTATGACGACGAGACGCTCTGGAACTACGAAGGCGGCATCAAGTCGCGCTTTGGCGGGGTCCGCTTCAACGGCGCGGTGTTCTACACCGACATAAAGAACCTGCAGACGACGCTCGACGCCGGTTCGTGCAGCTCGCGCGTGGTGTTCAACGTGCCCAAGGCTCACACCAAGGGGATCGAGGGCGAGCTGACCGCGCGCCTCGCCTCGGGTCTCGACATCGGCCTGTCGGGCAGTCTGCTGGAGGCCCAGTTCGACTCGACCGTGAAGGACGGGACGGGCGCGGTGATCGGCGGCATCCGCGACGGCAACCGCCTGCCGTCCGTGCCGAAGTTCCAGATCTCGTTCGACGTCACCTACAGCCGCGAGGTCTTTGACGGCGCCAACGGCTATGTGAAGGCTTCCATCCAGCACGTCGGCAGTCGCTTCACCCAGGCTAGCGACCAGGAGAACAATCCCCGCTCCTTCGTCTCGAACCTGCCGTTCGGCGGGGCGACAGGTCTGGTCCCGACGGTCGTCGACCTGAAACTGCCCAGCTACGAGATCGTCAATCTCAGCGCCGGCGTCGAGATGAAGGACGGCGTCGACGTCACGCTCTACGTCAACAACCTGTTTGACGAGAACGCCCTCTTGTCATTCGACCGCGAACGCGGCGGACGAGCGCGCCTGGGCTACTCTGTGGGCCAGCCGCGCACGGCGGGCGTGACGGTGCGCAAGGCGTTCTAGGCCGGGGCGGGGCGGTCGCCAGGCGGCCGCCCCCTTTCCGCCGGGGTAAGCTTGACGCCCTCCGGACGCGGGCGGACCCTTCCGCCAACGATACGGGAGGATGCGCCATGGCCGCCCCAGCCGCGGACCACGCCTACGACCTCGTCCTGCGCGGCGGGACGGTCTTCGACGGCTCGGGCGCGCCCGGCGTCGTGGCCGACGTGGGGGTTCGAGACGGTCGGATCGCCGCCTTGGGGCGCGGCCTCGCGGCCGGGGCCGAGGAGATCGACGCCCGCGGCCGGATCGTGACGCCCGGCTTCGTCGACATCCACACCCACTATGACGGCCAGGCGACCTGGGGCGAGCGCATGACGCCCAGCTCCGGCCACGGCGTGACCACCGTGGTGATGGGCAATTGCGGCGTCGGTTTCGCGCCTTGCCGGCCAGAGGATCACGACCGCCTCATCCGCCTGATGGAGGGCGTCGAGGACATTCCGTTTCCGGTGCTCACCGAGGGGCTTCCGTGGAGCTGGGAAAGCTTTCCCGACTATCTCGACGTCCTGGCCGGGCGCGCCTTCGACGTCGACATCGCCGCCCAGCTGCCGCACGCGGCCCTGCGGGTCTATGTGATGGGCGAGCGCGGCGCGAACCGCGAGCCGGCGACCGCGGCCGACATCGCCGCCATGGCCGCCCTGGCTCGGCGGGCCGTCGAGGCCGGAGCGCTGGGTTTTTCCACCTCGCGCACGCTCAACCATCGCACCAGCGACGGCCAGCCGACGCCGACCCTGACCGCCGGCGAGGACGAACTGACGGGGATCGCCATGGGCCTCGCCGCGGCGGGCCGGGGCGTCCTGCAGGTGGTCTCGGACTTCTTCCCGGACGGCGCGACCGAGCTGGCCATGCTCCGGCGCATCGTCGAGCGTTCGGGGCGGCCGCTGTCGTTCTCCCTGGTCCAGAGCCCCAAGGCGCCCGAGGGCTGGAAGGCGATGCTGGCAGGCCTATCGGCGGCGGTCGACGCCGGCCTGCCGATGAAGGCCCAGGTCTGCGGCCGGCCGGTCGGGGTGTTGTTCGGTCTGCAGCTGACGCTCAATCCGTTCAGCCAGAACCCCGTCTTCGCCGAACTGAAGGACATGCCGCTGGCGGACAAGGTCGCGGCTTTGTCGGACCCGAGCTTCCGGGCCCGGCTCCTCGCCCACGACGCGGACGCCAAGGGGCCCTTCGCGGGCAGCGCCCTGCGCGCTTGGGACAACCTGTTCCCGATGGACGACGAGCCCGACTACGAGCCGACGGCCGATCGCACCGTGGCGGCCATCGCCGCGCGGGAAGGCCGCGATCCCGCCGTCGTGGCGCTGGACGCCCTGCTGGCGAACGACGGGCGCGGCATGCTCTATCACCCGTTCCTCAACTACGCCGACGGATCGCTGGACCCCAGCTTCGCGATGCTGAGCCATCGCGACACCGTCCCGGGGTTGTCGGACGGCGGGGCGCATGTCGGCATGATCTGCGACGGCAGCTTTCCGACTAGCAACCTGATCCACTGGACCCGCGATCGCACGCGCGGACCCCGGCTGGCGCTGGAGACGATGATCGCCCGCCAGACGCGCGACACCGCCCAGGCGGTGGGGTTGTTCGATCGGGGCCTGATCGCGCCCGGCTATCGCGCCGACCTCAACGTCATCGACTACGAGGGCCTGAAGCTGGAAGCGCCGAAGGTGGCCTATGACCTGCCGGCCGGCGGACGCCGCCTGGTTCAGCGCGCCCACGGCTATGTCGCCACGATCGTCGGCGGCGTGGTCACCCAGCGCGACGGCGAGCCGACCGGCGTCTTGCCGGGCCGCCTCGTGCGCGGCGCCCAGGCCGCGCCGCTGGCGATGGCCGCGGAGTAGGGCTACTCGCCGAAACCCGCGCCGGGCGTCAGCGGCGCCAGCCGGATCAGGCGCGAATCCTCGACCGCCGCCTGGCGGTGCTTCACGTGCTCGCGATAGTCGGGGTTGGTGACCATGGCCAGGAACGCGGCCGCGTTCGGATATTCGGCGATGAAGGCCAGATCCCAGCGCTCGTCGCTCGGCCCCGTCACCACCGTCTCCGGCCGACCCGACCAGACCTGGCGACCGCCCAGGCCCTGGAAGATCGGGCCCGAGGTTCGCCCGTATTCGCGATAGGCTTCCAGGCCCGTCATGCCCTTGCCGTGGTTGGGATGGTCGGGCGGATAGTCCGCCATCGGCTTCAGCCGGATCAGGTTGAGCATGTGGATCGGCGTGTCGCGCGGCAGGGCCTTGAAGGCGTCGAACTGGGCTCGGGTCGGGTCGATGCTGGACATGTCGGTTTCCCCCTTCGGCGCGTTAGGCGCGCTCTGACTCCGCCGCCATGGGACGCCAGAACAGCAGCAAGGCCAAGCCGAATATCGCCAGCGGGACGGCTTTCGCTGTCAGCGCTTGGGCAGGATGGTCAGGCCGTCCGGCAGTTCGTTGTGATTGTCCGACCTGGGCGGCACGTGCTCGGCCAGGATGGCGCCGGCGCGGCGCACGGCGGCCACGAAACCGTCGGCGATGGCGTCGCGCTTGAGGCCGGCCACCAGGTCGGCGACCACCTCGTCCCAGACCGCGTTCGGCGCGGCGGCGTAGATGCCCTCGTCGGCGATCACCTCGACGCGATGCTCGGCCAGGGCGGCGAAGATCAGCACGCCGGTGCGGTCGCGGGTGACGTGCAAGCCATGGCTCAGAAACTGCTCCATGGCCGCCTTCTTGACCCGCGCCGTCTTCAGCGCGCCGGGCGTCAGGGCGCTGCGGACGCTTGGGATCGAGACCACCAGCGCCGCCAGCACGAACACCACGGCCTGCAGGGCGATATAGGTCGACAGCGCCGACAGGATCGCGCCGTCCATCGCCGCGGCGTGACCGACGCTCCAGCCGCCGAACAGGCGGGTCAGCATCTCCGGGCGGAAACCGGCGAACAGCGCCGCCGCCGGCAGCACCAGAGCCGTCGCGGCGGCCCAGACCAGCGGCGTCTCGCGATAGTCCGACACCTCCGGCGCCAGGACGCAGAAGATCTCGCCGGCGGTGGTCTTCTCGGCCTCGGCCACGGCCTGGGCGATGCGATCGAGGTCCTCGGGCGTCATGTTGGTAGGCATCTCACCAGCTCCCCGAACTGCCGCCGCCGCCGAACGATCCGCCGCCGCCCGAGAACCCGCCGCCGCCGCCGCCCCAACCGCCGCCGCCGCGACGGCTGTCGCTGAGGGCGCTGAGGATGATCCATGGCAGGGCCGAGCCCAGGCCGCCGCGTCGTCCGCCCCGGAACAGGCTGGAGAACACGACGATCAGGAACAGGATGACGAAGATCGCGACAATCGGCGAGCCCTCGGCCTTGTGGCGCTCGGGCTGGCTGGCCTCGGCGACGCGGGCCTTGGCCTGGTCGGCCGGCAGGCTGAGCTGCTCGACCAGGGCGTCGGTTCCCGCCACGACCCCGCCGGACAGGTCGCCGTCGCGGAATTTGGGCAGGATCGCGCTCTGGATGATGACGCTGGAGAGGGCGTCGGTCAGGACGGGCTCGAGCCCATAGCCGACCTCGATCCGCACCTTCCGCTCGTTGGGCGCGACCAGCAGGATGACGCCGTTGTTCTCGCCCTTCTGGCCGATCCCCCAGGTTCGGCCCAGCTGATAGCCGTAGTCCTCGATCGGATAGCCCTGCAGGCTCGACACCGTCGCCACGACGAGCTGGCGGCCTGTCGTGGCCTCAAGGTTCTCGAGCTTGTCGGAGAGTTCGCGCTCGGTGTCGGGCGACAGCACCTGCGCCTCGTCGACCACCCGGTCGGTCAGCGGCGGAAAGGTCGGGGCGGCGAGGGCGGGCAGGGCCATCGCTAGGGCCACGAGCGTCAGCACCAACATCCTCACCCGTGCAACGGGGGAGGTGGCGCGGCGCGTGTGCGCGCCGTGACGGAGGGGGCGCATCCGGTGCTTGGACGCCCCCTCCACCGCTTCGCGGTCCCCCTCCCCCGTTTTACGGGGGAGGATGAGAGCGGTCAGGCTCACGGGTCTATTGCACCTTCGGCGGCGTCGCCGTCGGCGGGCTGGAGAAGTCCACGGTCGGCGCGCTCTGGGCCGAGGCCGTGGCCTGGAACAGCTGGGCCGGCTTCTGGCCGCTATAGACCGTCTTGGCCCACAGGATGCTGGGGAAGGTCCGCAGCGTGGTGTTGTAGGTCTGGGCGGCCTGGTTGTAGTCGCGGCGCGCGATGGCGATGCGGTTCTCGGTGCCTTCCAGCTGGCTCTGCAGGGCCATGAAGTTCTGGTTCGACTTCAGCTCCGGATAGCGTTCCTGGATCACCATCAGGCGGCCCAGCACGCCCGACAACTGGTCCTGGGCGGCGGCGAATTTCTGGAACTGGGCCGGGTCGGTGATGGTCGAGGCGTCGACCTTGACCTGGGTGGCGCTGGCGCGCGCGGCGGTCACCGCCGTGAGGACGTCCTTCTCCTGGGCGGCGTAGCCCTTCACCGTGGCGACCAGGTTCGGCACCAGGTCGGCCCGGCGCTGGTACTGGTTCTGGACCTCGGCCCAGGCGGCCTTGGTCGCTTCGTCCTGGGTGGGGATGGTGTTGATCCCGCAGCCGGCCAGCGTGGCCGGCACGGCGACGATCAGCGCCACGCGCGCGGTGTTACGGACGAGACGGTTCATTCAATCCTCCAGCGGTCCGCGCGGCGGCGGACGATCGATAGGAAGCCTAACGCGCGAATACGACACGCGAACATGACTGTTCGCGTACCCCCGTTAGATAGCGCGTCGTTTGATCGACGTCAGGAGGCGTGGAATTAAACCTTGTCCATATCGTCGCGCGGCGCGCGCCCGCTACTGGAAGGCCTGCTTGCGAGGCCCGATGTAGCCGAACAGCCAGGCGGCGACCTTGCGCATCTGGATCTCTTCCGCGCCCTCGGTGATCCGGTAGCGGCGGTGGTGGCGGTAGATGTGCTCGAACGCCTTGTGCCGCGAATAGCCGATGCCGCCATGGATCTGCATCGCCCGGTCGGCGGCCTCGCAGCACAGCCGG
>NZ_CALCDX010000232.1 GCF_937900395.1 uncultured Caulobacter sp.
GACCGCCACGCGGCGGTGGCCGACTCCGCCGAGGCCGAAGCCGGCTTCCACGCCGCGGCGGCGCGGATCGTTCGCAAGGGGTGATTTGAGGGAAGTTCCCCCCCCCCCGCGTGCGGGGGAGGTGGCCCAGAGGGCCGGAGGGGGCTAGCTGGACGCTCGCCGCGTTCGCCCCCTCAGTCGCGGACGCGACAGCTCCCCCGTATCATGGGGGAGCATCTTAATCCTAAGCCGCTTCGCTGATCTGCGCCGGGAACACGTCGTCCATGCGCAGGTAGCTGATCAGGCGGTTCTCGATCGAGATGATCGCCTGGAGATAGCGCAGCTCCTCGCCGACGTCCGGGGCCGGCTGCAGGCTGTCGCGCGGCACGGTGAAGGTTTCCGACACCGCGTCCACCAGGATGCCAGCCAGGCGGTCCTGGCACTCGACGACCACGATCACGTGGCGAGTCTCGGGGATGGTGACGCCCAGGCCCAGGCGGTTGCGCAGGTCGATGACCGGCATGATCGCGCCGCGAAGATTGATGACGCCGCGCAGATAGGCCGGGGCGTGGGGGATCGGGGTGGCCGGGGTCCAGCCGCGGATCTCGCGGACGGTCTTCACATCGATGCAGAATTCCTGCTCGCCGATGCAGAACGAGATCAGCTCCAGAGCAGGCGCGGTGTTGTCGGTCATAAGCGGTCCCCGGGAACGTAAGGCTTGGCTCCGGGGCCGCGCTTCGACGCGCTCCGGAACACCTTGCCAGTTAACCCTGCGCCGCCTTTAGCAAGCGTTAAGCCAAACGCGTTCGGGGCGCGCCCAAATGTCGCGGCTCAATAAAAACTGTCATCCCGGCCCCAGCGTAGCGGAGAGCCGGGACCCAGGGGCAAACGCGATGCGCCGGCTCCTGGGTCCCGGCTCGGCGCGCTTCGCGCTGGGCCGGGATGACAGCTTTTACGGCTCGGACAGGCCTTCGTCGCCATCATCGGCCAGATTGAACTCGTACCAGACGCCGTTGAGGACGCCGAAGGCGACGGCCAGGCCCAGGCCCAGGATCCAGGTGAAGTACCACATCGGTTCGTATCCTTCGGATCAGTAGAGGTCGGGGTTGGTGGACAGGGCGGCCGTGGTGCTGCGGCCCCACAGCACCTTGTAGACCCAGGCGGTGTAGAGCAGCACCAGCGGCAGGAAGACCACCGTCACGACCAGCATGACGAACAGGGTCAGGTGCGAGGACGAGGCGTTCCAGACCGTCAGGCTGGAGCGCGGATCGACCGAGCTGGGCAGGATGAACGGGAACATCGACAGGCCGACGGTCCCGATGATCCCCGCGGCCGAGGCCGAGGAGCCGGCGAACGCCATCCAGGCCGACTTGGCGCGCAGGCCCAGCAGCGCCAGGGCCGCGCCCGCAAAGCCCAGCACGGGGGCGACGATGGTCCAGCCGTGGCGGCCGTAGTTGTCGAGCCAGGCGCCCGGCGCCGACACCGCGGCGGCGCCGCGCAGCGGGTTCGACGGACCCGCCGCGTCGGCCAGGCCCTCGATCCGGAAGCCCATGCCGCCGAAGGCGACCCAGAAGCCGCCGGCGGCGAACAGCACGATGCTGGCCAGGCCGGCGATCTCGCCGATGCGGCGGGCGCGGTCGGTCACCGGGCCCTCCTCGCCCTTCACCGTGATCCAGGCCGCGCCGTGCAGCACCAGCATGGCGACCGACAGCAGGCCGCACAGCAGGGCGAACGGCGAGAACAGGCCCAGGAACGAGCCGTCATAGAACGCCCTCAGGTCGTCGTTCAGACGGAAGGGCGCGCCTTGCAGCACGTTGCCCAGGGCCACGCCGAAGCACAGCACCGGCACGAAGCCGCCGACGAACAGCGCCCAGTCCCAGAAGGACCGCCAGCGCGGGTCGGGCCGCTTGGAGCGGTACTTGAAGCCCACCGGCCGCAGGATCATGGCCGCCAGGACCACGAACATGGCCAGGTAGAAGCCCGAGAAACTGATGGCGTAGACGAACGGCCAGGCGGCGAAGATGGCGCCGCCGCCCAGGATGAACCACACTTGGTTGCCTTCCCAGGTCGCGCCGATGGTGTTGATCACCATCCGGCGTTCCTTGTCGGTCTTGGCGACGAAGGGCAGCAGGGCGCCGACGCCCATGTCGAAGCCGTCGGTGAGGGCGAAGCCGATCAGCAGGATGCCGACCAGGGCCCACCAGATGACGCGAAGCGTGGCGAAATCGACGGGGATATCCATGATTGTCGCTCCTCTTAGGCCACGGCCGGTTCAGGTTCGGGCGAACCGTCGGGCGCCGGCTCGTCATGCTTGGCGAAAGGCCCCTTCTTGATGGTCTTGAGGATCAGGCCGACCTCGACCACCGCCAGGGCGCCGTACAACAGGGTGAAGGCCGCGATGCTGGTCAGCAGCTGCGGAACGGTCAGGCTGGACGCGCTGAGGAAGGTCGGCAGCACGCCGTCCACCGCCCACGGCTGGCGACCGACCTCGGCCAGCACCCAGCCCAGCTCCGCCGACAGCCAGGGCAGCGGGATGGCCGCCACCGCCAGGATCAGGAACCACCGCGTCTCGTGCTTGCGCAGGGTGACCAGGACGAAGGCGGTGGCGAACAGGGCGATCATCAAGAAGCCGATGCCGGCCATGAGGCGGAAGGCCCAGAACATCACCGGCACCGGCGGCACCGTGTCCCAGGCCGCCTTCTGGATCATGTCCGGACTGGCCTGACGGGGATCGGCGACATAGCGCTTCAGCAGCAGGGCGTAGCCCAGGTCGCGCCGGTGTTGCTCGAAGGTGGCGCGGGCGGCCAGGTCCCGCGGATTGGCCTTCAGCGCCTCGACCGCGCCATAGGCGACCACGCCGGACTCGATGCGGTCCTGCGCCTTGGCGACCAGCTGGAAGATGCCTTCCACCGGCTGGTCGAAGCTGCGGGTGGCGATCAGGCCCAGCACATAGGGGATCTTGACCTCGTAGTGGGTCTTGCGCTCGGCCAGGCTGGGGACGCCGAAGGCGGTCAAGCCGGCCGGGGCGGGCTCCGTCTCCCACATGGCTTCCAGCGCCGCGAGCTTCATTTTCTGGTTGTCGGTCAGGGCGTAGCCGCTCTCGTCGCCCAGCACGACCACCGACAGCGATGACGCAAGACCAAAGGCGGCGGCCACGGTCATCGAGCGCTTGGCGACGCCGACGTACTTGCCCTTCAGCAGGTAGTAGGCCGAGATCCCCAGCACGAACACCGCGGCGATCACGTAGCCGGCGCTGACCGTGTGCACGAACTTGGCCTGGGCGACCGGGTTGAACAGCACGTCGCGGAAGCTCGCGACCTCCATCCGCATGGTGTCGGGGTTGAACACCGAGCCGATCGGGTTCTGCATCCAGCCGTTGGCGACCAGGATCCACAGGGCCGACAGGTTGGTGCCCAGCGCCACCATGAAGGTGACGAACAGGTGGCCGACGCGCGACAGCTTGTCCCAGCCAAAGAACATCAGGCCGACGAACGTCGCCTCCAGGAAGAAGGCCATCAGGCCCTCGATCGCCAGCGGCGCGCCGAAGATGTCGCCGACATAGTGCGAGTAGTAGGACCAGTTCATCCCGAACTGGAATTCCATGGTGATCCCGGTCGCTACGCCCAGCACGAAGTTGATGCCGAACAGCGTGCCCCAGAACCGCGTGACCGTGCGCCAGATGGGGCGCTTGGTCATCACATAGATGCTCTCCATGATCACCAGCATGAAGGAGAGCCCCAAGGTCAGGGGTACGAACAGAAAGTGGTAGAGGGCCGTCAGCGCGAACTGCAGTCGCGACAGGTCGATAACCGCGGGGTCCATGGACAACTCCGAGACAACGGTCGATACGCACGCCGACCAAGGGCAAGCCCTAGATCGGGCCGTTGCCCCGAACCTTGATCGTGATCAAGGCTCGGAAGCAACCTCAGCCTACACTCAAGCCATGGGTTCCCACATAGTACAGATTGTCCACCCCTCCGTTTCCAAGGCTTGGCTGAAGCGTCGTGACCGGACCGCCGGCCCCGCCCTGCGCCACGCTCGGGTCCTGGGCCTGCTGGACGGAGTGGCCGCGATCGGCTTCGCGGCGGGCCTCGCCCTCGGCGCCGACGCGATCGCCAACCATCGGGATCCCCTGATCTTTTCCGCCTGCCTGGCCGGCGTACTGGCGGCCATGCTGCTGCGCGCGCTGCTGGCCTACGCCAACGCCCGGGCCGGCGCGGAGGCCGCCGCCGGGGCCAAGGCCGGCCTGCGCGCGGAGCTGGCGCGATCCGTGTTCGGCGGCCCCCGCCGCTCGGCCGGCGAGGCGACCACCGCCCTGGTCGAGGGCGTCGAGGCGATGGACGGCTACTTCGCCCGCTTCCTGCCCACGCGGATGGCGGCGGCCGCCCTGCCCCTCCTGATGATCGCCGTCGCGGCCATCGCCAGCCCGATCTGCGCGGCCATCATGCTGGCCACCCTGATCCCTTTCATCGCCGCCATGATCCTGGCCGGGACCGCCGCCGCGGCCGAGGCCCGCGCCCAGTTCCAGGCCCTTGAACGACTTTCGGGCCTGTTCCTCGACCGCGTCCGCGCCCTGCCCGTGGTCCTGGCCTTCGAGGCCGAGGGAACGACCACCGCCGCCCTCTCCCGCTCGGCCTCGGCCCTGGCCGAACGGACGCTGAAGGTGCTGCGCGTGGCCTTCCTGTCCTCGGCGGCCCTGGAGTTCTTCGCCGCCCTGTCGGTGGCCCTGGTCGCGGTCTATTGCGGCTTCAACCTGCTGCGCCTGCTGCCCTTCCCCGTCCCCGAGCAGTTGGACCTGAAGCGCGCCTTCTTCGTGCTGGCCCTGGCGCCGGAGGTCTACGCCCCGATGCGGCGCCTCGCCGCCGCCTATCACGACCGCCAGGCCGCCGAGGCCGCCGCCGCGCGCCTGTCGACCTTCGAGGAGCCGGCCTCGGCCCCGGCCGTCGCTCCCCTGCCCGCCGCCCCGGCGATCCGCTTCGAGCGCGTGACGATCCGCTATCCCGAGGCCGACGTCCCGGCCGTGTCGGGCTTCGACCTCGACATCGCCCCGGGCGCGATCATCGCCCTGGTCGGCGCCAGCGGCGCGGGCAAGAGCTCGCTGCTGAACCTGCTGCTGGGCCTGTCGCCGCTCAGCGAAGGCCGCGTCCTGATCGACGGCGCCCCGCGCCCCATCACGGCGGCCGACGTCGCCTGGGCCGGCCAGTCGCCGCTGATCCTGCCCGCCTCGATCGCCGACAACATCGCCCTCTCCCGCCGGGACGCGTCCAGCGCCGAGATCGAGGCGGCCGCCCGCGACGCGGGCCTCGGTCCGGCCCTGGCCCAGCGCCCCGGCGGCCTGGACTTCGTCCTGGACGAGCGCGGCAGCGGCCTTTCCGGCGGCGAGCGACGGCGCCTGTCCCTGGCGCGCGCCCTGCTGAAGCCCGCCCCGATCCTGCTGCTGGACGAGCCGACCGCCAATCTCGACACCGCGGCCGAGGCCCAGATGCTGACGGCCTTGCGCCGCGCCGCCCAAGGGCGCACGACCTTGATCGCCACCCATTCCGAGGCCGTCGCGGCCCTGGCGGACAAGGTGGTGCGGCTGTGAAAAAGACCGTGTCCACGCCCCTCGACGACCTGATCCGAATCCAGAAGCGCGCCCACGCCGGCAATCTGCGCCTGGCGATCCTGAGCGCCGTCGTGGTCGGGGCGGCCTCGACCCTGCTGCTGGGCCTGTCGGGCTGGTTCATCGTCGCCAGCGCCGCCGCCGGCGCCGCGGGCCTCGCCGCCGCCCACGCCTTCAACGTGCTGCTGCCCAGCGCCGGCATCCGCCTGCTGGCCATCCTGCGCACCGCCGCCCGTTATGGAGAACGCCTGGCCGGACACGCCGCCGCCCTGCGGGCCCTGGCCGCCATCCGTCCGGCCATCTTCGCCAGCCTCGCGGCCGCCCCGCCAACCGAGTCCCTGGCCCTGTCGCGCGGCGAGGCCTCGGCCCGCCTGGTGCAGGACGTCGACGCCGTCGAGACCCGCTTCGTGCGCCTGTCCGCTCCCTGGAGCGCGGTCGCTGGCCTGGGCGCGGGCCTGTTCCTGACCGCCTTCGCCGGCTGGCTTCCCAGCCTGGTGATCCTGGCGGCCGCCGGGGCCGCGATCCTGTCGGCCCGGGCCCTGGCCCGCCGCTACTCCGCCCCCGCCCGCGCCGCCGTCCAGACCAAGGTCGGGGCCCTGAAGGACAGCGCCGCCGCCCTGGTTTCGGCCTCGGCCGAGCTGCGCGCCTACGGCCTGGAAGCCTGGGCCGGCGAGACCCTGAACCAGCGCGCCGCCGACCTGGAGGCCGCCCGCCTGACCGCCGCCCGCGCGCAAGGCCTGGTCCTGGCCAGCCAGGCGGCGATCCTGGGCGCGGCCGTCGCCGGCGCCATGGCCGCCGCCGCCCCGGCGGGCGCGCCGCTGGCCGCCCTGGCGGGCCTGGCCGCCGCCATGAGCGTCGAGGCCCTGGCCGGCCTCGCCCACGCCTTCGACCAGGACGGCGCGGCGCGCGAGGCCCGCGCCCGGCTGAACGCCCTGCTGCGCCACCAGCCGCGCGCCCCCGCCAACCCCCTGGCCGAAGCGCCTTCGCTGTCGCTCCTCGACCAGACCCTGCAGCCGGGCGAGCGGCTGGCGATCGTCGGCCCCTCGGGCTGCGGCAAGACCACCCTGGTCGAGACCCTGCTGGGCCTGCGGGCCACGCCCGCCCCCCTGCCCCGCGCCGCCCTCGCCTGGCTGCCGCAGGACGCCGGCCTGATCGCCGGAACCGTGCGCGAAAACCTGCGCCTGGCCGCGCCCCAAGCCAGCGACGCCGCGCTCTGGGAAGCCCTGGAGGACGCTGGCCTCGCCGATCGCGTCCGCGCCGCGCCGGGCGAGCTGGCGGCCTATCTCGGCGACGACGGCGAGCGGCTGTCGGGCGGCGAGCGCCGCCGCCTGGCCCTGGCCCGCGCCTATCTGCGCCCCGCGCCCTGGCTGCTGCTGGACGAGCCGACCGAGGGCCTGGACGCGGCGACCGAGGCCCGCGTGATCGAGGGCCTGGAGCGTCGCCTGGCGCGCACCGGCCAGGGTCTGGTGCTGATCAGCCACCGCCCCGCGCCGACCCGCCTCTGCGGCCGCGTGCTGCGCCTGGGCGAGGTTCGCGCGCACGAAAAAGGCCCGACGGTCGAGCCGCCGGGCCTTGTCGCAACGCTCTGAAGGCGCGCTTACTTCAGATTCACGCGGATATGAGTCGCGAAGAGCACGACGGCGAAAACGGCGAACGCCGCGATCACCATTCCCAGATAGACCGTTTGTCCGTCGGACATGAGCGTCTCCCTTGATTGAAGACAAGAGCTTGAGCATTCGCCGGACACGCCGCCTTGACCTGCCTCAAACCACGTCGCCTATAAGGGCCGCGTTTCCGTTGGAGTGCTTGCGCGGATGAAGCCCGCCCGAGGCCTGTCCTCGACCTTGTTCAGCGATCCCTCGCCCGCCGCCTATGTCACCGCCCTCCTGTCGGTTATGGCGACGGCTGTCGCGCGCCTGTACCTGCCGGAGGCTTTCACCGCGCCGTCGTCGTTCCTGCTGTTCGTGCCGGCGGTGTTGATCAGCGCCGCGCTGGGCGGCGTGGGTCCCGGCGTGTTCGCCACCACCTTCGCCTGGGCGGCGGTGTGGTGGGTGACGCGAGACATCCCGTTCAACCTGGTCAGCGGCATCTGCGCGGCGATCTTCCTGTCGGTCGGCTTTGGCATGGCCGTGGGCGGAGGCTGGTTCCACGCCACGCGTCGCCGGGCCGCGGCGGTCAACGACCACCTGCGCTCGGTCCTGGACACCGTGCCCGACGCCGTGGTCGTCATCGATCGCCAGGGCCTGATGACCTCGTTCAGCCCCGCCGCCGAGCGGATGTTTGGCTGGACCGCCGAGGAGGTGCTGGGCAAGAACATCAGCCTGCTGATGCCAGAGCCCTACAAGGCCCAGCACGACGGCTATCTCGAGCGTTACGCCCGCACCGGCGAGCGGCGGATCATCGGCTCGGGCCGCGTCGTCGTGGGCAGCCGCAAGGACGGCTCGACCTTCCCGATGGAGCTGGCGGTCGGCGAGACCAAGGGCCGCACGCCCTCGTTCACCGGATTCATCCGCGATCTGACGGAAAGCCAGGAGACCGAGACTCGCCTGCAGGAGCTGCAGAACGAGCTGGTCCACGTCTCGCGCCTGACGGCCATGGGCGAGATGGCCTCGACCCTGGCCCACGAGCTGAACCAGCCGCTGTCGGCCATCGCCAACCTGCTGACCGGCTCGCGCCGCCTGATGGACCGCGGCCGCGAGACCGACCAGGCCAAGATTCGCGACGCCATCGACCGCGCCGCCGCCCAGGCCCTGCGGGCCGGCGAGGTCATCCACCGCATGCGCGACTTCGTCCGCCGCGGCGCCAGCGAGCGCGACGCCGAGAGCCTCTCCAAGCTGATCGAGGAGGCCAGCGCCCTGGCCCTGATCGGCGAGAAGGAGCGCCAGGTCGACGTGCGGCTCAATCTTGATCCCAAGGCCGACGCGGTGTTCGCCGACCGGGTCCAGGTGCAGCAGGTGTTGCTGAACCTGATCCGCAACGGCATCGACGCCATGCAGGTTCAGGAGCCCAAGAAGCGCGCCTTGCTGATCAGCAGCGCCGTGACCGAGGAGGGCTGGTCGCAGGTCATCGTCGACGACACCGGCCCCGGCATCGCCGCCGAGGTGCTGGAGCGCCTGTTCCAGCCCTTCATGACCACCAAGCCGCAGGGCATGGGCGTGGGTCTGTCGATCTCGCGCTCGATCATCGAGGCGCACGGCGGCCGCATCTGGGCCGAGGCCAACCCGGCCGGCGGCGCCCGCTTCTGCTTCACCCTACCGCCCGCCCCGGAGACGGCGGAGACCAAGGAGACCGTCGATGAGTGACGCCCCCGTCGTGCATGTGGTCGATGACGACGAAAGCGCTCGCGATTCCCTGGCCTTCCTGCTGGAGTCCGCGGACTTCGAGGTCGTCACCTACGCCAGCGCGCCCGCCTTCCTGGAGGCGTTGGAGAGCGCCAGGCCCGGCGTGATCATCACCGACGTGCGCATGCCCGAGATGAGCGGCCAGGACCTGGTCGCGCGCCTCTCGACCTTGAAGGTCAAGATGCCGATCGTGATGATCACCGGCCATGGCGATATCCCCATGGCGGTGGAGGCCATGCGCTCGGGCGTCGTCGACTTCCTGGAGAAGCCGTTCTCGGAGTCGCGGATGCTCGACGCTCTGCAGCGGGCGTTCAAGTCGGTCGAGGCCGCGCCGGTCTCCACCGACCAGGCGGCGATCCTCAAGCGCATCGAGAGCCTGTCCGAGCGCGAGCGCCAGGTGCTGGACGGCGTGGTCGCCGGCCACGCCAACAAGGTGATCGCCCGCGAGCTGGGCATCAGCCCGCGCACCGTCGAGATCTACCGCGCCAAGCTGATGACCAAGATGCAGGCCGACAACCTGGCCGCCCTGGTGCGCATGACGCTGTCGGTGCGCGGCGGATAGGACGCGCCGGCGAGGCCGATCAGTGCTTCGCCAGCAGCGCCGCCAGCTCGCGGCCCAGCGAGTCGTCCAGGAGCGGCTTTTCCACGACGGTGACGTCCTTGACGCCCTGGCGCTGGAAGCGCTGGGCGTCGCTGGTCAGGACGATGGTCGAGCGACCGGGGATCGGCGTCGGCAGCGGCGCCGAGCCGTCGTCGATGATCACGCAGGCGGCGGCGCGGCAATCCAGGCACGACGAGCAGCTGTCGGCGCACGACGGCGCCGTCACGCTATAGCCCTCGGTCTCGAGGGAGAACCGCAACGCCTCGCGCAAGGGCTCGTCCGCAACGAGCAGAAGGATCAGGGGCCGGACGTCGCCGTCCGACAGGTCGGGCCGGTCGCACATGGGACAATTCTTCGCAGGCGGGCCGGCCCCTGGCTTTGATCCCGGTCAAACCGGATTTGTAAAGGGTCGCCGCATAAGGGGTTTCCCTTAGCGAGGCTTCCTTAGGCGGCCCCCCCGAATTTCGCGACTTTTGCTTTGGCGCAATAACCCTCGGGCAACTGGGGGTTTCCAATGCTGTCTCCGATCCGCACGCAAAGCTTCGAACCGGCCGTCCAACTCGATGGCGGTCTCGACGCCGTCCTCGCCATGCCCTGCGCCTGCCCGCGCTTCGCCCGCGACGAGGAGATCTTCGGGGAAGGCGAAACCGCCGACTACGTCTATCAGGTCGTCTCCGGCGCGGTCCGGACCTACCGCATCCTGCGCGACGGCCGTCGCCAGATCGACGAGTTCCACTTCGCCGGCGACTATTTCGGCCTGGAGCTGGGCGAGGCCCACCGCGTCACGGCCGAGGCCATGACCGACACCACCATCCGCATGATCCGCCGCGGCGCTCTCAGCGACCTGGCCGCCAAGCGCGGCGACGCCGCCCGCGCCATCCTGCGCCTGACCGCCGAAGGCCTGCAGCGCAGCCAGGACCACGTGCTGATGCTGGGCCGCCGCTCGGCCCAGGAGCGCGTCGCCGGCCTGCTGCTGGACATCGCCGAGCGCACCCGCGCCAAGGCCGAACTGGACGTGCCGATGAGCCGCCAGGACATGGCCGACTATCTGGGCCTGACGATCGAGACCGTTTCGCGCACCCTGACCAGCCTGCAGGACGAGGGCCTGATCGCCCTGCCGACCGTCCGCCACGTGGTGCTGCAGGACCGCCGCGCCCTGGAGCGGATGACGGCTTAGACGCCGCCTTCGTCGCTGCGCTCCAGCCCCGCGATCGTCGCCTCCCGCTCGGGCCCGACGTCGCTGACCGAGCGCAGCACCGTCTGGCGCAGGGCGTAGGCCAGCATGGCCGCCAGGATCAGGGCGTTCAGCACGAACGGCCCCCAGCCGATCTTCTCGTAGAGCAGCACGAACAGCGGCGCGACGACCACGTTCAGGCCGTTGATCGCCGCGATCGCGCCCGCGGCGCCGGCCTGGTCCTTGGCGTGGACCGACAGCGACGCGCCGGCCGTGAAGCCCGGTCGCGCAAAGCCATAGCCCAGGCAGGCGATCGCGTAGCCGATGGCCACCGCCGCGTAGTCCGGCGCGAAGGCCACCACCGCATTGCCCAGCACCGCCGCGCCCGCGCCCCAGCGCATCAGCTCGCGCGGGCCCATGCGGAACATCCGGATCAGGCCCCACTGAGCCAGCAGTCCGGCGATGGCCCCGGCCGCCATGGCCAGGGTGATGAAGCCCTGCGCCTTGACCGGCGGCAGGCCCAGCTTGTCGATGATGAGAAAGCCCAGGGTCTGGGTCTGGGCGGTCTGGCAGGCGGCGACCAGGAAGCCGTAGATCAGGAAGGGCTTCAGGCGCGGATCGCGCCACAGCGCCGCGCCCTCCCCGCGCCAGGGCAGGCCGGTCCTGCGACGCGGCGGAGTGTCGCCGCGGCCGGGCTTGAAGGTCTCGGGCAGGCCGCGCTTGACGACGACCAGCATGATCGCCGCGATCAGGGCGAAGGCGAACATCGGTCCGGCCAGGCCCACGACCGGCAGCACGAACAGCGGGGCCAGCAGCGGACCGACCACGGTGCCCAGACCGAAGGCCCCGGCGAGAGTCGCCATGGTCTGGGTGCGCTCCTCGCGGCTGGTGCGGTCGGCCATATAGGCCTGGGTGGCCGGATTGGCGGCCGAGCCCACGCCGCCGAACAGCGCCCGGCACAGCAGGAACAACACGAAGATCACCATCGGCGGCGCCAGGTGGTGCAGACCCGCCGACACCACCAGGGCGCACAGCAGCATCGAGATGCAGAAGCCCGAAAGTCCCAGCATGATCAGGGGCTTGCGGCCGCGCAGATCCGACTGGCGGGCCCACAGCGGCGAGGTGATCGCCCACAGCACCGCCGACAGCGAGAAGATGGCCGCGACCATGGCGTCGGGAATGCCGATCTGGCGGCCGATGGCGGGCAGAACGGACAACATGCCGTTGTTCCCCATCGCCGTCGCGACGGACACGCCAAACAGGATGGCGAACGGCGCCCGGTTGGCCCGGTTCTCTGATGTCTCCCCAGTCATCAAACAACCGTTAGACCCGCCTGCGCCCCCGCGCAACGTGTCGCGGCGGCGCGTCTCCGCCTTAATCGTCACGGCGGGAACCTTGGATTAAGCATTAACTCCGATGATGCGCGCTCAAACTCGGGGTCGGCTGCGCACCATGTTTCAGATCATCGGCATCGTCCTGCTGTTCGCCCTGGTGTTCGGCAGCTACCTGATGGGTGGCGGCAAGATGGACGTGATCCTGCACGCCGCGCCGCACGAACTGATGGCCATCCTGGGCGCCGGCATCGCGGCGTTCCTGATCTCGAACTCGATGACCGTGATCAAGGCCACGGCCGGCGGCTTCGGCAAGATCTTCGCCGGCCCCAAGTGGAAGGCCAGCGACTATCGCGACCTGCTGTCCCTGCTGTTCCTGCTGACCAAGACGATGAAGTCCAAGGGCGTCATCGCCCTGGAAAGCCACATCGAAAAGCCGCACGAGAGCAAGATCTTCGAGCGCTACCCGAAGATCACCCACGACCACTTCGCCGTCGACTTCATCTGCGACACCCTGCGGATGATGACCATGAACCTGGAGGATCCCCACCAGGTCGAGGACGCGATGGAAAAGCAGCTCGAGAAGCACCACCACGAGGCGCTCGAGCCCGCCCACGCCCTGCAGAGCATGGCCGACGCCCTTCCGGCCCTGGGCATCGTCGCCGCCGTGCTGGGCGTCATCAAGACCATGGGCTCGATCACCGAGCCGCCGGCCGTCCTGGGCGGCATGATCGGCGGCGCGCTGGTCGGCACCTTCCTGGGCGTGTTCATGGCCTACGGCCTGGTCGGCCCGATGGCCGCGCGCCTGCAGGCCGTCGTCAACGAGGACGCGGCCTTCTACAAGATCATCCAGGCCGTCCTCGTCGCCCACCTGCACGGCAACGCCGCCCAGATCTCGGTCGAGATCGGCCGCGGCAACGTCCCCTCGCCCGCCCAGCCCAGCTTCGCCGAGCTGGAAGAGGCGCTGCAGCAGATCCCGAATGAATAATGCGACACGTTCCGGCTCGCGCGTTTGCGCGGAGCCGTGAACGCGTTATCCCTTCACCCGAAGACGTCTGAAGACGCGCTCACTCGGAAGGGAAACCTCATGCGCACCACCATGCTCCGCAAGCTCATCATCGCCGGCGTCGCCGTGTCGGCCCTGTCGCTGGCCGCCTGCGGCAAGAAGGAAGAGGCCGAGGGTGACAGCGCCGCCGCCAAGGCCGCCGCCGCCGACGCCAGCACCGTGACCGAGGCCGCTTCGGCCCAGGACCAGGCCGCCGCCGACGCCAACAAGGAAGCCGCCGCCGCCGCCAACGCGCCGGTCGACCCGGCCGACGCCGCCGCCACGGGCGCCACCTCGACCACCGCCCCGGCCGACGCCTCGGCGACCGCCGCCGCCGACGCCAAGCCGGCCGAGAAGAAGGCCGCGCACTAAGCGATATGATCTCCGATCTCCCCGGCGCCACGGGTCGCGCTTCACGCGCCCGAGCGTAAACTCCTGCCGGGGCCCAGATCGAGCCCACGAGCGCCCTTCGTCGATCCACGGCGGAGGGCGCTTTTGCATCTGAAGCCCAGGATGAATCTGGGCCCCGGCATTCGCCGGGGAGGTCGGATGTGGGGAGCGAGTGACGAGCAGCCTTGACGCCCGCCCCGCCTCGGCGCTCTAGCAGCCGCATGGACCCCACCGCCCCTTCCAGCCCCCTCGTCTGGCGCGAGGACGGCCTGCCGCAGTCCAGCCTGTACGGCGACGTCTACTTCTCCAGCGTCGACGGCCTGGCCGAGACCCGGGCGGTGTTCTTGCAAGGCTGCGGGCTGCCGGAGCGCTTCGCCGGCCGAAACGACTTCGTCGTCGGCGAGCTGGGCTTCGGGTCGGGGCTGAACATCGCCGCCCTGCTGGACGTGTGGCGGCGCGAGAAGCCGGACGGCGCGCGGCTGCGCATCTTCTCCATCGAAGCCCATCCCCTGGAGCGCGACGAGGCCGCCCGGATCCTGGCCCACTGGCCCGAGCTGGGCGAGGCGGCGCAGGCCCTGCTGGACGCCTGGCCCGGCCGGGCGCGCGGCTTCCACCGCGTGGACCTGCCCGCCTTCGACGCGGTGCTGGACTTGGCCGTCATGGACGTGGTCGAGGCGCTGGAGGCCTGGGACGGCGCGGCCGACGCCTGGTTCCTGGACGGCTTCTCGCCCGCCCTGAACCCGGCCATGTGGCGCGAGGAGGTGCTGGCCGCCGTCGCCGCCCGAAGCGCGCCAGGCGCCCGCGCGGCGACCTTCACCGTGGCCGGCGCGGTGCGGCGCGGGCTGCAAGCCGCGGGCTTCGAGATCGCCAAGCGCCCCGGCTTCGGCCGCAAGCGCGAACGGCTGGAGGCCTGGCTTTCGGGCGAGCGGCCGGCCGTTCCGCGCCCCCAGAGCCTGGCGATCATCGGCGGCGGGATCGCCGGCGCGGCCCTGGCGCGGGCGGCGCGGGCCGAGGGCCTCGCCGTCACCGTGATCGACGACCCGGACGGCGTCGCCGCCTCGGGCAATCCGACCGGCCTCGTCACCCCCGCCCTCGACGCCGGCGGCGGCCCCCGCGCGGCGCTCTACGCCCAGGCCCTGGCGCGCGCGACGACGCTGTACGCCGCCACGCCCGACGCCGTCGTGGCCCAGGAGGTGCTGCAGTTGGCCAGCGCCGAGCGCGACGCCGGACGCTTCGCCGCCGTGGCGGAGCAGAACATCTTCGAGCCCGGGACTATGACGCCGCTCGATCCGGAGGCCGCCCACGCGCGGCTGGGCGCTTCGACGCCGGCCCTGGCGATGGCCGGCGCCCAGGTGGTCGCGCCGCCGACGATCCGCGCCGCTTGGATCGGCGAGACGCTGGCCGCCCACGTCGCCCGTCTGGAGCGCGACGGCCATGGCTGGCGGCTGCTGGACGCGACGGGCGCGCCGATCCTGCGCGCCGACGTCGTCGCCCTGGCCGGCGGCGCGGCGAGCCTGAGCCTAGATCCCACCCTGCCCCTTCGTCCCGTGCGCGGCCAGGCCAGCTGGACCACGGGCGTTGCGACCAAAGCCCCGGCGGCGTTCGGCGGCTATGCGATCCCCACCCGCGACGGCGTGCTGTTCGGCGCCACCCACGACCGCGACGAGACCGCGACGGACGTGCGGGGCGAAGACCACGCCCGCAACCTCGCCACCTTGGCCAAGGGCCTGCCGGACCTGGCCGCGCGGCTCGAAGGCAAGGCGTTCGAGGGCCGAGCGGCCGTGCGCGCCACCGTGCCCGACCACCTGCCCCTGGCCGGCGCGCGGGGGGACGACGTCTGGCTGCTGACGGGCCTGGGTTCGCGGGGTCTGTGCCTGGCGCCGCTGCTGGCCGAGCACGTGGTCGCGCGGCTGCTAGGTGTCCCGTCGCCCTTGCCGCGCCAATTGTCGCACCTGGTGAATCCGGCCCGTTTCGACTCGCCGCCCCAAGCCGCCGGCGTATAGTTCGGGCAAGCTTATCGGAACGGGGCCGGAGCCCTCAAACCGGCCACGTCGCGGCGGCCGCCGCCCTCTAGGCCCGCCGTACAGGACGTTCCCGACCCCATCGGGAGCGTCCTTTCGTTTTGCGGTCCAGGCATAGCTGGCAAAAAGAAAGGGCTGGCCTCGCGGCCAGCCCTTGGAAGTCTTCCGAGCGGAAAACTTAGAAGTTGATCGACACCGTCGAACGGCGGTTCAGCGGTTCCTTCACGCCATCGCCGGTGGCGACGGCCGGAGCGCTTTCACCCTTCCAGTCGACGGCCAGGGCCGTGGCGTTGACACCCATGCCCACCAGACCGTCGGCCACCGCCTTGGCGCGGCGTTCCGAGAGCTTGCGGTTGTAGGCGTCCGAGCCCGAGGTGTCGGTGTGGCCCGTGACGACGATGCGGGTCGCGCCGCCGCCCTTGGCGTAGTCGGCGGCCTGCTGGACCACCGCCTGGGCTTCCGTCGTCAGCACGTACTGATCGAACGGGAAGTAGACCACGAACTCACGCGACTCGTAGGCCGGCGCGGCCGGAGGCGGCGGCGGGGGCGGAGGCGGCGGAGGCGGCGGGGGAGGCGGCGGCGGGGGCGGAGGCGGCGGGGGCGGCGGCGGCGGCGGAGCGCCGAAGGTGTAGCGCAGGCCCAGGGTCACCGAGGTGTCCTTGTAGCGGCCCGAGAACGTGCCCACGTCGGTGATCGCGCCGCCGGCCGGACCGGCGTTCTGGGTCACCGAACCCCAGTCCAGCTTGCTGGTGCGCAGATAGCGGCCGGTCAGGTCCATCGACCAGTTGGTCGCGAAGTTCCAGCCCAGGCCGATGATGCCCTGCATGGCGAACGCCTGGTCGACGTCGTCGAAGCTGGTGTTCTGGTAGATCGCGCCGCCAGCCGGGACGCCCGACAGTTGGCCGTAGACCTTGTTGTGCACCCAGGCCGTACCGACGCCGGCGCCGATGAACGGGTTCAGGCTCGAGTTCGGGGCCATGTCGTAGATGACATTGGCCATCAGGGTCGAGGCCTTGAACTTGCCGTCGGGCTCACCGCAGGTCGCGGCGCTCGAGGTGCGGCCGACGCCGGCGGTGCAGAGACCGATCGGCTGGGCGCCGCCCGTGGTGCCGGTGCCGAAGCCGCCTTCGCCGCGGACGCTCTTGATGTCGCTCGGGCGGTAGCCGTACTCGGCTTCCACGCGCCAGTTCGGCGTGAACTTGTAACCCAGGCGACCGAAGGCGGCCCAGTCGTGGTCGCTGCCGAAGTTCCACTGATAGTTGTTGGTGGAGGTCGCCTTGACGTCGTCAGGCTCGTGATAGCCGACGTCCGCACCGACGTACCACCCGCTCGTGGCGCTCTGGGCCAGGGCGCCCGAGGCGGCGCTTAGCGCCACCGCAGCTACGCCGACCAGCAACCGCATGTTCATTGCTTTACCCTCTACTTTGGAATGTCGCGGTCCCGACATGTTCCCCGGGACCCAGGACGACAAACGCACTCGGAGCGGATTCGGGTGTTGCCCTAAGGACACAGAATGGGGCGAATTGTGAAATTAATGCGGCCCCACGCCACGATCCGGCAGCGCTTAGCTTGGCCGGAGAACTGCGCGCTCTTGTCGCAAGACTCTGAGATTGAAGGAAAAATCCGACTTACCCATACTCGGTTCCGGGGACGAGCGGAGTACGGTTGTGAGCATTGAACCTTTTCCTCTGGCCCCCGACGATTTTGCGTCGGTTTCCGGCGGCGAGACGCCGAACGCCTTCGTCAACGCCGACTCCCGCACCGGTATCGTGGCCGGCAAGACCAGCCTGACCATCGCCCAGGCCGCGTCCCAGCTGCTGCGCGGCGAGCCGGGCTGGTCCAATCAGCTGGAGAAGGCGGCGACGGTCACCTACGCCTATAGGGCCAATGCGCCGACGACGATGCCGGGCGACGCCTCCGGCTTCTCGACCTTCAACGCCGCCCAGATCGCCCAGGCCGAGAAGGCCCTGGCGGCCTGGGCGGATGTCGCCAACATCACCTTCGTGCGCGTGGGCGAGGGAACCTCGGGCGCGAGCGCCTACAGCGACAACGCCGCCATCCTGTTTGGCAATTACAGCTCCGGCCAGGACGGGGCGGCCGCCTTCGCCTTCTTTCCGGGCAACACTTCGCCCACGAACCGTTCCGGCGACATCTGGCTCAATTCCACCCTGAGCTACAACACCAGCCCCACGGGGACCAATTACGGCGGCATGGTCATCGTGCACGAGCTGGGCCATGCGATCGGCCTGGACCATCCGGGGGACTACGACGCCGCCGCCAACACCACCCTGACCTACGCCGCCAACGCCGGCTATTACGAGGACAGCCGCCAGTACACGGTGATGTCCTATTTCAGCGAGAGCAACACGGGGGGCGCCTTCAGCGGCGCCTACGCCTCCTCTCCCCTGCTGGACGACATCGCCGCCGCCCAGCTGGCCTATGGCGCCAACATGTCGACCCGCACCGGCGACACCGTCTACGGCTTCAACGCCAACGCCGGCCGCGACTGGTTCAGCGCGACCAGCGCCTCCAGCAAGCTGGTCTTCGCCGTCTGGGACGCGGGCGGAACCGACACCCTGGACTTCTCCGGCTACAAGGTCGCCCAGACCATCGACCTGCGCGGCGGCTACTTCTCCAGCGTCGGCGGCCTGACCGGCAATGTCGCCATCGCGCTCGGCGCGACGATCGAGAACGCTGTCGGCGGGACGGCCGCCGACATCATCAACGGCAACAACGCCGCCAACCGCATCACCGGCGGCCAGGGCAATGACACCCTGGACGGAGCTCTTGGCGCCGATACGGCGGTCTTCAGCGGCAAGGCCGCCGGCTACGCCGTCACCGCCCTTTCAACGGGCGCGTGGCAGGTCAAGGACAACGTCGGGACCGACGGGACCGACGTGGTCCTGAACATCGAGAGCCTGGTGTTCTCCGACAAGAGCCTGTCGCTGGTCGACAGCCGCGTCGCGACCGCCATGAGCAGCCTGCTGCGCCTGACCCCGCTGAGCGCCAGCGCCGAAAGCCTGGCCAAGAGTCTGGCGGCGGACATGGCGGGCGGCGCCAGCCACACCCAGGCCATCGCCAAGGTGATCACGGCGGCGGACTCGACCGCCAGCGTCGCGGTGATGTCGTACCAGTTCTTCACCGGCCGCACGCCGACCACCGCGGGCATGGACTATCTGATCGCGCCGGACGGCCCCAACGCCAACAATCTCAACAGCGCCTACTATCAGTCTTTCGACTACGGCAACCGCTACATCAACTTCGCGATGAACCTGGGCAAGGTCGGCGAAGGGGCGACGGCGTTCGCCGCGAGCTATGGCGCGCTGACCCTGACCGACGCGACGCGCAAGGCCTATTCGGCGATCTTCGGCCTCAATCCCACCGACCAGAAGGTGCGCGATCTGCTGGACGCCAGCTTCGTGCTGAACGGCCAGACCATGACCAGGGCCGACTACTTCGCCTATTACGGCCAGGACGGACTGAACGGCCAGGGGACCAAGGCCGCCATGGTCGGCTGGCTGCTGGGCGAGGCGGCCAAGGCCGACGTCGGCGTCTACGCCAAGTCGCTGGCGGCCTTCTACGCCGACGAACTGACCCGCGAGGTGTTCGGGGTCGACCTGATCGGGTCCTACGCCAAGCCGGAATACAATCTGACCTGAGGCGCGGCGCCTTGCGACCGACGCCGCCCGGACCTCAGAACCCGAGCGCCTTGAGGCGGTTGGACCATTTGACCTCGGAGGATCCGGCGGGGAGTGACGCGAAGTCGCCGTCGCGCCCCACGCGCATCGGCCCGCCGAAGATTTCCTTCGAGCGTCCCAGGAAGGGCCCTTCCAGCGCGCGCACCGGCAAGGGCGGGATCACGTGATAGAACAGCACGGCCTTGGCGCCCGCCGCCTTGGCCTCGCGCGCCACCGTCTCTGGCGGGGTGTGATAGGTCAGGATGTCCCTGAAGATGTGGGCGTAGTTGCCGCGGCCCGCCTGCTCGGCGACCGACTCCTGCATCGCCACCAGATTAGGCGCCAAGCCTTCGTGGACCAGAAGGTCGACGTTCCTGGACGCGCGGACAAGGCGCTCGGAAGGTCCCGTATCGCCGCTCACGACGACGCTGCGGCCCTTGTACTCGAAGCGATAGCCCACGGCCCCCTCCACCGGAGCATGGGCCACCGGAAAGGCCCAGACCTTCAGGTCGGGCTTCTCCAGCACGAGGACGTCCGGGCCGTCGGCGGCGGCTGAGAAGACATGAGGTTCTCCCCCGAACCCCGAGGGCGGGACCACCGCCGCGCCGTGATGGGCGATGCGGTATCCGCGGTCGGGAGCGTAGGCCGCCTCGAAGCCGTCCACCACGCCCTCCAGCCCCGGCGGACCATAGATCGGCATCGGCGCGCGCGCCGCGCCGCCAGCCCAGTGCTGCAGCATCAGCTCGCCCAGGTCGGCGATATGGTCGGAATGATAGTGGGTGATGAAGGTGGCCGCGACCGAGGCCGGCGGCAGGTTCATCAGCAGAAGGTTGCGCGTCGAGCCGGATCCGGAGTCGACCACGAAAAGATCGCGCCCCGCGACCACGGCCACGCAGGGGCCGGCTCGCGTGGGATCCGGCATCGGCGAGCCTGAACCGCAAAGACCGACGTGCAGGCCGTCGGGCAGGCTCGCCAGGGGATCTTCAGCCAGGGCCAGGGCATAGGCCTGACGCATGCCGACCAGCGCCAGCCGATCACGAAAAAGCCATGCGCCGCCGAGGCCAATGACGACGACCAAGCCCAGCGCGCCCAGCCCGATCCAAAGTCCGCGCATCCTCGCCTCCTCCTCTTTTGGCCATAGAGGAACATAATGGCACGCACAGTGCCAATAAAATCCGCGATAGGGTGAAGGCTTCTCCCCGCGGCGCCCGCCGTCATGATCGCGAGCACCTATTGACAGTCTTGATGTCAATAGATGTCATTCAGGTCCGGTCTCTCGGAGCTCACGCCCGTGTCCATGCGCACCCTGATCCTGAAAAGCGCGACGACGCTCCTGACCAGCCCCATGCGCCGCCGCATGGCCCGCGATGGCGCGGCCCTGGCCGCTCGCCTGCGCGGCGAACGCCCAACCGTCCGGTACTTTCATCAGGCCGACGACCCCTATTCGCATCTGGCCGCGCAGATGCTGCCGCGCTTGCGGGCCCGCTACGCGGCGGAGATCGAGGTCCATCTGGCCCCGCCCCCCGAGGACTCCGCCGCGCCCGACCGCGAACGGTTGCGAGGCTATGGCTTGCGCGACGCCGTCCGGCTGGCGCGGGCGCACGGCCTGGAATTTCCGTCCAACCCCGCCCTGCCCGCGCCGGAAGCGGTCTTGCGCTTGCAGGCCATCCTGGCGGACGCGCTGGACCGCGACCGCTTCGACGCGACCGCCGCGGCGGCGGGGAACGCGCTGTGGTCGGGCGACATGCGCGCGCTGGAGGCGATGGCCGCCCTGAACGGCGCCGCCGAGCCTGGCCTCGCCGACCAGAGTCTCGCCGCTGGCGAGGCCACGCGCCGACGCCTGGGCCACTATCTGGGCGGCATGTTTCACTTCGAGGGCGAATGGTTCTGGGGCGTCGACCGCCTCGGCTGGCTCGAGCGTCGCCTGGCGGACCGCGGCCTGGACCGAGAGCCCGGCGCCCGACCGCTAGCGCCGGCGCTGGAGCCGACCCTCGACGCGCCGCCGGCCGGATCGCCGCCGACCCTCGAGGTCTGGTTCTCGTTCCGCAGCCCTTATTCTTGGCTTGTCATGCCCCGCATCCGGCGACTGGCCCGCGCCTATGGCGCACCGCTCGAACTCCGCCCCATTCTGCCGATGGTCATGCGAGGCCTGGCCGTTCCGCGGATCAAGACCCTCTACATCGCCTTGGACAGCAAGCGAGAAGCCGAACGCCTTGGCCTGCCTTTCGGCGCGATCGTGGACCCGGTCGGCGCCGGCGCCGAGCGCGCTCTGGCCGTCCTGCATCACGCCATTCCGCTGGGCCTGGGTCAGGAATTCGCCGAACTGGGCCTGAAGGCCGCCTTCGCCGATGGGATCGCCCTGGCCGAGGACAAGGGCTTGTTCGACGTCGCGCGCCGCGCGGGACTGACCGACGCCCAGACCACCGCCGCCCTCGCCGACGATACCTGGCGAACCCGCGTGGAAGGCAATCGCGCCGCGCTCCTCGACGCGGGCCTCTGGGGAGTCCCCGCCTTTCGAGTCAGCGGCGGCCCCGCGCACTGGGGGCAGGATCGCCTATGGATGCTGGAGCAAGACATCCGCGACGCCCTGAACCCAGCGCCCGCCGGGCCGAAGTCCGGTCGTCGAACGTCGCGAGCCGACGGCTCGTGAACCCTGAAAAGAAAGGAGAAGGATGGTGGACGCGACAGGGATTGAACCTGTGACCCCTACGATGTCAACGTAGTGCTCTCCCGCTGAGCTACGCGTCCGCCGAAGCGATCCGAAGCGTCTTCGAGAAGACGTCCCGGCCGGGAAGGTGTGGGGGTATAGCGGCGGCTTGGCCGGCGCGCAAGCCGCCCCAAAACTTTTTTCGAGCGGTTTTTTAGGCGGCCATCATCTTCTCCACCTCGGCGACCAGGTCGCGCAGGTGGACCGGCTTGGACAGCACCTTGGAGCCGGCCGGCGCGCGGTCTTGCGCCGACAGGGCCACGGCGGCGAAGCCGGTGATGAACATGATGCGCAGGCCGGGATCGCGGGCGGCGGCCTGGCGGGCCACCTCGATGCCGTCCATGCCCGGCATAACGATGTCGGTCAGCAGCAAGTCCCAGTTGGTGTCGAGGTGCTGGACGGCTTCCTCGCCGTCCGCGCAGGCCGTCACTTCGAACCCGGCGCGTTCCAGGGCGCGGGCCAGGAAGCCGCGGAGGGAGTCGTCGTCTTCGGCGAGGAGGATGCGGGCCATGAGGTCACGTGTCCTGAAGATTAAGAAGTCGTAGCTTTCGGCACCTTAGCAAGTTCAGCGTAAATCGGGGATGAACCTAAGTGTCGCGGCTGTGGACGGATCGGTGGGCGGCTTGATCATCGACAAATCGCCGTTTGACCCGGGGAACGCGCGCTTCGATGATGGGCTATGAGCGCCGCCCGGTCGATCCCGTCCGAAACGCTGGAAACCCTTGCCGGGCCAGCCTTCGAGGTGCTGCGCGCCGCGCCCGCCGGCGCGCCGCCGCCGACCGCCTTGGTCTTCGCCTCGCCCCACTCGGGCGAGGTCTATCCGCCGGACATGGTCGAGGCCGCCCGCCTGCCGGTCGAAACCTTGCGGGCCTCGGAGGACGCTTTCGTCGATCAGATCATCGCCGGCGCCCCCGCCCTGGGCGCGACTGTGATTCTCGCCCGGCTGGCCCGCGCCTATGTCGATCTGAACCGCGAGCCTTGGGAGCTGGACCCGTCGATGTTCGACGAGGATCTGCCCGACTACGCCCAGGGCCGCACGGCCCGGGTGGCGGCGGGGCTGGGGGCGATTCCCCGCGTCGCCGGCGAGGGACGGCCGATCTACGCCCGCAAGCTGACCTTCGCCGAGGCCCGCGATCGAATCGAGCTGGCCCACCGCCCCTATCACGACGCCCTGGACCGCCAGCTGGCGGCGGCGCGGGCGGCGCATGGCGCGGCCATCCTGATCGACTGGCACTCGATGCCGGCCGCCGCCGCGCGCGGCGTGCGCGGCCGGGGCGGATCGTGCGACATCGTGCTGGGCGACCGCTTCGGCGCGGCCTGCTCGCCGAAGCTGACCAGCTTGGTCGAGCGCGAGCTCGAAGGCATGGGCTACCGCGTCGCCCGCAACGCGCCCTACGCCGGCGGCTACACCACCGAGCACTACGGCCGCCCGGCCAAGCGCACCCACGCGCTGCAGATCGAGATCAACCGCGCGCTCTATATGAACGAGGACACGCGCGAGCCGACCGAAGGCCTGGAGAAGCTGACAGCGGACGCCGAGACGCTGACGCGGGCCCTGGCGGCGCTGGATGTCGGTGAGCTGAAGTAAGCCGCCACTGAAACCCTCTCTCTTGGAGAGAGGGAGGGGCCCATGCGCAGCATGGGAGGGTGAGAGGTTTCGCGGTCAACGGCGAACCTCGGGACCTTCGATCAAAGCTTTCGGGAAGTGGGCTCGCCATCGCGGTTTCGCGGACGGCCGGGGCGCTTAAGCTAGGTGAGGCCGTAACCTCTCACCCTCCCACCGCTTCGCGGCGGGCCCCGCCCTCTCTCTCAGAGAGAGGGATTTTGTCCCCCGAACCCCTCCGTTCCCGGCGCGTTGTCGTGGATCAAGGACACGAACCGCCGCTCAGGCCAAAAAAAAGCCCGGTGAAACCACCGGGCTAGTTCATTAGGGAGGAAACGCCCAGGAAGGGCAGAAGCGGCAGCGCCGCCTCACGGGATTGTTTATAGGGTGCGACGCAAAATTGGGCAAGTGAAAAAATGCAGTTCAATTCCTATTTTTCTAAAGGGGATTGGAGCAACGCCTTATGCAACAAGGGTTACGTAGGGTCGCCTAAAATGAGTGCATCATTTTTCATCATGTTGCGCCGCACAATCCGTTGCGATTGAAACCGTCTCTGTCGAGAACATCCCGCAAAGCCAAGCCTGGTAAGGGTTTGGCGATGACACCGGTTACCCGCGACAATGCTTTCCGAGGGGTGGGGGTGGATAAATCGAGCGCAGTCGCGTAAAAGCCGCGCGCCTGACGCTTGACTCGTCATCCCCTATTCTTCCCGAAAGTCCGTCCGTTCCCATGAACATGCGAAATATCGCCATCATCGCGCACGTCGATCATGGCAAGACCACCCTCGTCGACCAGCTGCTGGCCCAGTCCGGCGTGTTCCGCGCCAACGAAGCCACGACCGAACGGGCGATGGACTCCAACGACCAGGAACGTGAGCGCGGCATCACCATCCTGGCCAAGTGCACCAGCGTTCTGTGGAACGGCGAAGCGGGCGAGACCCGCATCAACATCATCGACACCCCCGGCCACGCCGACTTCGGCGGCGAGGTGGAGCGGATCCTGGGCATGGTGGACGGCTGCGTCCTGCTGGTCGACGCCGAGGAAGGCGTCATGCCGCAGACCAAGTTCGTGCTGACCAAGGCGCTGAAGATGGGCCTGCGCCCGATCCTCTGCATCAACAAGGTCGACCGCGCCCACGCCGATCCGGACCGCGTCCACAACGAAGCCTTCGACCTGTTCGCCGCCATCGGCGCCACGGACGAGCAGCTGGACTTCCCGCACATCTACGCCTCGGGCCGTTCGGGCTGGGCGACGCTGGACCTGAACCAGCCGAGCGACAACCTGGCCCCGCTGTTCGACCTGATCGTCCGCCACGTTCCGCCGCCCAAGGTCGCCGAGAACAAGGACAAGCCGTTCCAGATGCTGAACGTGCTGATCGAAAGCGACCCGTTCCTGGGCCGCCTGCTGACCGGCCGCATCGCCAGCGGCAAGGCCGTCCCCGGCATGGCCATCCACGCCCTGGACCGTAACGGCAACGAGATCGAGCGCGGCCGCATCACCAAGGTGCTGGCCTTCCGCGGCCTGAAGCGCCAGCCGGTCGACGAAGGCGCCGAGGCCGGCGACATCGTCGCCATCGCCGGCATGAGCAAGGCCACCGTGGCCGACACGCTGTGCGCCATGGAGGTCACCGAGGCCCTGCCGGCCCAGCCGATCGACCCGCCGACCATCTCGATGACCGTCTCGGTCAACGACAGCCCGCTGGCCGGTCGCGAAGGCGACAAGGTCCAGTCGCGCGTCATCCGCGACCGCCTGCTCAAGGAAGCCGAGTCGAACGTCGCCATCCGCGTCACCGAGACCTCGGAAAAGGACGCCTATGAAGTCGCCGGCCGCGGCGAACTGCAGCTGGGCGTGCTGATCGAGAACATGCGCCGCGAAGGCTTCGAGGTGTCGATCAGCCGTCCGCGCGTCGTTTATCAGACCGGCGAGAACGGCGAGCGCCTGGAACCGATGGAAGACGTCGTCATCGACGTCGACGACGAGTTCACCGGCATCGTCATCGAAAAGCTGTCGGCCCGTAAGGCCGAGCTGAAGGACATGGGCCCGTCGGGCGCGGGCAAGACCCGCATCCAGCTGCTCTCGCCCTCGCGCTCGCTGATCGGCTACCAGGGCGAGTTCCTGACCGACACCCGCGGTTCGGGCGTGCTGAACCGCGTGTTCAGCCACTACGAGCCGCACAAGGGCCCGATCGACCAGCAGCGCAAGGGCGTGCTCGTCTCGAACTCGGATGGTGAAACGGCGGCCTACGCCCTGTGGAACCTGGAAGAGCGCGGCGTGATGTTCGTCGGCGCCGGCGAGAAGACCTACCAGGGCATGATCATCGGCGAGAACAGCCGCTCGGACGACCTGGACGTCAACCCGATGAAGGCCAAGCAGCTGACCAACGTCCGCGCCTCGGGCAAGGACGAGTCGATCCGCCTGACCCCGCCGCGCCGCATGACCCTGGAACAGGCCATCGCCTATATCGAGGATGACGAGCTGGTCGAGGTCACCCCGAAGAACATCCGCCTGCGCAAGCAGGTCCTGAACCCCTCGTTCCGCAAGAAGCGCACGAAGGAAGACTAGTTCTGACAGAGAGAGAGCCTCGCTCTCTCGATGGTATCCCGTGTCATCCCGGAAGCCTCGCAGAGGCTATCCGGGACCGAGGGGCCAAAGCGCGGTGAGGCGGCCCATGGGTCCCGGCTCTCCGCTACGCTAAGGCCGGGATGACAAGAGGACGGAACGTCTGGGAAAGGTCGCTAGACCGACCCCAAAGCATCCAAGAGCCGCCGCCCCTCGGGACGGCGGCTTTTTTGCGCGCGGACGCCGCTGGTTCGCGCATGAACGTCGCGCCCTTACGCTGGGTCATTGCAACAGCTTGCCGCCGTGCGGCGATGCGCGCGGTCACACTTAACCGCCAGTTTACATAAACGACGGATATGTTTTCGCTTGGGGAGCGGACTGCCCCCGGGGGATCGGCACACTTGCGTTCCACGATCAGTTTCGTCGGTCGAGAAACGACCGCGCTTTTGTCTCGGATGCTGCCCGCCTTGCCAGAGGCGATGGCCGGCCGCGTCCGCATGGAGCAGGTGCAGAGCATCCTGCGCATGACGCCCGTCATGATGGGCGCGAACATCCTCATCGCCATACTGGTCGCCTTCGCCGGCCAAGGCAGTCCTCACACGGACGGCCTGACGCTGTGGGCCTGCGCGGTCGTCGCCTACGCCCTGCTGGGCCTGCGCGGCTGGGTCGCCTCGCAACGTCGGCGCAGTCCCAACAAAGCCGTCTCGGCGCGCGGCGTGCGCCGCATCACCTGGCAGGCCGGCGTTCTGGGAAGCCTGTGGGCCATCCTCCCGATCCTGACCATGCCCGCCGAGCAAGGCTTCAAGGGCTCGATGCCGATGATGGTCGCCTCGGTGATCGCCGGCATGGTCGGCTGCGGCGGCTTCGCCCTGCTGACCCTGCCGTCCGCGGCCATCGCCTATTCCACCCCGATGACGCTGGGCGCGCTCTTGGCGCTGTCGACCAGCCATGACCCGATCCTCTACGCCCTGGGCGGCCTCTTGATCTTCTGCCACGCCGTGGTGGTCGTCTCGTGCCTGTCGCACGCCAGGATCTTCGTCGACCGCCTGATCGCGTCCGAGGAGCTGGAAACCCAGCGCCAGGTGGTCAGCCTGCTGCTCAGCGACTTCGAGGAGGGCGCCAGCGACTGGCTGTGGGAGGTCGACGCGCTGGGCCGCCTGACCTACGTCTCGGACCGCATGGTCGCCGCCGCCGGCGTCGAGCGCGCCAAGCTTCTGGGCCAGCCGATGTCTGACCTGTGCGGCGCGGCCGAGGGCCCCGACGGCCCGGTCGCCGCCCTCTCGGCCCTGTTCGTCGAGCAAAAGACCTTCCGCGACGTGGTCGTCTCGATCGAGGTGGGCGAAGAGACCCACTGGTGGTCGCTGTCGGCCAAGCCGATCCACGACCTGGACGGCCATTTCACCGGCTTCCGCGGCGTCGGCGCCGACATCACCCAGGCCCGCGAGGACCAGGCCCGCATCTCGCGCCTGGCCCACTACGACGTCCTGACCCAGCTGCCCAACCGCCTGTCGTTCCTGCAGGCCCTGAGCCGCGCCTGGACCGAGCACGGCCGCGCCGACCGCGAGCCGCGCGGCGCCGGCTGCGCCGTGCTGTGCCTGGACCTCGATCACTTCAAAGGCGTCAACGACAGCCTGGGCCATCCGATCGGCGACGACCTGCTGGTCCAGGCCTCGGCCCGCTTGCGCGACTGCGTGGGCGAGATGGGGCTGGTGGCGCGCCTGGGCGGCGACGAGTTCGCCGTGGTGGTGGCCCCCTCGCCCGGCGCCGAGATCCTGGGCGAGCTGGCCCGCGACATCGTCGAAAGCCTGTCGCGTCCCTACGACGTGCGCGGCAACCACGTGCTGATCGGCGCCAGCGTCGGCATCGCCGAGGCCCCGCTGCACGCCGACGATCCGGACGGCCTGCTGAAGAACGCCGACCTGGCCCTCTACCAGGCCAAGGGCGACGGCCGCGGCGCCTATCGCTTCTTCGAGACGTCGATGGACCTCTGGATCAAGCAGCGTCGCGAGCTGGAAATGGACCTGCGCGACGCGCTCGACAACGACGAGCTGAAGCTGTTCTTCCAGCCTCTGATTGGCCGCGAGGGCGGCCGGGTCACCGGCTTCGAGGCGCTGCTGCGCTGGCAGCACCCGCGCCGGGGCCTGGTGGCGCCGGGCGAGTTCATCGAATGCGCCGAGCAATGGGGCCTGATCGGCAAGATCGGCGAGTGGGTGCTGAACGAGGCCTGCCGCACGGCCGCCAGCTGGCCCTCGCCCCTGACCGTGGCCGTCAACCTGTCGCCCCACCAGTTCGTGTCCGGCGATCTGGTGGCCCACGTCCGCAAGGCGCTGAAGGCCTCGCGCCTGGCCCCGTCGCGGCTGGAACTCGAGATCACCGAGGGCCTGCTGCTGCAGGACAGCGCCAAGATCCTGGACCAGCTGGCGCAGCTGAAGAAGCTTGGCGTGAAGATCGCCATGGACGACTTCGGCACCGGCTATTCCAGCCTGTCGTATCTGTGGCGGTTCCCGTTCGACAAGATCAAGATCGACCGCTCGTTCGTGGCCGAGATGCAGGACAACGCGGCGATCGCCGACATCCTGCGCACCATCGCCCTGCTGGGCCAGACCTTGAACCTGGAGGTCACCGCCGAAGGGGTGGAGACCGTCGACCAGGCGAGACTCCTGGCCGAGATGCGCTGCGACCACTTCCAGGGCTTCCTGTACGGCCGTCCGATGCCGGTCGGCGACATCCCCAGCTTCCTGCTGGCGGCCACGGCGCGCCAGATGCGGGGTTGGCATGTGGACGAGGACTGGGACGACGATTGGGGCGAGGCGGCGGCGGGGTAGCGGGGGGTCCCAGCGCCCCCTACGCCCCAACAACCTCCGTCATTCCCGCCCTTGTGGCGGGAACCCCTGGTTCAGCTGAAACGTGCGACGCAAGCGGACTGCCGAGCAGTCCGCCCCTCCCGCCCATGCGGTGGACAGAGGGGTTCCCGCCACAAGGGCGGGAATGACGGGTGGATTTGGACTTTTGGCGATACGCAATTCGCCCAATAACTCCCCCCATGGTCCATCCCGTCTTCGACAACCTGCCGACCACGATCTTCGAGCGCATGAGCGGCCTCTCGCGCCAGCATGGCGCGATCAATCTGGGTCAGGGCTTTCCCGACGACCAAGGCCCCCTGCCTGTGCGCGAAGCCGCGGCGCGGGCGCTGATCGAGGGCTCGAACCAGTATCCGCCGATGCGCGGCCTGCCCGAGCTGCGCGCCGCCGTCGCCGGCCACTATGCGCGCACGCAGGACCTGGCGCTGGACCCCGACGCCGAGATCACCGTCACCTCCGGCGCGACCGAGGCGCTGGCGGCGGCGTTCCTGTCGCTGATCTCGCCGGGCGACGAGGTGGTGCTGTTCCAGCCGCTGTACGACGCCTACCTGCCGCTGGTGCGCCGGGCGGGCGGGGTTCCGAAGCTGGTCCGCCTCTCGCCCCCGCATTGGCGCTTCACTCGCGAGATGCTGGAGGCCGCGTTCAGCGACCGCACGAAGATGGTGGTGCTGAACAGCCCCCTGAACCCGGCCGGCGTGGTCGCCCCCGACGAGGACCTGGCTCTGCTGGCCGAGTTCTGCGTCCGCCACGACGTCGTCGCCGTCTGCGACGAGGTCTGGGAGGCGGTGGTGTTCGACGGCCGCCGCCATCGCCCGCTGATGACCTTTCCCGGCATGCGCGAGCGGACGGTCAAGATCGGCTCGGCCGGCAAGCTGTTCGGCATGACCGGCTGGAAGGTCGGCTTCCTCTGCGCCGCCCCGGCCCTGACCCGGGCGCTCGCCGCCGCCCACCAGTTCCTGACCTTCACGACCCCGCCGAACCTGCAGGCCGGCGTCGCCTGGGGCCTGGACAATCACCGCGCCTGGTTCGACGACATGTCCGCCGCCCTGCAGCGCTCCCGCGACCGGCTGACCGAAGGGCTACGCGCGGCCGGCTATGTCGTGCTCGAGAGCCAGGGGACCTACTTCCTGAACGTCGACCTCGCCGCCTCGGGGATCGCTCTGGACGATGTGACCTTCTGCGAGCGCTGCGTCACCGACTTCGGCGTGGCGGCCATCCCGGTGTCGGCGTTCTTCGCGGAGGCGCCGGTGACGACCGTGGTGCGTCTCTGCTTCGCCAAGTCGGACGAAACGCTCGACGCGGCGATCGAACGCCTGGCGGCGGCAAAGAAGTCCCTCTCTCTTTGAGAGAGGGAGGGGCCCGCCGCGAAGCGGTGGGAGGGTGAGAGGTAAGAAGCTCTCCGATGAAGTTGGGGCTGTGGGCGCAAAGAACGTGCGCGCAGGATAGCGAAGGTCAAAGCCGCCGGGAGCTTCCGGCCGACGATGACACCTCTCACCCTCCCATCGCCTACGGCGCTGGGCCCCTCCCTCTCTCGAAGAGAGAGGGATTCACATCCCCTACCCCACCGTCTCCCGCGTGCGGGTCAGGCACCGATCCATCACCGACAGGAGATTCCGTAGGTCGATCGGCTTGGCGACGTGGGCGTCGCAGCCGGCGTCGAGGCAGGTCTTGATCTGGGCCGACATCACGTCGGCGGTCAGGGCGATGACCGGCAGACGATAGAAGCGCGGATCCAGGCGCAGCCGGCGCGTGGCCTCCAGCCCGTCCAGCACGGGCATGTTGACGTCCATCAGGACGAGGTCGACCGGGCGCTCGGCCAACACGTCCAGCGCGACCTGGCCGTTCTCGGCCTCGACCAGCTCGCAGTCGA
>NZ_CALCDX010000233.1 GCF_937900395.1 uncultured Caulobacter sp.
AAATGGTCGGAGTGGCAGGATTTGAACCTGCGACCCCTGCGTCCCGAACGCAGTGCTCTACCAGACTGAGCCACACTCCGACTTGGAGGCCGGCCTTATAGGAGGGTGTTTCGGAGGGCGCAAGCGCCTTTTTCGACGATCGTGCGACGGCCCGAAAAAAGTTCGAAAAAGGCCTGTTGCATCCATCCGAGTCGTGAGCTATCTCCACCGCCTCGCCGGGCCCTGATGGGTCTCGCCGTTCCTGCTGGGGAATGGTGTAATGGTAACACTGCGGTTTTTGGTACCGTCATTCTAGGTTCGAGTCCTAGTTCCCCAGCCACTTCCTCCTGAATAACGGGGCGCGTTGTTCGAAGCTCTAGCTTCGCAGGACGATCTATTCGGGTCGCCCTTGGCGGAATCTTCGCGCCGTCGACGCCGCGGCGGCGCCGGGTCGGACGAGGCGAGATTTGTTGTTCGGGCAGGACGTCGCCGGTTGTCGGCCTGTGAGGGTCACGAATCGCCTTCGACAACCGCCGATCGGTCGTCGATCGTGTCCCGAGCAAATCCAGATGTGAAATGCCCTAATCGACGTAAGCGCGAGATGCGGGGATACGTTTCAACGCCCGCGTGTTCATCTATCCGAACGCCATTTTGCGCCGATATTCGCGACGAGAAGGCCGTTCACATACAGGGAAGCTGTTCGCGGTTGCGAAATCCACAAGGGTGTACGCTGTTTTCGACGGGCTGGCCGGGCTTAAAGCGAGGTGGTGAGCGTTATAGTGGACGGAAATTTTCCTCGTTGAACGCGCTCAACCACAAACGATTGCTAAGCTTTAACACTCGGCAATCAGTTTTCTGGCTTTGAACTACTTGTTTTTCTCAAGCGAAGGTGTAATTGCGGGCTTAGCGGGAGAATAGGGGAATGGAGTTGTGATCGTGGAAGATAAAGCGACCCTCATCGAGCTGACGGCGGAAATCGTGGCTAATTATGTCGCGAATAATTCGACGCCGGTTTCGGAGCTTCCGGCCCTGATCCGCGCGACGCACGACGCCCTGGCTGGTATTGGCGCGCCGCCGGCTCCGGCTGTGGAGACCGTGACCAAGGCGACGCCGGCTCAGATCCGCAAAAGCATTACGCCTGAGGCGCTGATCAGCTTCGAGGATGGCAAGCCCTACAAGACTCTGAAGCGCCACCTCACGACCCACGGCATGACCGTGGCTGAGTACAAGGCCAAATGGGGTCTGCCGAACGACTATCCGACGACCGCTCCGGCCTACAGCGAAGCGCGGTCCAAGATGGCCAAGGCCCTGGGTTTGGGCCAGGGGGGCCGCAAGGGCAAGGCCCCGCGTTCGCGCAAGGGGTGATGTAATCGGCGACGGTCCTCACGAACGATCGCCGAGCGAGCTTGGAATGAAGAAGGGGGGACGCCATGGCGTCCCCTTTTTTGTTGTCCATCCCGAGAGGCGAGCGCTCAGGCGACGCCGCGCGTGTCGGCATGGTCGACCACGGGATCGATCGAGAGGGCCTTGCCCAGGGCTTCGACGAGGCGCGGGATTTCCACCGGCTTGGCGACAACGCCGTCCATGCCTGCCTCGGCGTAGAGGGTCCGTTCGTGGGTCAGCACGCTGGCGGTGACGGCGATGATCGGCGTGCGGGCGCGACCGGTGGCGCTTTCCCGCGCGCGGATCGTCTGGCTGGCCTGCACCCCGTCCATGATCGGCATGTGGATGTCCATCAGGATGGCGTCCCAGGGGGGCCGCTCCCACATGGCGAGGGCGTCGCGGCCGTCAACGGCGAACTGTGCGGCGACCCCAAGATGACCCAGCAAGGTCAACAGCACGGCGCGATTGGTCTGGTTATCGTCGACGACCAGGATCTTGGGCGCGTTCGAGGTCGCGTCCGGGCCGCTGATGCCGGGATGAGGGGCCAGGCCATCCGCCGGCTTTACGCGCGGCATCGGCAAGGTGACCGTGAAGCAGGCGCCGCCCCCTTCGGCCGTCGAATAGGCGATCGAGCCGCCCATCAGCTCGCTCAGCGTCTTGCAGATCGCCAGGCCCAGGCCTGAACCGCCGGCGCGGCGGGTGCTGGAACTGTCGAGTTGGGCGAATTTCGTGAACAGGCGACCGCGCTCGGCCTCCGGTATGCCGACGCCGCTGTCGATCACGCGCGCCACAATGGTCTCGTCATCGCCGTCGACCGACACCTGAACCTTGCCGGCGTCGGTGAATTTCACCGCGTTCGAGATCAGGTTCGACATCACCTGCCGCAGGCGGTCAGCATCGCCCAGTCGCCAGCCCCGGGCGTCCGCCGTGATCTCGAGATCGAAGTCCAGGTCCTTGTCGCGCGCCAGGCCGCCATAGAGTTGGCGCAGGGCGTCCAGATGGGCGGATAGGTCGAACGGCGCCGGATTGATCTCCATCTTGCCCGCCTCGATCTTCGAGATGTCGAGGATGGCGTTGATCACGCCGAGCAGCGACTGGCCCGAGGCGGTGATGGTGTCGAGGCGTCGTCGCTGGTCGGGGTTCAGCTCGCCGGCGGCCATGATCTGCGCCATGCCCAGCACGCCGTTCAGCGGCGTCCGGATCTCGTGGCTCATCGTCGCGAGGAATTCTGTCTTGGCGCGGTTGGCGGTCTCGGCGGTTAGGGCCAGGGCCTGGGCCTCGGTCTTCAGGCGACGGTTCTCCGTCAGCTCGCGCTGCAGTTCGACATTCAGGGCCTCGCTGGCGAGACGCGCGCGCACCTCGCGGCGCACGACGCCGCGCATCAGGCTGGACATGCCGAAGGCGGCGAACGCGCCGGCCAGGCCAACGAAGGCATAGTTGTTGATCGTGTCCCCGGGGGCCTTCTGGGCCATCCACACAAGCCCCACGACGGCGGCGCTGACGCTGACCAGCGCCACGCGGCGCGAGGGGGCCGAGGTGGCGAAGACCAGGCCCATCAGCACGAAGTAGACGAGCTTCATCGGCTCGAAGTGCAAGATCTGGTAGGTCAGCACGTTCGACAGGAACAAGGCGTTCATGCCCAGCGCCACGGCCTCCAGGCCGGGGCCGACGATCCGTTCGTCCTTCAGCGCGCGCCAGGCGCCGAAACCGTAAAGACAGGCGGCGACCGCAAGGCCCTCCAGAAGCCAGAACGCCAAACCCTTTTCATAGAAGGGGTGGGAAAGGCTGATCAGCGCATAGTAAACGGAGCTGGCGATCAGGTAGCCACGTACGATCGGAACGTAAGCGCGCGTAAGCGCAACTTCCGCCCGCCGATCCGAACCGGTGTCCTTGACCTGCAATCCCAGCCCTCGCTTTCATCAAGGGCCACGATATACCAGGGCGAGGTTAAGCTTTACTTCGAAAGTGACTTCAAACGCCGCTCAAGGACATTCCTGGCGTGTCCGGTGGGGTCGCGCCGCCCCCATTTAGGGGACGCTGCATCCAGACCAGGTCCAGCCAGCGGCCGAACTTGTGGCCCATGTCGGGGAAAACGCCCTTCTTTTCAAAGCCGAGCGCCGCGTGCAGGGCGATCGAGGCCGTGTTGCCGCTGTCGCCGATGACCGCGCACATTTGTCGCAGGCCCAGCGCCTCGCAGGCGTCGATCAGGGCGCTGAGCAGCGCCCGCCCGACGCCCTTGCCCACGGCGTCGGGCGAGACATAGATGCTGTCCTCGACCGTGTAACGATAGGCCGCCCGCAGCCGGAACGGGCCGGCATAGGCGTAGCCCACGACCTTGCCGTCCAATTCGGCGACCAGATAGGGCAGGCCGCGCGCGAGGAAGCTCTCGCGCCGCCGCGTCATCTCCGCCTGGTCGGGCGGGACCTCTTCGAAGGTGCCAAAGCCATTCAGGACGTTCCAGCCATAGATGGCCGTGATCGCCGGGACGTCGGCGTCCGAGGAGGGACGGATAACCAGGGTCGCGCTCAAGCCTTGGTCCAGCCCTTATCCACCGCCCAGACGGCGAAGGCGTAGTCCAGGGCGATCTCCTTGAGGAAGTCGAAGCGCCCGGAAGCGCCGCCATGGCCGGCGTCCATGTTGATCTTCAGCAGGACCGGATTGCCGCTGGTGGTGTGCTCGCGCAGCTTGGCGGTCCACTTCTCGGGCTCCCAGTAGGTGACGCGAGGGTCCGACAGGCCGCCGGTCGCCAGCACCGCCGGATAGGGCTTTTTGCTGACGTTGTCGTAAGGGCTGTAGCTGGCGATGTAGTCGTAGGCTTCCTTGTCCTCCAGCGGATTGCCCCATTCGGGCCATTCCGGCGGCGTGAGGGGCAGGGTGGTGTCGCTCATCGTGTTCAGCACGTCGACGAAAGGCACGGCCGCGATGATCCCGGCGAACAGGTCCGGGCGCATGTTGCTGATCGCGCCCATCAGCATGCCGCCGGCCGAGCCGCCGTAGGCCACCGTGTTGGCCGGCTTGCCGTAGCCGGCCGCGTGCAGGTGCTCGGCGCAGGCGATGAAGTCGGTGAAGGTGTTCTTCTTCTTGAACTTCTTGCCGTCCAGGAACCAGCCCCAGCCTTTTTCCGAGCCGCCGCGCGGGCAGGCGGTGGCCCAGATCCAGCCGCGGTCGACCAGGCTGAAGTTGCGGATCGAGAAGCTGGGCTCCATGGCGATGCCGTAGCTGCCGTAGCCGTACAGCAGCAGCGGGGCCGAGCCGTCCAGCTTGGTCCCCTTCTTCATCAGGATGAAGATCGGCACCTCGGTCCCGTCGCTGGCCTTGGCGTTCAGGCGGCGGGTTTCGTACTTCGCTGGGTCGTGGCCGGAGGGGATCTCCTGGGTCTTGCGCAGCGTGCGGGTCCGCTTGGCCATGTCGTAGTCGAACCACTGCCGGGGCGTGGTCATCGAGTTGTAGACGAAGCGAAGATTGTCGGTGTCGTACTCGTAGCCGCCGTCCAGCGACAGGGCGTAGGCCGCCTCGTCGAAGCCGATGACGTGCTCCTGTCCGTCCGCCGCCGTGACGGTGACGCGGTTGAGGGCGTCGACCTTTTCGAGGCGCACGAACCAGCGCTTGAAGGCCATGGTCCCGGAGATCAGGCGGCCCGGCTGGTGGGGGATCCAGTCCTTCCAGTTCGCCTTGCCCGTGGCGGACTCGGGCGCGGTGACCAGCTTCCAGTCGACGGCGCCGTCGGCGTTGGTGCGGATCACCCAGTGATCGTTCCAGTGCTCGACCTCGTAGCGGACGCCGACCTGGCGGGGATGGAAGATGACCGGCTTGGCGGTCGGATCGGCGGCCGGGATGGTCAGCGCCTCGCTGGTCTCCTGGTTGCCGCACGAGATGACGATGTACTTGTCCGAACTGGTCGCGCCGACCCCGATGAAGAAGCCCTCGTCGGGCTCGTCATAGATCAGAACGTCGTCCTTGGCGGCCCCGCGCGCCGGGCGACGGTAGATCTTGGCGGGGCGGCCGTTGTCGTCCCGGAACGTCCAGAAAAGCCACTGGCTGTCGGGCGAGAAGCAGAAGTCGCCCGTGGTGCTTTCGACCGGGCTCTCCAGCACCTTGCCGGACGCCAGGTCCTTCACCCGGATGCGGTAGACCTCCGAGCCTTGCTCGTCGACGGCGAAGGCGTAGAGCTTGTGGTCGGGAGAGTGAGTTGCCGCGCCGACCTGGTAGAAGGCCTTGCCCTTCGACTCGGCCTCCTCGTCCAGCAGCACTTCCTCGGCGCCGCCCCCGATGGCCTTGCGGGCGTGGATCGGGTGCTGCGCGCCCTTGTCGTAGCGGGTGTAGTACTCGAAGGGACCATCCTTGGCCGGGACGCTGGCGTCATCCTCCTTGATCCGGCCCTTCATTTCTTCGAACATTTTTTGTTGAAGAGCCTCTGTCGAGCCCAGCATGGCCTTGGTGTAGGCGTTCTCGGCCGTCAGGTGCTCCTTGACGTCGGCCTTGATCAAGCTGGGGTCGCGCAGGACCTTCTGCCAGTTGTCATCCTTCATCCAGGCATAGTCGTCGGTCCGCTTGCGGCCCAGCTGCTCGATCGTCTTGGGAGTCTTCTTGGCGACCGGCGGAACGGGACGGGAGGCGGATGAGGACATGGGAGATCCGAAAGCTATTCCAGGAAGGACTGCGGAGGACGAGGTAAGCGCGGCGGCGGCGCTCGTCATCATCTGGCGGCGATTCATGCGAGAAAATTCCCCGTAACCCTGCTGAACGCGCGACTGCGGCAGAACGACAACTTGCGGTGCGAAAAACCTGTGGTCAAACTCGCAAAGCGGTCGGGCGCAATGGTTTTAGTAAGCGTAACGAAGGGGGCGACATGGCGTGGGATCTGTCCGTCGACCTGATCAAGGCGACGGTGCAACTGGAGCAGCCTCTGGGCGATGGCTCGCGCACGGTGGGAACAGGCTTCCTGGTGTCCGATCCGACTCCGGACGGCAAGCCGCGCACCATCCTGATCACCGCCGCCCACGTGTTCGAGAAAATGCCGTCGATGTCGGCCCGGATCGGCTATCGCATCCAGGGTTCCGAGGGCGTCTGGCGCTACGATCCGGAGGCCCTGACGATCCGCGACGGCGACCACCCGCTGTGGACCAAGCACCCGACGCGCGACGTCGCGGCCATGGTGGTCGAGGCGCCGCCCGAGTTCGCCAAGGCGGCGATCCCGCTGAACTACCTGGCGCAGGACGACACCTTCAACAAATACAACCTCGGCCCCGGCGACGAGATGATGGCGCTGGGCTTCCCGCGCGGGCTTTCCGCGAACCCGGCGGGCTTCCCGATCCTGCGATCGGGGCGGGTGGCTTCGTATCCGCTGGCGCCGGCGACCAACTTCCCGACCTTCCTGATGGACTTCTCGGTGTTCCCCGGCAATTCGGGCGGGCCAGTGTTCATGGCCGAGGGCGCGCGTCGCCGGCCGGGCGCCAGCGAGAGCCAGGAGGTGCAGTTCGTGGCGGGTCTGCTGACCCAGCAGGTCGAACTCTCAGGCGAACGGCTGGAGATCGGCATCGTCACTCACGCCAAGTTCATCCGCGAGACCCTGGCCCTGCTCGACAAGGTCCCCGGGGCGTCGGTCACGCAGGCGCGCGCCGCCAAGCCGGAGCCGGCCATGCCGGGCGCGACGCCCGCTGTGGCGATCTCGGCCATGGCCATGGGCGCCTCTCACTAGCTCGGAACGGAAGCCGCGCCAGGGCCGTTTCTTCTGCGACCACAACAGCATCGCAGGAGACAGACCATGAGCACCAATCGAGTCGAAGGCGCGATGGACAAGGCCGCCGGCGCCACGAAGGAAGCCGTCGGCAAGATGACCGACAACGAGCGCCTGGAAGCCGAGGGCGCCGCCCAGAAGGCCAAGGGCGACATCCAGAACAAGGTCGGCCAGGCGCAGGACAAGATCGGCGACGCGATCAAGCGCTGAACGCCAGCCGATGACTGATGAAGGCCGCCGGCGCAATCCGGCGGCCTTTTGCTGTGCGGAGCCCCGCTCTCCGGCCCATGGGCGTCTCCCGCCAATCGATGATCGAAAAAGTGGCTTGAGCCTCCGCCCGCGGATGGTTTGCTGGGCGCATCCGAGGGGAGAGCGAGATGCGTGTTTCGGCGAAGGTGTGTGCGGCGGTCATCGCCTTGGCGACGGCGTCGCCAAGCTGGGCGCAGGACTATTCCCAATTCTCTGACGCGGCGATTGAACGGGAGCTGTCCCAGAAGGCCGATGTCACCATGTTCGAGATGGTGCCGATGCGCGACGGCGTGCGGCTGGCGACGAACATCTATCGTCCCAAGGGCGCCAAGGGGCCGCTGCCCACCATCCTGATCAAGACCCCGTACAACGAGCTCTCGTACAAGACCCGCAGCAGCCTCAACGCGCTGGAGGCGATCAAGCACGGCTACGCCCTAGTGTTGCAGAACGAGCGTGGCCGATTCTATTCGGAAGGTGACTGGGAAATCCTGGGTAAGCCACAGACCGATGGCTACGACACCCTGACCTGGATCGCCAAGCAGCCCTGGTCGAACGGCAAGGTCGGCACCCGCGGTTGCTCGTCCTCGGCCGAATGGCAGCTGGCCCTGGCGGCGCAGAACCACCCCGCCCACGCGGCGATGGTCCCGCAGTCCTCGGGCGCAGGCATCGGCAAGGTCGGCGAGTTCGAGGAGCAGGGCAACTGGTACACGGGCGGCGTGCCGCGCAACCTGTTCTTCGTGTGGCTCTACGGCGTCGACAATCCTCTGAACCCGCAGCCGCCCAAGGGGCTGGACCAGCCGACCATGGCGCGGATCGCCCGCTACAACGACCTGGCGCCGAACAAGCCCGTGGTGGATTGGCCCAGGCAGATCCGTCACCTGCCGGTCGCCGACATGCTCAAGGACCTGGGCGAGCCGCCCGGCACGTTCGAGGAGCTGATCAATCGCAGGGGGCCGGCTGACCCGGCCTGGCGCAAGGGCGGCCTCTATCACGACGACATGGGCTGGGGCGTGCCGGCCCTGTGGTTCAATTCCTGGTACGACGTGTCGATCGGCCCGAACCTGGCGCTGTTCAACCATGCCCGGAAGGTCAACTCCGACAAGGAGGCCAGCGCCAACCAATACGTGGTCGTCACCCCGTCGAACCATTGCGGCTTCAATTCGAAGGTCCTCAGCGGTCCCTACAAGTCCGGCGACCGCGCACTGGGTTCGATCGATTTCGACGCCGAGAAGGAGGTCTACGCCTTCTTCGATCGCTGGCTGAAGGGTGATGCGGCCGCGTTCCCGACCTCCACGCCGCCGGTGCGCTACTACTCCATGGGCGCCAACGCCTGGCGCCAGGCCGCCCAATGGCCGCCTCAGCAGGCCAAGACGGTGCGCTTCTATCTGCGCTCGGAAGGGCGGGCCAACAGCCTGAACGGCGACGGCAAGCTCTCGACCGTCGCGCCGGGCGGGGGCGAGAAGCCCGATCGCTATGTCTATGACCCCGCCAATCCGGTGCAGACCATCGGCGGCGGTGATTGCTGCAACGGCGGCCTCGTGATCGCTGGCGCCTTCGACCAGCGCCCGATCGAGGCGCGCGACGACGTGCTCGTCTACACCAGCGAGCCCCTGACCGAGGCCATGGAAGTCACGGGCTTCGTCCGGCCGGTGCTGCACGTCTCGTCGGACGCCAAGGACACCGACTTCGCCGTTAAGCTGGTCGATGTCGCGCCGGACGGCACGGCCTACATCATCGGCGACACCATCATGCGGGCCCGTTATCGCGACGGTTACGACAAGCCGAAGATGCTGGCGCCGGGCGCGGTCAGCGTGGTCAAGCCGACGCCGATCACCACCAGCAACACCTTCCTGCCGGGGCATCGCATCCGCATCGAGGTCACCTCGTCGAACTTCCCGAAGTTCGTCCGCAACCTGAACACCGGCGGCGACAACGAGAAGGAGACGACCTTCGTGGTCGCGCGCAACGCGGTGCACCACGCGGTGGGGCAGGCCTCCTACGTCGAGTTCCCGGTCGTGCCGGCGGCCAAGTAGACGCCAAAGGGGGCGGGGTCTCCCGAGGGCCTCAGACCTCCTCGTAGGTCGCCGCGTAGTCGACCGGGAAGTTCACCGACCGGGCGATGAAGCAGACCTTGTGGATCTCGTGGTGGATGGCGTCGGCCTTGGTCAGGTCGGCGCCGTGCTCGACGACGATGTGGGGCCGCAGCGTTGCGCGCAGGAAGCGGCCGGCGCCGTCGGGCGTGCTCTCGCCGACGCCGAGCGGCTGGTCGCGATAGCCGCGCACCACGATCCCGGCGCTGGACGCCAGGTGCAGGTACCACAGCATGTGGCAGGCGCTCAGCGACGACAGCAGCAGGTCCTCGGGGTTGTGCAGCGTCGGGTCGCCGCCCAGCAGCGGGTCGTTGGAGCAGTTCACCACCGGTTTGCCCGGCGTGGCGATGTTCCAGGTGCGGTCATAGCCGCGATAGGTGCGGGTGCCCTGGCCCCGGTCGCCAGTCCACTCGATCAGGCTGGTGTAGTCGTGCTGCTTGGCCATGAGCCGCTCCTTGGACCGCCGCAGGCTAACGCGATTCAGCGGTCCAAGGTCGGCGAGCAAGCTAGCCGTAGATGATCGAGATGGTCTCGGCGACGCAGGCCGGGCGCTCCTCGCCCTCGATCTCGATCGTGCACTCGTTCTTCATCTGCAGGCCGCCGGCCTTGGGTTCGACGCTAACCAGCTTCTGGCGCATGCGCACGCGCTTGCCGACGCGGACCATGCCGGTGAAGCGGACCTTGTCGCACCCGTAGTTGATGCCGCGCGTGACGCCGGTGACACGCAGGATGCCCGCGCCCAGCATCGGGATCAGCGAGAGGGTCAGGAAGCCGTGGGCGATCGGGCCGCCGATCTCCTTGGTGGCGCGTTCGACGTCGACGTGGATCCACTGGTGGTCGCCGGTGGCCTCGGCGAACAGGTTCACGCGTTCTTGGGTGATCTCGACCCAGTCGGACACTCCCAGCTCCTGGCCCACCAGGCCGGCGAGGTCGGCATAGGCGACTTCTTTCATGGTGCTTCTCTCCCAAACAGTTGTTTGGATAGAGACCAGTCCACGCGGCTCAGGTCAACCGGAGAAGGTGCTGACCACCAGCCAGACATTGGCCGCCGAAATCACCACGAACAGGAACCACGCCACCGCCTTGGTCATCCATCCATTGGCGAACGGCCCCATCAGCGCCTTGTTGTCGGTGAAGCGCAGCAGCGGCCAGATGGCGAACGGCAGTTGGGCCGACAGCACGACCTGGGTCAAAACGAGCAGCTTGCCGACCGAATGTTCGCCCAGGGTCAGAACGCCGATCAGGGCCGGGATGATCGCGAGGCCGCGGGTGATCAGTCGCCGCTGCCAGCACGGGATCTTCAGGTTGAGAAAGCCCTCCAGGATCACCTGGCCCGCGATGGTGCCGGTAAAGGTCGAGCTCTGGCCCGAGGCGAACAGGGCGATGGCGAAAAGCACCCCGGCCAGGGCGCCGCCGGTGACGGGCGCCAGCAGCTGGTGAGCCTCCTCGATGCCGGCCACTTCGGTCAGCCCGGAGCGGTGGAAGGCCGATGCGGCCAGGATCAGGATGGCGGCGTTGATCAGCAGGGCCAGCAGCAGCGACACCACGGTGTCGATCGTCGATAGCCGGATCGCCGCGCGCTTGCCTGGCTCGTCGGCGGGCGTCAGCCGCGTCTGCACGATCGAAGAGTGCAGATAGAGGTTATGCGGCATGATCGTCGCGCCGAGGATGCCGATCGCCAAGTACAGCGCATTACCCTGTTTCAGGGCGTCCAGCGAGGGGACAAGCCCGCGCGCCACGTCGGCCGCGTCCGGCGGCGCCAGGATCAGCTGGACGAGAAAGCAGATCCCGACGGTCGAGATCAGGCCCAGGATGATGGCCTCCAGCTGGCGGAAGCCCTTGCCCTTCAGGCCCAGCACGATGATCGTGTCCAGCGCGGTGAGTAGAACCCCGCCCCATAGCGGCACGCCGAGCAGGAGCTTGAAGGCCAGGGCCGAGCCCAGCACCTCGGCGATGTCGCAGGCGATGATCGCCAGTTCCGCTAGCAGCCACTGGACCTTGACCGTCCGCGGCCCGAACCGCTCGCGCGACATGCGGGCGAGATCCTTGCCGGTGACCAGGCCCAGGCGCATCGACAGGGTCTGCAGCACGATGGCCGCCAGGCTCGACAGCACCACGACGAACAGCAGGCTGGTCCCGTATCGCGCGCCGGCCTCGATGTCGGTGGCCCAGTTGCCGGGGTCCATGTAGCCGACGCTGACCAGCAGGCCGGGGCCCGCCACCCGCAGCATCCGCTTCCAGGCCGGCAAGCCCTCGGGCACCGCGACCGCGCCGCGCACCTCCGAGGGGCAGAATGGGGCCGTTGCGGTCTTGGGCAGGCGGTCGAGGAGGGCGGCGAACATGCGGCCTAGTTAGGGTCGCGTCGCCCCGCTTGTCAGCCCATCAGACGATCCGGCTTTCGCCCTTGCCCCAATAGGCGTCGCGGATCAGCCGCTTGTAGAGCTTGCCGGTCGGGTGCCGGGGCAGTTCGGCCATGAAGTCGATGCGGCGTGGGGACTTCACGTGGCTGAGGTTGGCGCGGGCGAAGGTCATCAGCTCCTCGGCCAGGGCGACCTGATCGTCGCCGAAGTTCAGGGGCTGGATCACCGCCACGACCTTCTCGCCCATCTCCTCGCACGGCGCGCCGACCACGGCGGCGTCGGCGACCTTGGGGTGGGTGATCAAGAGGTTCTCGATCTCCTGCGGATAGATGTTCACCCCGCCGGAGATGATCATGAAGCTCTTGCGGTCGGTGAGGTAGAGATAGCCCTCCTCGTCGACCCAGCCCACGTCGCCCAGCGTGGTCCAGCCGTGCTTGTTGTAGCTCTCGGCCGTCTTCTCCGGGGCGTTGTGGTAGTTCACGGCGGGGCCGTTGGCGAAGTAGACCGTGCCTTCCGTGCGCGGCGGGACGGGGTCGCCGTTCTCGTCGCAGATGCGCAGCTCGCCCAGCACCGCCTGGCCGACGCTGCCCTTGTGGGTCAGCCAGTTCTGCGAATTGATCCAACAGAAGCCGTTGCCCTCGGTGCCGGCGTAGTACTCGTAGATCACCGGGCCCCACCAGGCGATCATCTGTTCCTTGACCGGCACGGGGCAGGGGGCGGCGGCGTGGATCGCCGACGTCATCGACGAGACGTCGTACTTTGCCCGGACGTCCTCGGGCAGCTTCAGCATCCGCACGAAGTGGGTCGGCACGAACTGGCCGCAGGTGACCTTGTACTCTTCGATCAGAGCGAGGGCCGCTTCCGGCTCGTACTTCTCCATCACGATGACCGTGCCGCCCAGCTTGTGGACGACCATGCACCAGCGCAGCGGGGCGGCGTGGTACAGCGGCGCGGGCGAGAGATAGATGCTGTCGCCCGTGAAGCCGAACAGACCCTGGGCCATCATCTGCAGCGGATTGGGCGCGTCGATCGGGTTGTCGCTCAACGCCGGCTTCACGCCCTTGGGGCGACCGGTGGTGCCGGACGAATAGAGCATGTCCGAACCCGCGCTCTCATCGGCGATCGGGGTGGTCGGCATCGGCGCGCGGGCGGTCTCGAAGTCGGCGTAGGGGCCGTGGGCGGCGCCGACCGCGTACAGCGTCAGGCCGGGCAAGGCCTTGGCGATCTCGTCGATGACCGGACCCATGGCCGGCGAGGTGATGAACACCTTCGCCCCGCAGTCCTCGAGGATGTACTGGGCCTCGCCCGCCGTCAGCTTGGTCGAGACGCAGACGAAATAGAGCCCCGCGCGCTGGGCGGCCCAGGCGATCTCGAAGTAGCGGGCGTTGTTCTCCATCATCAGGGCGATGACGTCGCCGCGTTGCAGGCCCAGCGAGCGGAAGAGGTGCGCGCCCTGGTTGGAGCGGGCTTCGAGCTGGCCGTAGGTCACGGTCTCGCCCGAGCCGGCCATGATGTAGGCGGCCTTGTCGGCCTGGTTCTGGGCGTGGTGGAAGGGGTGCATATCAGGGCCTTTGCGTCTGCTTCTCACGCTATTTCGATGTGTCATCCGGCCGGACCCCGGCCTTGAGCCGGGGGTAGAGCCGGGACCCAGGGGCGGTGCGCACCGCGCTCTGTCACCCCCCTGGGTCCCGGATCGGCCCCGCGGGCCGTCCGGGATGACACGGGTTTGGTGCTAGGCGGCGACCGCCGTCCTCGCCGCCTCTCGGATCATGTCCGAGGCCTTCTCCGCGATCATGATGGTGGGGGCGTTGGTGTTGCCCGAGACCAGGCGCGGCATGATCGAGGCGTCGACCACGCGCAGGCCCTCCAGGCCCTTCACGCGCAGCTGGTCGTCGACGACCGCCATTGGCCCGTGGCCCATCTGGCAGGTGCCGACCGGGTGATAGATGGTCGAGCCGGCCAGGCGCGCGAACTCCAGAAGCTGGGCGTCGCTGGCGACCGCAGCGCCGGGGTCCATCTCGTGGTCGACGTAAGGCGCCAGCGCCGGCGCCTCGCCGATCTTGCGCGCCCACTTCAGGCCCGCGACGGCGACCTCCTGGTCCAGCGGATCGGCCAGGTAGTTGGCGAAGATCGCCGGATAGACGCTGGGATCGGGCGACTTGATCCTGATGTGGCCGCGGCTTTCCGGGCGCAGCTGGCAGGGCGCGATGGTCAGGCCGGGCGCGGCCTCCAGCTCCATCTTCTGCTCGTTGACCAGCTTATCCAGGTCCATGGTCGCGGGCAGGATGTGGAACTGGATATCCGGCCCCGAGAGGTCCGGGCGCGACTTGCAGAAGGCGGCGATGTGGGCGGCCGACAGCGTCAGCAGGCCCTTGCGCTGGAAGAGGTACTTTAAGGCCTCGCCGGCCAGGCGTCCGCCCTTGCTCTGTTCATTGACCGAGACCACGCCCGCCTTCAGGCGGTAGCGCACGCTCATCACATAGTGGTCCTGCAGGTTCTCGCCGACGCCGGGCAGGTCGGCGACGACCTCGATCCCGTGGCGGTTCAGCAGCTCGCCCGGGCCGACGCCCGACAGCTGCAGCAGCTGGGGCGAGTTGATCGCGCCGCCGGCCAGGATCACCTCGGCCCTCGCCATCGCCACGCGCCTCTGGCCGTTCTGGCGGAACTCGACGCCGACCGCGCGCTTGCCCTCGAACAGGATGCGGCCGGCCAGGGCGTTGGTCTCCACGCGAAGGTTGGGTCGGTTCATCGCCGGATGGAGATAGGCCACGGCCGCCGAGCAGCGCTGACCGTTCTTGACCGTCAGCTGGTAGTAGGTCGCGCCTTCCTGGGCGCCGGCGTTGACGTCGTCGTTGCGCGGGATGCCGGCCTGCTCGCAGGCGGCGATCACGGCGTCGGAGACTGGATGCTTGGTCGTCACGTCCGAGACGTTCAGCGGCCCGCCTGTGGCGTGCCATGCGCACTCGCCCCGCTCCTGGTGCTGGGCGCGGCGGAAATAGGGGGCGACGTCATCCCAGCCCCAGCCGGCGCAGCCCAGCTGCCGCCACCCGTCATAGTCGGCGTGCTGGCCGCGGATGTAGAGCAGGCCGTTGATCGAGGACGAGCCGCCCAGCACCTTGCCGCGCGGCCAGACGTGGCTGCGACCGCCGGTGCCGGGGTCCGGCTCGGTCGTGTACAGCCAGTTGACCTTGGGATCCTTCAGCGTCGACGAATAGCCGACCGGGATGTGGATCATCAGGTTCGAGGCGAACTGGGAGAGGTTCTTGGTCGGCCGGTCATCGCCGCCGGCCTCCAGCAGCAGGACCTTGAACTTGCCGCCCTCGGACAGCCGCGCGGCCAGCACGCAGCCCGCCGAGCCCGCGCCCACGATGACGTAGTCGGCCTCGATGATCCCGGTCATCGCCTCTCTCCCTGGACGCACTCTGGCGCGCCCTTTTTCTTTGCGTCCGGGTTCTGGCGAACCCGGTGGCACTGTCCCGCGTGTGACCCGCGTGATCAGTGTTCAGTTGGCAGCATGCGCCCAGGTTCGGCGATCGCGCAAGTTGCCGTCGCGGCGCCGTTCTCGCGTCGTCTTTCCGGGCTATCGTCCCGCCATAACAATGTTCCAGGGAGACGCGTGATGGACCTGATCAGCCAGACGGTGGTGGACGGCGTAGCCGGGCCCGGGACGCCCCCGACCTATCCGACGCTGGAGGGCGTCGACCTGGCCGACATCTTCCGCTTCACGAAGGGCCAGCCTTTCGCCGACTTCGCCCGCATGCGCGAGCAGGCGCCGGTCATGTGGCATCCCGAGCCGTTCGACGGGCCGGGCTTCTGGGCCCTGACGCGCTACGATGACGTCCATCGCGTCAACGGCGATCCCGAGACCTTCTCGTCCCAGCGCGGCGGCATCCTGATGTCGATGGGCGCGCCGGAGAAGCGCCATGCGCTGCTGTTCCGCGCCTCGATGGACACCATGATCAACATGGACGCGCCGCATCACCTGCAGCTGCGCCGCGAGCATATGCCCTACTTCACCCCGGCTTATCTGCGCGGCCTGACCGAACGGGTAAAGGGCGAGGTCACGCGGCTGCTGGACGAGATGGAGCCTAGGCTGGCGGGCGGCGCGGCGATCGACATGGTCGAGCACTTCTCGTCGGTGCTGCCGCTATTCACCCTGTGCGAGATTCTGGGTGTGCCGCCCGAGGACCGGCCCAAGTTCCTGACCTGGATGCACTATCTCGAGCGCGCCCAGGATCTGGCGGTTCAGCAGGCCAACGCGCCGATGCAGCCGACGCTGGAGCTGATGCAGTTCGTCATGGACTTCAACAACAACGTCGAGGAGATGTTCGAGTACGGTCGCACCATGCTGCACAAGCGGCGGCTGGACCCGAAAGAGGATTTGATGACCGCCATCGCGCGGGCCCAGGTCGACGGCGAGGTGCTGTCGGACGAGTACCTTGACGGCTCGTGGCTGCTGATTGTCTTCGCCGGCAATGACACCACCCGCAACACGCTCTCGGGCGTCATGAAGCTGCTGACCGAGTTTCCGGAGCAGAAGCAGCGCCTGATCGCCGATCCCTCGCTGCTGCCCGGCGCGGTCGACGAGTTCATCCGCATGGTCAGCCCGGTGATCTACATGCGCCGCACGGCCACCCGCGACGTCGACGTCAACGGTCAGCGCATCCGCGAAGGCGAGAAGGTCATCATGTACTACGGGGCGGCCAATCGCGATCCGGCGATGTTCGAGAACCCCGACCAACTGGACGTGAGCCGCGCCAACGCCGGCAAACACATCGCCTTCGGCTACGGCCCGCACACCTGCGTCGGCAAGCGCGTGGCCCAGATCCAGCTGGAGGAGGCCTATCGCCAGATCCTGGCCCGCTTCCCGGATTTGACCTGGACAGGCGATATCGAGATTGCGCCGAACAACTTCGTCCACGCGATCAGCAAGCTGGGCGTGCGGCGGGGCTGAAAAAGGAGCGCCGGTCGCGAAGGGGGGCCTCGCGCCGGCGCTGGGACGAGCGCCCGGTAGGGGGCCGGGCCAGAGGACAATGACTCAGCCCGCAGCGCCTGGCGTCGCGACGCGCCGCCGCAGGCTCCCCAAACCGGGCCTTGTGCTGGGCCGCCACGGGATCATACGATCGTTTAAAAGAACCGCCGGGAGGCCAACGCCATGTCGAAGCCGACTTTCGAGACCCTGCTGTACGACGTCGAGGACGGGATCGCGACGATTACCCTGAACCGTCCCGAGCGGATGAACGCCTTCACCGCGCGGATGATGAAGGACCTGATCGAGGTCTTCGACATCACCGACGCCGACGACGCCGTGAAGGCCGTGATCGTCACGGGCGCGGGGCGCGCCTTCTGCGCCGGCGCGGACCTTGGCGGAGGCGGGGCGACCTTCGATCGTTCCGCGCCGCAAGCCCTGGAGCGCGAGGAGGGCAAGGTCGGCGACATCTATCGCGACGGCGGCGGCCGGGTGACCCTGCGCATGTACGACAGCCTCAAGCCCATCATCGGCGCGATCAACGGCGCAGCGGTCGGCGTGGGCGTCACCATGCAGCTGCCGATGGACATCCGCTTGGCCTCGACCGAGGCGAAGTTCGGTTTCGTCTTCGCGCGGCGCGGCATCAATCCGGAGGCCGCCTCGTCCTGGTTCCTGCCGCGCCTGGTGGGCCTGCAGACGGCGCTGGAGTGGTGCTACACTGGCCGCGTGTTCCCCGCTCAGGAGGCCCTGGAGCGGGGTCTGGTCCGTTCGCTGCACGCGCCCGACGAGCTCTTGCCCGCCGCCCGCGCCCTGGCCCGCGAGATCGTCGACAACACCGCCCCGGTGTCGGTCGCCATCACCCGCCAGCTGCTCTGGCGGATGGCCGGCGCATCGCACCCGATGGAGGCGCACAAGGCCGACAGCCGGGCGATCCAGTCGCGCGGCGCCTCGGGCGACGCCAAGGAAGGCGTGACCTCGTTCCTGGAAAAGCGCGCGCCGGTCTATCCGAACAAGGTGTCCAGCGACCTGCCGGACATCTGGCCGGAATGGGTCGAGCCGGAATTCCGATAAACCCGGTCGCCCGCTCATCGCGCGTTAAGCATGAAATGCTCTGCTGACGCCGATGAGCCAGGCCGCGCCGATTCCGATGTCGGACGACCCGCGGACGCCGCTGTCCGCGTCGAGAGAGCGCGCGACCTTGCTCAAGCGTCTGGCCGACGTGGTCTGCTTGCCAGCCAGCCGCATCAACACCTTCGAGCGGGCGATAACCTGCGACCTGCTGCTGGAGCTGTTGCGCGAGGCGACTCTCGTCGAGCGTGAGCGATTGGCGCGTCGTATCGCCACGATGAACGAGCCGCCCGCGCCCCTGGTGCGGGCCCTCCTGCGTGACACCCTGTCGGTTGCCCGGCCATTGCTGGAGGAAACGGTTCATCTGAACGACGCGGACTTGATCGCCTGCCTGTATCAGGCCGGAGCCGAGCATCGCCGCCTGATCGCCCAGAGGCGCGGGGTCAGCGAGATCGTGACCGACGCCCTGATCGACATGGACGAGGAGGCCGTGGCCGAGGCCCTGCTGCGCAACGACCTCGCGCGGCTCAGCCATCATGGCGTCGAGCATCTGGTGGCGACCAGCCGAGATGTCCCCAATCTGGCCGCTCTGCTGTTGCGTCGGGCGGAGTTGAGACCCAGTCACGCCTACGTCCTGTTCTGGTGGGCCGACGCCGAAACGCGCCTGAGCATCCTCCAGCGCTTCGCGCTCCCCAGGGACATTCTCGAGGAGGCGGTGGCCGACGTCTTCGAGGCGGCGGAGCCCGCAGCGGAAGATGGTCTCTCGAAGAAGGCGCTCACCTTCATCGGGCGTCGCCAACGCAATCCGGAAGCGGCCCGCAGGAGCCCATTTGGCAGCCTAGAGGTCGCGGCCGCGGCGGCCGAGGCGGGATTAACGCCCGAGATTGGCGAGGAGATCTCCTATCTCGCCGGGCTGAGGCCGATCACGGGCGCCAAGATCTTTACGGATCCGGGCGGAGAGCCGCTGGCGATCCTCTGCAAGGCCGCCGGTTTGCCGCGATCGGCGCTGCGCGGCCTCTGGCGCGGACTAGGCCGGAGAGAGGCGGACCGGGCGGGCGTGACGGATCATGCGCTCGAACGCGCCTTGGCGACCTATGACGCAATCGCGATCGATCGCGCCCAAACCGTCCTGCGCTATTGGGACTGGTCGCTCAGCTCGGGCCTCTCGCCCGCGCTATTGAAGGCGATGAGGCAAGACGATGAAATCGCCGTCGACGAATACTCGGCCTCGCAGCGCACCCCTATGTTAGCGCTGTCTCGCGATTTCGGACGTTAACGTCGGAATATCGCTGTTTTTCGATTATCGAGCTGTGCAGGGTTCAGGAACTCAACCCAGCTTACACATTCATTCCTAAAGCCCGCTGGGATTTTAAACACTGGGCTTTTACAGCTGTTATCTTGATTGGTCCGTATTGATCGAGGCATGCAATGTTTGTATGCGTCCCTCGACTGGTGTGGGAATCAGTCCGTATCAGCAAAACGATTGTCGACGGGCGAGGCCATATGGAAGATCAATCCGATCTGATTGAGATGACGGCGGGTATTGTCTCCGCCTATGTCGGCAACAACGTGGTCGCGACCGCCGACTTGCCTGCCCTGATCAAGCAAGTGCACCAAGCCCTGGCCACCGTGGGTTCGCCCGCCGCCGAGCCGCCCGCGCCGCCCAAGGAGCCCGCGGTTCCGGTCAAGCGCTCGATCACGCCGGATTATCTGATCTGCCTGGAAGACGGCCGCAAGTTCAAGTCGCTGAAGCGCCACCTGCGCACCAAGTACGACATGACGCCCGAAGATTATCGCGCCAAGTGGGGCCTGCCCAAGGATTACCCGATGGTCGCTCCGAACTACGCCGAGGCGCGTTCGAACCTGGCCAAGCAAATGGGCCTGGGCCAAGGCGGCCGGAAGCCGGCGCGCAAGGGTAAATAATCGAGTCCGAACAAAAGCTTGGCCTGGAAGAGACTTTCCGGCCCCGCAACGCCCGTCGTCCGAACCCGGACGGCGGGCGTTTCCGTTCCTGTTGACTCTTTAAGGAAATCTTGTCGCGGAGGCCCTTTTTCACTTGCCTGCGATTCGTTCCTTAAGCGATAGTGAATCGAAGTGATTCCAAGGGCTTGTGGGGGACTCTGAAGTTGTCCGCGCAATTGAGCGCATCCGCCACGGCGGCGCGCGCTCATCAGGAGATGTTCGCCTATTGGGCGTCCCTCCGTCGGGGGGCTGGCCTCCCCGGGCGCGTGGACCTGCATCCGTCCAACATGAAGCGCCTGCTGCCCACGGTCAGCCTGATCGACGTCACGCGCGAGCCGCGCGACTATCGCCTGCGCTTGGCCGGCACCGGCCTCTATGGCGTCTACGGTCGTGAGATCACCGGCAAGAGCCTGACGGACGTCTACAACACCGCCGCCGCCGAGTATTGGCGCAAGGAACTGGACAAGGTGGTCGACGAGCGTCGTCCGGGCGTTGGCGTCCACAGCCTGGCCTGGCGCGGCGCGCCGCACATGTCGATCCTGTGGCTGCGTCTGCCGCTGGCCAGCAATGGCAAGGATGTCGACATGATCTTGGGCTACGACGCGGTGGTCGGCGCCCAGGCCGAGAGTAACTCCGGCATCCGCGCGGCCTAAGGCTTCCGCGTTACCCGTTCAGGAAGGCCTCGACCTCGCGCCGGTTCGGCATGGACGGCGCCGCGCCGGACTTCTGCACGGATAGCGCCGCCGCCGCATTCGCCATCTCGACCGCGTCGCGCAATTCCATGTTGGCGGCCAGGCCTGCGGCCAGAGCGCCGCAGAAGCAGTCGCCCGCGCCGACGGTGTCGATCGCCTTGACCTTCCGACCCTCGACCAGGAACGCCTCGTCGCGCCGAACGCCCGCGACGCCGGCCGCGCCGAGGGTGACGATGATCGTCTGGTCCGGGCGGCTCATCAGTTTGCGGGCGGCCTGGGAGACATCCTCCAGTCGCACGGGCTCGTGGTCGAGCTTGGCGTAGGTCGCCAACTCGGTCTGGTTCAGGATCAGGATGTCGGTCAGCGGGAACAGCGCAGCGCCTTGCGGCAGGGCGGGCGCGGCGTTCAGGATCCGCAGGGCTCCCTTGGCCGCGCCGGCCCGGAACAGGGCCTCGATCGCGGTGGGCGGCGTTTCCAGTTGGCAGAGCAGGACCCGTTGGCCCTCCAGCGTCGCGCCGGCCACCTGCTGGGGCGTCACCCGCGCGTTGGCGCCCGAGGTGACCACGATCATGTTCTCGCCGCTGGCGCTGACCCAGACATGGGCTTGGCCGGTGGGGGCGTCCTCGAGCTCAAGCACATCCCCGACCTGGACGCCGTAGCCCGTCAGCTTGGTCTTCAGGCTCACGCCGCTGTCGTCCCGGCCGACCGCGCCCATCAGACGCGTGGGTGCGCCCATTCGCGCCGCCGCCACGGCCTGATTGGCGCCCTTGCCGCCCAGGAACAGCTCCAGCGAGCGACCGGCCACGGTCTCGCCCGGGCGGGGCAGGTCATCGACCCGCGCGACCGCGTCGAGATTGATGGAGCCGAGAACAAATACCGTCATGGTCGTCTTCTGGGTCTTGTAGGAAAGGCGCTAACCCGCCCCGCCGCGCTGGAAGCTCTCGACGAGGCTGCCGGCGACGAGTCGCCAGCCGTCCACTAGCACGAAGAAGATCAGCTTGAACGGAAGACTGATGGTCGCCGGCGGCAGCATCATCATGCCCATGCTCATCAGCACGCTGGCGACCACAAGGTCGATGACCAGGAAAGGAATGAACAGCAGGAAGCCGATCTGGAAGGCGCGCTTCAGCTCCGAGATCATGAACGCTGGCGTGACGACCTTGATCGGCGTCTCCGCCGCGGTCTTCGGCTGCGGGATCTTGGAGAGGCGGACGAACAGGGCCAGGTCGTCGCGATCGACCTGACTCAGCATGAACTGCTTCACCGGGCCGCTGGCGGCGTCGAAGGCCTCGGGCAGCTCGATCTGCTTGTCGAGCAGGGGCTTGATGCCGGCGTCGTAGGAGCGCTCGAAGGTCGGGCCCATGACGATGGCGGTCAGGAAGAGCGCCAGGCTGATGATCACAGGGTTCGGCGGGCTCGACTGTACGCCGATGGCGGTGCGCAGCAGGCCCAGGACCACCACGATCCGCACGAACGAGGTGGTCATGATTACGATCGACGGCGCCAACGACAGCACGGTCATCAGCGCGACCAGCTGCACCACGCGGTCGGTCAGGCCCGCCCCGGTGCCCAGATTGATGTTCACCGCCGACTGCGCCATGGCCGCGGCTGGCATAACGGCGCAGGCGAAGGCGGCGAGCACCGAGATCAGCGCGGCGCGCCGCAGATCTTCCGGCTTGGCGCCCGTCAGGGATTTGATCAGCTCGCGCATCAGGCCACGGGCTCCGGGGTGGAAACGGAAGCGGAAACCGAAGGAGTGGGGGAGGGCGGCGTCCAGTCCAACAGCTTGCCCTCGCCCAGCAGCACCAGGCGCTCCTCGCCGTCCAGGCTGACCACCAGCAGGCGGCGGGTGGGGTCCAGCGCCAGGCTCTCGACGACCTTAAGGCGGCGATCCTGCCGCGCGGCGATCAGGCGTCCGACGGCGTCCGGCCCGAACTTGCGCAGGGCCCAGGCGGCCAGGCCGATCAGGCCCAGGGTGATCGCCAGCGCCGCCAGGGCGCGGATGAATTCGATGACGGGCATGACGGCCGAGCGAGACAAGATGGCGCAGGGAAATGCCCCCGACACCCCTGGTGTGCCTGACGGTTCTTAATGCCGAATTAACCCTGTTTCTTCACCATGATCGCCATGGGTCCGGATGACATCCCTCTTTTCGGCATGCTCAAGAGCCGCCTCGGCTATCTGTCCGAGCGCCAGAAGCTTGTCGCCCAGAACGTGGCCAACGCCGACACCGCCGGCTACCGCCCCAGCGACCTCAAGCCCTTCAGTTTCCAGGCCTCGTTGATGAATCAAGCCTCGGGGGCGGTTTATCGCGGCGGGCCCGCGGCGCCGACCAACGGCGTGCGGATGATCGCTACCTCGGCCTCGCACCTCGCGCCGTCGAAGGCGCCGAGCGCCTGGCGGGCGACGGCCGGGGCCGATTCGGAAACCACCCTCGACGGCAACGCCGTGTCGCTCGAGGACCAGATGATCAAGATGGCCGACGCGCGCATGAACTACGACGCGGCGATCAGCTTCTACCAGAAGTCCATGACCATGCTGCGCATGGCGGCGCGCAAGCCGAACGGCTGAGGAGCTAGGCGATGCCGGAGATCAAGTCCCAACCTATGGCGGCCATGGCCGTCGCGGCGTCCGCCCTCCGCGCCCAGCAGGGCCGCATGCGGGTCATCGCGGAAAACATCGCCAACGCCAACTCGACGGCGACCACGGCGGGCGGAGACCCCTATCGCCGGCAGTTGCCGATCTTCCGGCCCACCAAGGTGCAGGGCGCCGAGGGCGTCCAGATGGTCCGCGTCGATCCCGACGAAAGCGCCTTCAAGACCGAATACGATCCCGGCAATCCGGCCGCCGACGCCAACGGCTACGTCAAGTTGCCCAACGTCAATTCGCTGGTCGAGGCGCTGGACATGAAGGAGGCGCAGCGCGCCTACGAAGCCAACCTGAACGTCATCGAGACGGCGCGCGTGATGGAATCGCGCACCCTCGACATCCTCAAGAAATAGGGGCTAGGCCATGATCACCGCGCTCGCCGCCGCCAAGGCCTACGCCAATTCGGGCGCCATGGGCGTCGGCTCCGTCGGTTCGATCGGCGGCGGCCAGAAGAACGGCCTCGACTTCGGCGACATCCTGAAGTCGGCCATGACCGACGCGACCAAGGCCTCCAAGGTCGCCGAGCACAAGATCGCCGACCAGGTGGCCGGCAAGGCCGAACTGGTCGACGTCGTGACCGCCATCAGCTCGGCCGAGGCCAGCCTGGAGACGGTGATGTCCGTCCGCGATCAGGTGATCTCGGCCTACCAGGAAATCATGCGGATGCCGATCTAGCGGCTCAGCGCTAGAGCCAGCTGGGCGTAGAGCGGAATGCCCAGCAGGATGTTGAAGGGGAAGGTGACCCCCAGGGACAGCGTCAGGCAGAGGCCCGCGTCCGCCTTTGGCAGGGTCAGCCGGATCGCCGCGGGCGCGGCGATGTAGGAGGCCGAGCCGGCCAGGGTCGTTAGGGCCGCCAGTTCGCCGTTACGCAGGCCAACCAGCCAGCCCAGGCCCAGCGCCAGGGCCGCGCCCATCAGGGGCAGGACGACACCCATCGCCACGACCGCCGGCCGCACTTCGCGCCAGGCCCGCAGCCGCTCGGCCGCCGTCACGCCCAGCTCCAGCAGGAACAGGCACAGGACGCCCTGGAACACCGGGCCGACGAAGACATTCAGCTTGGCCGCATTCGGCGCGGTGGCGATCAGGCCGATGGCGAAACTGCCCAGCAACACCACGGCGGCGGGATTCAGCAGCGCCTCGTGCAGCAGTTTGCCTGTTGAGGCCGAGCGCGCTTCGTTCGGCGACATCAGCTTGGCCAGGGTGACGGCGACCAGCACCCCGGGCGTCTCCATCAGGGCCAGAACCGCCGACATGTAGCCGGCCGGATGATGACCGATGGATCCCAGATAGCTTTGGGCGGCCGCGAAGGTCACGACCGAGACCGAGCCGTAGTGCGCCGCGACCGCCGCGCTGTTCAGGCTGGTCAGGCCGACCTTTCGCATCGCGCCGTAGGCCAGAACGGGCAACAGCAGGGCTAGGCCCAGGCCCGCGACGGCGGCGCTGACGAAGGTGGGGTCCAGCCGGTGCGCGCGGGCCTCCGCCCCGCCTTTGAAGCCGATGCACAGCATCAGGTACATCGACAGGAAGCTCATCGCCCCCTTGGGCAGCCGCAGCGGCGAGCCGGCCAACGCCGCCCCCGCTCCAAGCACGAAGAACAGCACCGCCGGCTGGGTGAGATTGCCGGCGGCCTGCGCCAGACCCTGGGCCAGATCCATCTGAAAGAGCTCCTTGCCGCGCCCCCTGAACGAGGCGCGGCGGTGCTCTAGCCAAGCTTGATCAATTCGATAAGATAATCCTCCGCATGCTAATCATGACGAATTGTAATGGCTGGACCGATGCCGAACGCGACGAATCTCGACCTCGACCTGGTCCGCGCCTTTGTCATGGTCAGCGAAAGCCGCAGCTTCACCCGCGCCGGCGAGCGCCTGGGCCGCTCCCAGTCGGCGGTCAGCCTGCAGGTGCGGCGGCTGGAGGACCTGATCGGCGAGCCCCTGTTCCAACGCGACGCGCGCCGGGTCAGCCTGACCGACAAGGGCGAGGTGTTCCTGGCCCAGGCCCGGCGGCTGCTGCGGGTCAATGACGACATCGTCGCGGCGCTGGCGGCCGACGAGGTCGAGGGCGAGGTCCGGATGGGCGCGCCGGAGGACTTCGCCACCGCCCATCTGCCGGCTGTGCTGGGCGCCTTCGCCCGCAGCCATCCGCGCATTGCTCTGTCGGTGACCTGCGACCTGACCCTTCGCCTTCTGGACAAGATGAGCGCCGGAGAGCTGGACCTGGCGCTGGTTAAACGCGAACCGCTGGGCGGCGAACTGGGGGTGCGGGTCTGGCGCGAGCCGCTGGTCTGGGTGGGGCGGGACGGCGAGGACCTGGCGTCCAGCAAGATCGTCTCGCTGATCGCCGCGCCGTCGCCCTGCGTCTATCGCCGCCGCGCGACCACGGCTCTGGACGAGGCCGGACGCGCCTGGCGCATTGCCTATACGAGCCCGTCGGTGGCGGGGCAGCTGGCGGCGCTGCGGGCGGGGCTGGGCGTCTCGGTCCTGCCGCGCGCCATGGTCCCTGACGACCTCGCCATTCTGGCCGGCGAGGCGCCGCCCCTGGCCGACGGCGAGATCGCCCTGATCCGCAATCGCGAGGCTGGTCCGGCGGCCGATCGGCTGGCCGAGCACGTGCTGGCGGCCCTGGACCGCGCGGTCGCCCAGCGGGGCTGAACCGACGAAAAAAGAGCCGCGCCCGGAGGCGCGGCCTTCAAGTCGCTCGGGGGAGAAAAAGCAAAAACGCTACGCTCACAGACGCAGGAACGCGCGGGCGACCGATAAGAGCCCGCCCCAGACGATTGCGTTCAGCACGGCCGCGATGAACACCGCGACGCCCAGCGGCCACTGGCGGGGCCGACGGGCGCGGGGATCGAACGGACGGGTCTGCGACGCGAGGGGCATCAAGCGCTCCTTAACCATGCGCCCATGGTCGAGATTGACTCGGCTTTCGCGAACCGGACGACCTGTCGCGCGCCGCCTTGTCGCACCCCGGCTTTGATTTCCGGCTTGGAACCGGCGAAGGTCGATTCTCAGCGCCGCCCGGAGCCCGCATGACCGACGCCATCGTTCTCGACCGGGTGAGCAAGGCGTATGGCGGCCAGACCGTCCTGGGGCGGACCGACCTGCGCATCGCCAAGGGCCGCTTCGTCGCCCTGGTCGGCGGATCCGGCGCGGGCAAGACCACGTTGCTGAAGCTGATCAACGGCCTGATCACGCCGACCTCGGGGCGCGTGCTGGTCGATGGCGAGGACATCGCCCTTCGTCCTGGTCCGGCGCTGCGCAGGGGCATCGGCTATGTCTTTCAGGAGACCGGCCTCTTCCCCCACATGAGCGTCGCCCAGAACATCGGCATCACGCCGACGCTGCTGGGCTGGCCGAGCGAGACCATCGCCGCGCGAACGGCGGAGCTGCTTGATCTGGTCGCCCTGCCGCGCGAGCTGGCCGATCGCGCGCCGGCGCAGCTCTCCGGCGGTCAGCGCCAGCGTGTGGGCGTCGCCCGCGCCCTGGCCGCGCGGCCGTCGATCCTGCTGATGGACGAGCCGTTCGGCGCCCTGGACCCGGTGGTCCGCGTGGCCCTGGCCGACGACGTCCGGCGGCTGCACGAGGCGCTGGGCCTGACGACGGTCATGGTCACCCACGATGTGGGCGAGGCTCTGCTGCTGGCCGACGAGGTGGTGGTGATGGCGGATGGGAAGGTGCTGGCCCACGCCCCGCCGCGCGCGCTGCTGGCGGGACATCCAGACGCCGTGGTCGCCGACCTGATCGCCGCGCCGAAACGACAAGCTGAGCGCCTCGCGGAGCTGGCCCGTGGCTGATCGTCTCGACGCCGCGCTGGCCGTGCTGCCCGAGCGCCTCGGCTGGCATGTGGCTTTGTCCGCTTCGGCCCTGGCGCTCGGCCTCGCCATCGCCCTGCCGCTGGGCATCGCCGCGGCGCGCAGCCCGCGCCTGAAGTGGATCGCCCTCGCCAGCGCCGGGCTGGTGCAGACGATCCCCAGCCTGGCCTTGCTGGCCCTGTTCTATCCGATCCTGCTGTTGCTTTCCGGCCTGGCTGAGAGGGGCCTGGGCCACGGCTTCCCGGCCCTGGGCTTCCTGCCGTCGCTGCTGGCCCTGACGCTGTATTCGATGCTGCCGATCCTGCGGAACGCGGCCGCCGGAGTTTCGGGCATCGATCCGTCGGTGGTCGAAGCAGCCAAGGGCGTGGGGATGACCGATCGCCAGCGGCTGTGGCGGGTGGAGCTGCCCCTGTCCGCGCCGGTGATCATGGCCGGCGTGCGCACGGCGGCGGTCTGGACGATCGGCGCGGCGACGCTGTCGACGCCGGTCGGCCAAACCTCGCTGGGCGACTACATCTTCTCGGGCTTGCAGACCGAGGACTGGGTGGCGGTGCTGGTTGGCTGCGCGGCCTCGGCCGGACTGGCGCTGGTGGTCGATGGGCTGCTGGGGCTGATCGAGGCGGGCGTGGCGCATCGCGACGGCAAGCGCCTCTGGGTCGGCGGCCTGGGTCTGGTGATCGGCCTCGTCGCGGCCCTGGCGCCGTTGGCGATCGGTGTGCTGGCCCAAGGGCGGCCGTCCTACGTGATCGGCGCCAAGAACTTCTCCGAGCAGTACATCCTGGCCGAGATGATGGCGGGGCGGCTGGAGCGCGAGGGGGCGAGCGTGCAGCGGCGGGTGAATCTCGGCTCGGCCGTGGCCTATCGCGCGCTCGCGGCGGGCGAGATCGACGCCTATGTCGACTATTCCGGCACGCTCTGGGCCAATGTGCTGAACCGCCAGGACAACCCCGGCCGCCAGGCGGTGCTCGACGGGTTGCGGACCGAGTTGAAGGCGCGCGATGGCGTTCTCCTGCTGGCCCCGCTGGGCTTCGAGAACGCTTACGCCCTGGCCATGCGCCGCGATCGCGCCGAGCAGCTGGGGATCCGGTCCCTGTCCGATCTGGCCGCCCACGCGCCAGAGCTGACCATGGGCGGCGACCTGGAGTTCTTCTCACGTCCCGAATGGGCGGCGGTGGAGAAGGCCTACGGCCTCAGCTTCAAGGCCAAGCGTCAGTTCCAGCCGACCTTCATGTACCGGGCGCTGCAGAGCCGCGAGGCTGACGTGATCTCGGCCTTTTCGTCCGACGGGCGGATCGCGGCCGACGACCTCGTTCTGCTGACCGACCCGAAGGGCGCTCTGCCGCCCTACGATGCGGTGATCCTGGTCGCCGCGAAGCGGGCGGCGGATCGGCGCCTGCTCGAGGCCCTGCGGCCGTTAAGCGGCGCGATCAGCCTCCAGGCGATGCAGGCGGCCAACTACGCCGTCGATCGCGATACGGGCAAGAAGAGCCCGGCCGAGGCGGCGGCGATGCTGGCGCGCTGAGCGCGCCTCAGGCCACGCCTGGCAAACCCGCCGTCGCCCCAATCACCGCGCCCGAGCGCACCAGGGCGTTGGCGGCCTCAAGGTCCGGGTGGAAGTGGCGGTCGTCGGAGAGGTAGGGGACCTTGTCCCGAGTCACGGCGCGCACCGCCTCCAGCACGGCGCTGGACCGCAGCGGGGCGTGGAAATCGCAGCCTTGCGCAGCCGCCAGCAGTTCGATCCCCAGCACCGCGTCGGCGTTTTCGACCATGCCCAGCAGGCGGCGCGCGCCATGGGCGGCCATCGAGACATGGTCCTCCTGGTTCGCGGAGGTCGGGATGGAGTCGACGCTGGCCGGATAGGCCTTTTGCTTGTTCTCCGAGACCAGGGCCGCGGCGGTCACCTGCGGGATCATGAAGCCTGAGTTCAGGCCAGGCTTCGGCGTGAGGAAGGCGGGCAGGCCCGACAGCGCCGGATCGACCAGCATGGCGATGCGGCGCTCGGCGATCGAGCCGATCTCGCAGACGGCCAGGGCGATCATGTCGGCGGCGAAGGCCACCGGCTCGGCGTGGAAATTGCCGCCCGACAGGGCCTCGTCGGCTTCCGGGAAGATCAAGGGATTGTCCGAGACGCCGTTGGCCTCGGTCGCCAGGGTGGCGGCGGCCTGACGCAGCACGTCCAGCGCCGCGCCCATCACCTGGGGCTGGCAGCGCAGGCAGTAGGGGTCCTGCACCCGCTCGTCCTCCTTCAGGTGCGAGGCGCGGATGGCCGAGCCGGCCATCAGGGCGCGCAGGGCGGCGGCGGTCTCGATCTGGCCGGCGTGGCGGCGCAGCTGGTGGATGCGCGGATCGAAGGGGGTGTCCGAGCCCTTGGCGGCCTCGGTCGACAGGGCGCCGGTGACCAGGGCCGTCTGGAACAGACGCTCGGCCTCGAACAGGCCGGCCAAGGCGTTGGCGGTCGAGAACTGGGTGCCGTTCAGCAGGGCCAAGCCCTCCTTGGGGCCCAAGGTCAGCGGCGCCAGGCCCGCCCTGCGCAAAGCTTCGGCGGCCGGGATGCGGGCCTCGCCGACGAAGATCTCACCGACCCCGATCATGGTCGCGGCCATGTGCGACAGCGGCGCGAGGTCGCCCGAGGCGCCGACCGAGCCCTGGCAGGGGACGACCGGCGTCAGGCCCTTGAGCAGCATCGCTTCCAGCAGGCGCACGGTCTCGACCCGCACGCCCGAAGCCCCCTGCGCCAGGCTGGCCAGCTTCAGCACCATCATCAGGCGGATCACCGGAATGGGCGAGGGCGCGCCGACGCCGGCGGCGTGGGACAGGACGATGTTCCTCTGCAGGGTCGCCAGGTCTTCGTCGCCGATCCGGACGCTGGCCAGCTTTCCGAAGCCGGTGTTGATTCCGTAGATCGGCTCGCCCTTGGCCAGGATGCGCTGCACCGCCTCGGCGCTGGCCGCGATCACCGGCCAGGCGTCGTCCGCCAGGCGAGCGCTCGCGCCGCGATAGATCGCCTTCCAGTCCGCCAGCGCCACGTCGCCGGGGTTCAGCACAAGCTCGGTCACTCAGGTCTCCAGAGGCGTCTCGGGTCGGTTCTTTGCACCGCCCTCGAATATGTATAGGCATATTTGCGAACAACGAGGCTTGTCCAGTGACCGACGCGGGAACTCAAGCGGTTTCGGGAGTGACCGAGGCGCCGATGCACCAGCGCATCCGCGCCGAGATCGAGGCACGCATCCGCTCCGGCGCCTGGCCGCCAGGCCACCGTGTCCCCTTCGAGACGGAACTGATGAGGCAGTACGGCTGCGCCCGCATGACCGTTAGCAGGGCCATGACCGCGCTGGTCGAGGCCGGGCTGATCGTGCGCCGCAAGCGGGCCGGCTCGTTCGTGGCGCGGCCCAAAGTGCATGCGCCCGTCCTGAACATCCCCGACATCCAGGCCGAGATCGAGGCGCGGGGCGAGGCCTACGCCTTCCGGCTTCTGGCGCGTGTCGTGCGCGATGCGGATCGCGACGCGCCGGGCGAGTTCGAACTGGCGGCCGGCGGCAAGCTGCTCGCCCTCGACGGCGTCCACGACGCCGGAGGACGGCCGTTCGCCCTGGAGCGGCGGCTTGTGTCGCTGAAGGCCGCGCCGGACATCGAGGCCGCCGACTTCACCGCAGAGACCCCCGGCGCCTGGCTGCTGGAGCATGTCGCCTGGAGCGAGGCCGAGAGCCGGATCAGCGCGGTCAACGCCAACGCCGAGGTCGCCGGCCTGCTGGCC
>NZ_CALCDX010000234.1 GCF_937900395.1 uncultured Caulobacter sp.
TCCACCCAGTCGCCCAGCTTGGCGCCCGACAGGAAGTCGCACATCAGCCGCACCGTGACCCAGCTGTAGGACTTCTGCAGCGAGATGATCCGGCCCCAGGCCATGTCGGCGAAGCTCATGAGCATGCCGCCGTGGCAGTTGCCCAGGCCGTTGGTGTGGTGCTCCTCGACGCGGAAGGCCAGGCGCGCCTGGCCGGGGCCTTCGCTATGCTCGAACAGGGGGCCGATCTGGCGACCAAAGCCTCGCGACCAGTTCAGTTGCGAGAAGCCTTCTGGGATCGCGGCTGTCTGGGCGTCTGTCAGGTCGTCGGACATAAGGTCAGGCTAACGAGCGTTTGAATAAAGGGGAAGCCTTCCGTAAGGACGGCGGACCGGCCGGCGTCTAACCTCTTCGAAACGGGGGACCGATGGGCCGGGATACTGACAGGGATTTCGCCGACTGGCTGGCGCCGCATCTGCCGATGCTGCACCGGACGGCGCGGGCCTTCGCCGATCCCGCGGACCAGCACGACCTGCTGCAGGAGATGTCGCTGGCCTTGTGGAAGGCGCGACCGAGGTTCAGGGCGGAAAGCGCCGCGAGCACCTTCGTCCACCGCGTGGCCCACAACGCCGCCCTCACCTGGCGGCGGGGCGAGGCGCGCCGACGGTTGCGCGGCGTCGCGATCGAGGCCGGGCTCGCCGAGCGCGAGGCGGGGACCGACCCGCAGGGCGTCCTGCTGGAGCGCCTCTACGCCGCCATCCGCCAGCTGCCGCCGGTGGACCGCTCGCTGATCCTGCTGTCGCTGGACGGCCTCTCCTACCTCGAGATCGCCCGTCTGCATGGCCTTTCGGAAACCAATGTCGGGGCGCGGCTGACCCGGATCCGCCAGCGCGTCGCCAGCCTCGTGGAGGAGGCCGACCATGGAGTTTGACCGTCTCGAGGCCGCCTGGCGCTCGCCCGCCAACACGCCCGACGCCCGCGTCCAGGCCTATCTGATGGAGGAAGTCATGAAGTCTCTGAAGGCCCGCCGCCGCGGCGAGATCCTGCTGTTCGCCATCCCAGCGGTCACCATGTCGATCTTCACCGCCATCGCGGTCCGGGCGATCGCCCAGGGGCGCATGGATCCAGCCCGCGAGTGGGGCGCCCTCGTGATGCTGGGCGTCTGCTGGCTGGTCCTGGGAGCGGTTCTCGTGGCCGGCGTGCTGCTGCGCCACCGGCGCAGTCAGGATCAGGGATCGATGCGCGACACCCTCGCGGCCATGCTCTCCGCCAACCGGCGGGCGCGGACCAATCTGAAGATCTTCCTGATGATGCTGCCGGTCTTCCTTGTCCCGATGCTGTTTAGCGTCACGCAGTTGCACCAGGTCGGCAAGGCCAGCGAGCGCGACGCCTGGCAGATGCTGCTGGTCTTCGGCCTGGCCCTCGGCGCCAGCGTCACCTGGAACACGGCGCGCTACTTCGGGGTCATGAAGCCCGAACAGCGTCGGCTAGAGGCGCTGCTGAAGGAGTATGAATAACCCACCATTCCGATTTCCCCGGCGAATGCCGGGGCCCAGATGGAAGAGTGTTGAAGTGGGCTCTAAGCACGCGGCGCGCCTCCCATTAGATCAGGCGCTTTGAGATCTGGGTCCCGGCATTCGCCGGGAAGATCGGATTTCTAGATTCCCACCGCCGCCAGCGCCTTGGCCTGCCGCTCGGCCACCGCCTCTTCCGAGAAGCCTTCCAGCGAGGCCTCGAACATCCGGCGCCAGTTATGGCTGGCGCCAAGGTGCAGGAACGCCGCGCCGAGGCCGATGGCGGCGCGGTCCATGAACACGAACTCGCGCGGGATGGTGACGCCGCCGACCGCCTTCAGGGCCTGGCGCACCTTGAACGCCTCGCGGCGGCCGTACTCGCCGGGCGGCACGTCGTCGGCGACGGTGCGGACCCGGTCGTCCAACAGCGGGCCGTAGATGAAGCGGGCCCAGACGTTGAGGGTGTCGACCAGCTCGTCGGTCAGACCCTGGAAGCCCCAGGTGCGGTACGCCTCCATCTGCTCGGCGCGATCGTCGTTGGACAGGGCGCGATAGAGCCGCACCACCCCGGCCACGAACTTCGGCGGGAAGATGCGGATACAGCCGAAATCCAGCAGGTTCAGGTGCGCCGCGCCCTCTCCTGCGAAGGTGTAGTTCCCCAGGTGCGGGTCGCCGTGAATGATGCCGAGATGCGTCATCGGGCTCCACCAGGCCTCGAACAGCAGGGCCGCGATGCGGTCGCGGACCTCCTGCGGCGCGGTCTTGAAGGTGAGCAGGCCCTGCCCGTCCAGCCAGGTCATCGACAGCAGGCGCCCCGTGGATAGCTCCTGAACCGGTGTTGGCGTGCGGATCGTCTCGCGGCCGGCGAAGAAGGTTCCGTAGAGGGCCATCAGCTTGGCCTCGCGGGCGTAGTCCAGCTCCTCGCGCAGGCGGTCGCCGATCTCGACGATCATCTCCGACGGGTCGATCGAGCCGTCCATCCGCTTGAACAGGTTGATCAGGGCGCGCAGCTGGCCCAGGTCGCTTTCGACCGCGCTCTGCATGTCCGGATACTGCAGCTTCACGGCCAGGGCTCGGCCATCGTGGGCCGTGGCGCGGTGCACCTGGCCGAGAGAGGCCGCGGCGGACGCCTCGTGCTCGAAACTGGCGAACTTGCCTTGCCAGTCGGCGCCCAGTTCGGCCGCCATCCGTCGGCGCACGAACGGCCAGCCCATGGCCGGCGCGTTGGTCTGCAGCTCGGCCAACTCCTTGGCGAACTCGGGCGGCAGGAGGTCGGGCACCGTGGCGAACATCTGGGCCGCCTTCATCAGCGGGCCCTTGAGACCGCCCAGCGCCGCCTTCAGCGCCTTGGCGTTGCGGGCGTCGGCCTCGTCGCCGCCGAACATGCGGTTGGCGCCGTAGCTGACGGCGGCGCCGGAAAGACCCGCGCCGACCTTCGCGAAGCGCGAGAGGCGGCCCGAGAGGCGGTCGCGTTCGGGGTCTTGCACCATCAGATCAACGCTCCAATCCCTTCTCCCCTTGCGGGAGAAGGTGTCGCGAAGCGACGGATGAGGGGTCGCGCGGGCAGTCGGAGAAACCCCTCATCCGACCGCCTGCGGCGGCCACCTTCTCCCACAAGGGGAGAAGGACGCTCACACCAAAGCCTCGAACTCATCCACCAGCCGTTCCAGCTGGGCGCAGCCGGCGGCCCAGAAGGCCTTCTCGCGCGGGTTCAGCCCGAACGGCGCCAGGGCCTCCACATAGGTCTTGGTCCCGCCCGCCGCGAGCAGATCTTCGTAGAGCGGCGCGAACGCCGCCGGGTCCTCGCGGCGCTTCTCCATCAGGCCGCGCACCAGCAGGTCCCCGAACGCATAGGCGTAGACGTAGAACGGCGCGTGGCAGAAGTGGCTGACATAGGCCCAATAATGCTCGTAGCCGGCGTTCAGCTTCACGGCCGGGCCAAGACTTTCGCCCATCACGTCCAGCCACAGGGCCCCGATCTGGTCGGACGACAGCTCGCCCTCCAGCCGCGCCTCGTGGAAGCGGCGCTCGAAGCGGTGGAAGGCGATCTGGCGGACGACGGTGTTCAGGCCATCCTCGATCTTGCCGGCCAGCAGGCCCTTGCGATCTTCCGGGGTCGCCTCGGCCAGCAGGCGGTCGAAGACCAGGCCCTCGCCGAAGATCGAGGCCGTCTCGGCCAGGGTCAGCGGCGTGTCGGCCAGCAGGGTGCCCAGCGGCTGGCACAGGGTCTGATGCACCGCGTGGCCCAGCTCGTGGGCCAGGGTCAGCACGTCGCGCCGCTCGCCCATGTAGTTCATGAACACGAACGGGTGGCGGTCGGCGGTCACCGGATGGGCGAAGGCGCCCGACTGCTTGCCGGGGCGGGGCTTGGCGTCGATCCAGGGCTTGTCGAAGAACACCCGGGCGGCGTCGGCGAACTGGGGCGCCAGGTCCTGGAAGCTCTCCAGCACCATGCCCTTGGCCTCGTCCCAGGCGTAGTTGCGCGGCGCCGCGGCGGTCAGGGGCGCGTTGCGGTCCCAATAATCCAGCGTCTGAAGGCCCATGACCTTGGCCTTCAGGGCGTAATAGCGGTGCGACAGGCGCGGATAGGCTTCGACCACCGCCTGCTCCAGGGCGTCCACCGCGTCGGCGTCGACCTCGTTGGCCAGGTGGCGCGACTGGGCGGGCGTCTCGTAATGACGCCAGCGATCCTCGACCTGTTTCTCGAAGGCCAGGGTGTTGAGCACCAGGGCCTGGGTCGAGACGCGCTCCTCCAGCGCCTTGGCGAGGCCCTCGGCGGCGGCCTTGCGGCGGCCGACGTCGGGATCGGAGAGGCGGTTCAGCGCCTCGGCCAGGGTCAGGCTCTCGTCGCCGACGGGGGCCGTGAGCTTGGCCAGGGTCTCGTCCCACAGCCGCACCCAGTTGGCGACGGCGGGCGCCTTGTCGACGATGAAGCGCTCAAGTTCCGGCGACAGCTCGTGCGGACGCGACAGGCGCACGCGGCGCAGCCACGGCGCCCAGCGGGCGGCGTCGGGATGCGCTTCGAGCGCCTTGGCGATCTCGCCGTCCTCCAGCTGGTTCAGCTCCAGCGTGAAGAACAGGCTCTCGGCGGCGATCTGGGACGAGCGGGCGCGCAGGTCGGCCTCGAACTTGGCCCAGGCCGGATCGTCGCGCGCGACCGAAGCCGCCAGGGCGGCGTAGGCGCCGACGCCCCACAGGCCGTTGGTGGCCTGCTCATAGAGCGTGATCCCGCGATCCAGCAGCACGCCCAGGCGCTGGGGCTCCTTGCGGGCTTCCAGGAACATTCCCTCCAGCGAGGCCAGCTCGTCATTGGCGGCCTTGGCGGCGGCCAGGTGGGTCTCGATGCGGGGGTCGTCGCGGCCGACATAGAGATCGGCCAGGTTCCATTCGGGCGGGGCGTCGGGCTTGAAAGGCGCGTTCATGGCTCAGCAGATAGGCCTCCGCCCCCCGCCCGCGCAATGCGTCAGATCATCTGGCCGACGAGTGATCCGCCGCCTTGGCCATAAGATGTTGTTAAGCCTAAACCTTAAGGTTCGCGACACCTCTCCGAAAGCCGGCGTTTACCCCGTGAGTGTATCACTCTGAACCAACAAGAGCCTCGCTCCATGTGGGCGTGGCCGGTTCTGGTGGATGTGCCCAATGACCAAGACGGTGCTGGTCGTCGATGACGACCCGACCCAACGTCGATTGATCCAGGCCGTGCTCGAGCGCGAAGGTTTCGCTGTCTCGCACGCCGACAGCGGCGACACGGCCATCGCGCACCTGACCTCTGGCGCGCCGGCGGATGTGATCCTGCTTGACCTCGTCATGCCCGGCCTGTCCGGCCAGGACGCCCTGGCCGAGATGCGCGCGCGCGGCTT
>NZ_CALCDX010000235.1 GCF_937900395.1 uncultured Caulobacter sp.
CCGTTCTTCACGCCGACGCGCAGGCCGACATAGGGCTTGTCGGCCTTGTCCATGATCTCCTTCACGCGCGCGGCCGCGGCGTCGGTCAGGGTGACGACCTTGGGGCGCGGGCGGCGGGGACGGGTGGCGACTGTCGGTTCCATGGGCTCGAACACTCCCTTTTCCGACCTCCCCGGCGAATGCCGGGGTCCAGATCCATCCGGAACGGCTTCGGGTTTCATCTGGGTCCCGGCATTCGCCGGGAAGATCGGAAGAAAGATACTAGAACATATTCAATTGCAGCTTGGCCTCGTCGCTCATGCGCGAGGAATCCCACGGCGGATCAAAGACGAGGTCGACCGCGCAGGACTTCAGGCCCGGGATCTCCATGACCGCGTCCTTGACCCAGCCCGGCATCTCGCCGGCCACCGGGCAGCCCGGGGCGGTCAGGGTCATCTCGATGGCCACGTCCTTGTCGTCCGAGACGTCGACCTTGTAGATCAGGCCCAGCTCATAGATGTCGACCGGGATTTCCGGGTCGTAGACCGTCTTCAGCTTCTCGATCAGCTGGTCGGTCAACCGGTTCAGCTCGTCCTGCGAGAGGGCCGAAGCGGGTTCGGGAACGGCGGCGGCGTCGGTCATGAAGCGGCTCAACTGAAGAAACTGCGGGCCTTGGCCAGCGCGTCGACGAACGCGTCGGCTTCCGCCTCGGTATTATATAGGGCGAAGGAGGCCCGGGCGCTCGACGTCACCCCGAAACGGCGCATCAAGGGCTCGGCGCAGTGGGTGCCGGCGCGAACGGCGACGCCGTAACGGTCCAGCACCTGGGCGATGTCGTGGGCGTGGGCGCCCTCGACCGTGAACGACAGCACCGCGCCCTTGCCGGGCGCCTCGCCCAGGATCCGCACGCCGTTGACGCCGCGCAGCCGCTCGGCGACCCGTTCGTAGAGGGCGTGCTCGTGGGCGAAGATCGCGTCGCGATCCAGGCCGTTCAGCCACTCGATCGCCGCGCCCAGCCCGACAGCCTCCAGAATCGCCGGCGTGCCGGCCTCGAAGCGATGCGGCGGGTCGGCATAGGTGATCTTGTCGAGCGAAACCGCGCCGATCATCTCGCCGCCGCCCTGGTAAGGCGGCAGAGCCGCCAGGCGCTCGGCCTTGCCATAGAGGACGCCGATGCCGGTCGGGCCGTACAGCTTGTGGCCGGAGAAGACGTAGAAATCGACGTCCAGGGCCTTCACATCGACCTTGGTGTGGACCACGCCCTGGCAGCCGTCCAGCAGCACCGGCGCGCCGGCCGCGTGGGCCAAGCGGACGATCTCGGCCACGTCGTTGACCGTGCCCAGCACGTTCGACATGTGGGTGACGGCGACCATCTTGGTCTTCTCGGACAGCAGGCCCTTGTAGGCCTCCAGGTCGAGGCGTCCGTCATCCAGCACCGGGATGAACTTCAGGACGACGCCCTTGCGCTCGCGCAGGAAGTGCCACGGCACGATGTTGGCGTGGTGCTCCATCTCGGAGAGCACGATCTCGTCGTCCGCGTTCAGCGACAGGCCGAACGAGCTGGCGACCAGGTTCACCGCCTCGGTCGCGCTCTTGGTCCAGACGACCTCGTCGCGCTCGGCGTTGATAAAGCGCGCGACGGTTTCCCGCGCCTTTTCATAGGCTTCGGTCGTTTCGTTCGCCAGCGTGTGCAGGCCGCGATGGACGTTGGCGTACGATGTGCGAGCCAGGCTCATCATCGCGTCCAGCACCGCATCCGGCTTCTGGGCGCTGGCGGCGCTGTCGAGATAAATCAACGGCTTGCCGTGAACTTCTCGCGCCAGGATCGGGAACTGGGCGCGGATCGCGGCGACGTCGTAGGGGGCGTCGAAAGCCATCACGCGTCGCTCCCCAGCTTGCGGGCGACCCAGGCCTCGGCGACCGCGCGCGCGCCCTCGTGTTCGATCCGCTCGATCACCTCGCCGACAAAGGCCACGGTCAGCATGGCCTTGGCATCGGCCTCGGGAATGCCGCGCTGCTCGGCGTAGAACAGCACCTCGTCGTCCAGGGCGCCGATCGTGTTGCCGTGGGCGCAGGAGACGTCGTCGGCGAAGATCAGCAGCTCGGGCTTGGCGTCGATCTCGGCCTTGTCGGACAGGATCAGGGCGTGGTGGCCCATCCGCGCGTCGGTCTGGTCGGCGCCCTTCTCGACGACGATCCGGCCCTGGAAGACGCCGCGCGCCTGGTCGGTCACCATGCCCTTGGTTAGCTGACCGGTGACGCCGTCGAGCCCGCCGTGGGTGACAACGCTGGTCAGGTCGGCGTGGCGCTGGGCGTCCAGCAGATAGGCGCCGTCGAGGCGGACCTCGGCGTGGGCGCCGGGGTGGCGGACGCGGGTCTCGATCCGCTGGCGACGCGCGCCGGAGGTCAGGACGGTCTGGGCGAACTTGGCGCCAGGGGCGACCTTGACGATTGCAGTGCTGACTCCGACGCCGTCTTCAGCGTCCTCCGCGATAACAATGCGCTCCAACGAAGCGCCGTCTTCGACGAAGATTTCGAGCAGGGTATTGGACAGATAGCGGCAGCCCTTCCCCTCATAGCTCTCAAGCAGAGTGGCCGAGACGCCAGCCTTCACCACGACGCCCACCCGGGCGTGGTGAGAGGTCTCCGTGGCGTCGGTGACTAGGCGCAGCAGCGCTGCGTCGTCGTTGTTGAACTGGATGATCGAGACCGGCGGCTCCAGAGCCAATTCTGCGGCCATGGCCGCCATAGGCAGGTCGTCAGAAACGTAGGGGTTGTCTGGCGACTGATGCTCGAAGAACTCAACTGTCTTGCTGTCTTCGCCCGGCCACCAGTTGTGACGACCGTTGGCGATGACCAACTCGGCCTTCGCCAGACCCGCAAACGGGCCGCCGGACCGCGCGGGCGCCGCGACGCGCGGAGACGGAGCCGGCAGCGTCCGCAACAAGCCGCGCAGATCCGTCCACCGCCAGTCCTCGTCTCGCCGAGATGGCAGTGTGGTTGAAACGCTGGTCTTGAGGGCGAGGGTCAAGCCGCCGCCCCCACGATGCGGTCGTAGCCCTCGGCTTCCAGTTGCAGGGCCAGTTCCGGACCGCCCGAGGCGACGATGCGGCCGGCGGCCAGCACGTGGACCTTGTCGGGTTTGATGTGATCCAGCAGGCGCTGATAGTGGGTGATGACAAGCATGCCGCGCTCGGGCGAGCGCAGGGCGTTGACGCCTTCCGAGACGATCTTCAGGGCGTCGATATCCAGGCCGCTGTCGGTCTCGTCGAGGATGAGGAACTTCGGCGAAAGCATGGACATCTGGAAGATTTCCATCCGCTTCTTCTCGCCGCCCGAGAAGCCGACGTTCAGGCCGCGCTTGAGCATCTCGAAGTCGATCTTCAGCGCCGCCGCCTTCTCCTTGGCCAGCTTCAGGAAGGCCGGCGCGGCGATCTCGTCCTCGCCCCGCGCGCGGCGCTGGGCGTTGAGCGCGGTGCGGATGAAGGTCAGGGCCGGAACGCCCGGAATTTCCAAAGGATATTGGAACGACAGGAACAGACCCTTGGCCGCCCGCTCGTTCGGCTCCAGGGCCAGCACGTCCTCGCCATTGAGCATCGCCGCCCCTTCCGTGACCTCATAGCCGTCGCGGCCGGTCAGCACGTAGGACAGCGTCGACTTGCCAGCGCCGTTCGGCCCCATGATCGCGTGGACCTCGCCGGCCGGCACGTCCAGCGTGACGCCCTTCAGGATCGGCTTATCCTCGACGCGGGCGTGAAGGTTCTTGATGGAGAGCATTAGCTTCGCCCGTACTTTCTCAGAGCTTCGTCTTCAGCGATCTGTTCAAACTCGGCGGGGCCGCCGCCGTGCATCTCACTTTGAGGGTGGGTCCGTTCCCAAAGCTTCCCATCCCGAGGGTCTCTGTAGAGCACCGACCAGCCACCTTCAGCCGTCGCCACCTGCTGAAACCCATCCCAAGGCGCGTCGGATATCACCCCACGCTCCCTTCCAGGCTGATCGCCACGAGCTTCTGGGCCTCGACGGCGAATTCCATGGGCAGTTGCTGCAGCACGTCCTTGACGAAGCCGTTGACCAGCAGGGCCACGGCCTCCTCTTGGTTCAGGCCGCGCTGCTGGCAGTAGAACAGCTGGTCGTCCGACAGCCGCGTGGTGGTGGCCTCGTGCTCGAACACCGACTGGCCGTTGCGGGCCTCGATGTAGGGCACGGTGTGGGCCGCGCAGTCCTTGCCGATCAGCAGGCTGTCGCACTGGGTGAAGTTGCGCGCGCCCTTGGCCTTGGGGTGGGCCGAGACCAGGCCGCGATAGGTCGAGGTCGACTTGCCGGCGCTGATGCCCTTGGCGACGATCCGCGAGCGGGTGTTGGCGCCCAGGTGGATCATCTTGGTGCCGGTGTCGGCCTGCTGGTGGCCGTTGGTGACGGCGATCGAGTAGAACTCGCCCGAACTCCCCTCGCCGCGCAGCACGCAGGACGGATACTTCCAGGTGATGGCCGAGCCGGTCTCGACCTGGGTCCACGACACCTTGGAGCGGTCGCCGCGACAGTCGGCGCGCTTGGTCACGAAGTTGTAGATGCCACCCTTGCCGGTCTCGGGATCGCCCGGGTACCAGTTCTGGACCGTCGAATATTTGATCTCGGCGTCGTCCAGCAGGACAAGCTCGACCACGGCCGCGTGCAGCTGGTTCTCGTCGCGCATCGGGGCCGTGCAGCCTTCCAGGTACGAGACGTAGGCGCCCTTGTCGGCGATGATCAGGGTGCGCTCGAACTGGCCGGAATCCTTGGCGTTGATCCGGAAATAGGTCGACAGCTCCATCGGGCAGCGCACGCCCGGCGGGACGTAGACGAAACTGCCGTCCGAGAAGACCGCGCTGTTCAGGCAGGCGAAATAGTTGTCCGAGGTCGGCACCACGCTGCCCAGGTACTGGCGGACCAGTTCGGGGTGCTCGCGGATCGCCTCGCTCATCGAGCAGAAGATGACGCCGGCCTGGGCCAGCTCCTTCTTGAACGTCGTAACGACGCTGACGCTGTCGAACACGGCGTCGACGGCGTAGCGCGGCGCGCCCTCGACGCCGGCCAGAACCGCCTGCTCCTTCAAGGGGATGCCGAGCTTTTCGTAGACGGCCAGCAGCTCCGGATCGACCTCGTCCAGGCTCTTGGGGCCTTCCTTGGTCTTCGGGGCGGCGTAGTAATAGGTGTCCTGGTAGTCGATCGGCGGATAGCTGACCTTGGCCCAGTCGGGCTCGTCCATCGCCAGCCAGCGGCGATAGGCGTCAAGCCGCCACTCCAGCATCCACTCCGGCTCGTCCTTCTTGGCCGAGATGAAGCGCACGATGTCCTCGGAGAGGCCTTTCGGGGCGAACTCCTGGTCAATTTCGGTCGTGAAGCCGTGCTCGTACTTCTCGAGCGCGGCGACGGTTTCGACGGTTTCTTTGACCGCGGCCACTAAGCCACCTCCCGGCGCCGGGCGCCGATACGCTTCCAGGCGGCGAGCCAGGCGTCGCCGCACTTGATCCAATCGTCTTCCGTGCTCGCCCAGCCGCCGCTGATACGCAGGGCGAACGGGGCGAGATCGGCGCGGCCCATGGCTTCCACCACGCGGCTGGCCTTGACCTTGCCCGACGAGCAGGCGCTGCCAGCGCTGACCATCACCCCGGCCAGATCCATGTTCATGACCTGGACCTCGGAGCCAAAGCCCTCGCCCGCCAAACACAACGTCTGGGGAAGGCGATCAGCGCCCTCGCCCAGCACGACCGCGCCTTGCGCCTTGACCCGTTCGGCCAAGGCGTCGCGCCATTGGGCCTGTTCGGCCATCGAGGCAAGGCCTTCCTGGGCCGCCTTGGCCGCCGCGCCGAAGGCGGCGATGCCGGCGACGTTTTCGGTCCCGGCCCGACGGCCGCGCTCCTGACCGCCGCCGTGCAGGCGGCGGGTGACGGTCGCGCGGGTCCCGGCCACGAGCGCGCCGACGCCTTGCGGCCCGCCCAGCTTGTGGGCGGACAGCGCCATGGTGTCTGCGCCGAGAGCGGAGAAGTCGATCGCGATCTTGCCGGCGGCCTGGACAGCGTCGACATGCAGCCAACCGTCAGCGGCGCGAACCAGGGCCGAAGCCTTATCTACAGGCTGGATGACGCCCGTCTCGTTGTTGGCCAGCATCAGGCAGACCAGGGTCTTGCCCGGCTTTTCAAGCGCTTGCGCCAACCAATCGAGATCGGCGACGCCGCGGTTGTCCACAGGCAGGACCTCAACTGGCAGGCCGGAGGCCTTGGCGGTCTCGGCGACGGCGTCATGCTCGATCGCGGAGATGATGATGCGCTCGACGCCGGCGGCCTTGGCGCTCTCGATGGCCAGGGCGTTGGCCTCGGTGCCGCCGCTGACGAAGGTGACGGAGCCGGCCGGCACACCGACGAGGGCCCCGACCTCGGCGCGGGCGCGCTCGACGACGTCGCGGGCGGCGCGGCCGGCGGCGTGCACCGACGAGGGATTGGCGGGGCTCTCCAGGGCGCGCAGCAGCGCGTCCCGCGCCTCCGGCCTCAGGGGCGCCGTGGCATTGTAGTCCAGATAGACCGATGTGCGGGAAATGCTCACTCGGCCGCGATCTCCAGCGGACGGGCCGGGCGAAGCTCGCCCTTCAGCACGTCGGCGACCGACACGCTGGCCAGATAGCCGTGAATCTGCCGGCCCATCTCTTCCCAGAGATCATGCGTCATGCACCGCTCACCGCCGGCCATGCAGCCCTTGGCCTGGCCCTTGGTGAAGTTGCAGCGGGTGGCGCGCAGCGGCTCGTCGACCGCCAGCACGATGTCGGCGATGAAAGTCTCGGCCGAGGCCTTGGCCAGGCGATAGCCGCCGCCGGGGCCCCGAGCGCTGATCACCAGGCCCTTGCGGCGCAGGCGCGCGAAGAGCTGCTCGAGATAGGAAAGCGAGATCTGTTGGCGCGCAGCGATCTCGGCCAGGGCCACCGCGCGGCCCTCGCCTTCGTCCTGGCGCTTGGCCAGGTCGGTCATCGCCATGACCGCGTATCGCCCTTTGGTGCTCAGGCGCATCAGCCTTACCCCTTGCAGATTCCGCGCGCATCGGCTTTTGCGTGTGCTACAAGCCGCGACTTCGCGCGCGGGCCGTCGGTCCGCTCGATGGCTGCGATTTAGGAAGACCAAGCGCGGCGGTCAAGTATTCTGGCGACCCAATCGTCGGATATCGGATCGCTGTCGAGCTGAAGGGGATGACATGCCTGATGTGATTTTGACCGGCGCGTCTGGACGGATCGAGGGTCGATATTCTCCCGGCAAGACCGAGACGGCGCCAATCGCCCTGATCCTGCACCCGCACCCCAAGGCCGGCGGTCACATGAACCATCCGGTCTCGGTGCAGCTGTATCACCTGTTCATGAAGCGCGGTTTCGCGACCCTGCGCTTCAACTTCCGCGGCGTGGGCCGCAGCCAGGGCGAGTTCGACAGCGGCATCGGCGAGCTGGCCGACGCGGCGACGGCGCTGGACTGGCTGCAGACCAGCAACCCCGCCGCCAGCCAGACCTGGGTCGCCGGCTTCGACTTTGGCGCCTATATCGGCATGCAGCTTCTGATGCGCCGCCCCGAGACGGACGGCTTCATCTCGGTCTCGCCGCCGACCAACATGTACGATTTCAGCTTCCTGGCCCCCTGCCCGGCCTCGGGCCTGTTCCTGACCGGCTCGGCCGACACCATCACCCCGCCGGTCGAGGTGGAGCGCGTGGTCACCAAGCTGCGCACCCAGAAGGGCATCACGATCGACTACGAGGTCATCGACAAAGCCAGCCACTTCTGGACCGAGCACCTGCCCAGCGTCGAGAAGAGCGTCAGCGACTATCTCGACAAGCGCCTGGCGGAAAATCCGATCTAGGGCGTCAGAAAGGCCTCCCTCCCGGGAGGCCTTTTTCGTTGCTCAGTTGCACGGCGGGTATTGCGCGAACACGGCCTCGTATTCCGCCAGCGTCTGGGTGAAGCCCATGGCCTTGCGTCGCTCGTCGACGGTTTCAGGGGCCTCCAGCCGATCGACGACATACTTGTCGCCCCTGCAGGTCATCTGGCTGCCGTAACGCTGGGGCCGCCCCTCATTGAGCGCGAGGCGGTCGTACATCAGGGCATAGTTCGGCCCAGAGACTTCGCCCCTGGCCACCAGCGGCTCGAGCACCGGCACGAACCGGCGCCATAGCGCCAGGTCCGCGTGCTGGACGATCGTGAACGCTGCCTGGGCGGCCCTGTCCCCATAGCGGCTCTTCAGGAACCAGCCCTCGGGCGGAACCATGGCCAGCAAGGCCTTCTCGTTCTCCGCGTCGGCCTCTTCGATCGGCGCCCACATCGCCTTTCGCGCGACCTTGAGCTCTTCAGGCGGCAGCACCGAAAGGTCGATCTGGACCAGGACCCGTCGCCCGACCTGATCAAGCCTTCCCATCCGCTCCAGCCTTTCCGAGTCACTGGCTGGCGGCGGCAAGGCGGCTTGCGCCCTACGCTCGGCCTCGATGGCCTGCCGGACGGGCGCGATCAGCGCCGCGGCCCGCGGGCTCAAAGGCGGCGCGTCGCTCGCGCCCAGCAGAGCGGCCACCAGAATTCCGATCATGCTCGCTCCCTGGCTTCAGTTCAGGGCGAACTCAATTCAAAATCGTGGCGATGTCTAGGCGACCGTCAGGGTTCGACGATCCGGCCGCCGGTCATTGGCGCGGGGACGCCCGTGGTCCCCGGGAAGCTAATCGGCAGGCCCTTGGCCGTGCGGGCGGCCAGGTAGGCGAAGGCCTCAGCCTCGATGCTGTCGCCGCGCCAGCCATAGTCCTCGGCGGTCTTGACCGAAACCGGGGCGCGCTCGACGAGGGCCTTCATGATCTGCGGATTGTGGCGACCGCCGCCGCAGACGATCAGCGCGCTGGGCCGCGCGCCATGGTCGAAGGCCTTGATCACCGCTTCGGCCGTGAAGGCGACCAGGGTGGCGGCGGCGTCCTCGGCCGACAGCGGCTCGACCAGGTCCAGCGGGAAGTCATAGCGGTCCAGCGACTTGGGCGCGGGGCCCGCGAAGTAGTCGCTAGCCAGGAAGGCGTCGAGGATCGCCGGGTCGACCTTCCCGGCGGCGGCTAGGCGGCCGTTCTCGTCGAACCGGCCGAGGCCCCGCTCCTGCAGCATCAGGTCGATCATGCCGTTGCCCGGGCCGGTGTCGAAGGCCAGGAGGTCGTCGTGGTCGTTGATCAGGGTGATGTTGGCCACGCCGCCAATGTTCAGGGCCGCCACCGGCGCCGAGAGGCCCGAGGCTCGGGCGCGGGCGGCGTGGTAGATTGGGGCCAGCGGCGCGCCCTGCCCACCGGCCGCCACGTCGGCGGTGCGGAAGTCGAAGGCCACCGGCCGCCCGCTGGCCTTGGCCATTCGCTCGGCGTCTAGCAACTGCACGGTTCGGCCGATCCGCTCCGGCGTCGGACGCTCGTGCAGCACGGTTTGGCCGTGGACGCCCAGAAGGTCGAACTCGCTCCAGGACAGGCCGTGTTCGGCCAGGAAGCTCTCGGCGGCGTGGAGGTGCTCGTCCGCCACCGCGCGCGCGGCTTTAGCGAAGATCTCCGGCGCGGGCTTGTCGCGCGGCCAGCCGCGAGCCACTTCGGTGGCGACCAAGAGCAGGTCCCGGGTCTCTTCGCGCAGCTTGCGCTCGCCGGCCGGGCCAAAGGCTTGGATGTCGTGGCCGTCCGTTTCCAGCACCGCCATGTCGACCGCGTCCAGCGAGGTGCCGGTCATGAATCCCAGGATCTTCATGGGATCGTTGACTGCCACGGTCGCGAAACGGTAGCTAGGGCCCATGATCGACGCTTTCGTCCTGGCCCGCCCCTATTACCGCCCGCTGCCATAGCGGGAGGCCGACCAGACACGCCCCCGCCTCGCCGGGGTCGCTTTATCAACAGTCGATCATGCGCTCCGGCCCCTTCCCGGAGTCTTGAAATGAAGTCCTCACAAGCCGACGCCGCCGTGCTAGACGGCCCGCCAAGTCAAATAGAGAGTCGATCCATGTCCGCCGCCTCGTCCTTCAAGTCAGAGTTCCTGCGAACCCTGGAGGCGCGCGGCTACATCCACCAGATCACCCATCCGGAGGAACTGGACGCGGCCGCCTCGGCCGGGATCGTGACCGCCTACATCGGCTTCGACGCCACCGCGCCGTCACTGCACGTGGGCTCGCTGATCCAGATCATGCTGCTGCGCCGTCTGCAGCAGGCCGGACACAAGCCGATCGTCCTGATGGGCGGCGGCACGACCAAGGTCGGCGACCCCACCGGCAAGGACGAGAGCCGCAAGCTGCTGAGCGACGCCGACATCCAGGCCAACATCGCTGGCATCAAGCAGGTCTTCGCCAAGTTCCTGAAATTCGGCGACGGGCCGACCGACGCGATCATGGTCGACAACGACGCCTGGCTGTCGAAGTTCGGCTACGTCCAGTTCCTGCGCGAGTACGGCGTGCACTTCACCGTCAACCGGATGCTGGCCTTCGACTCGGTCAAGCTGCGCCTGGAGCGCGAGCAGCCGATGACGTTCCTCGAGTTCAACTACATGCTGATGCAGGCGGTGGACTTCCTGGAGCTGAACCGCGCCCACGGCTGCGTGCTGCAGATGGGCGGCTCGGACCAGTGGGGCAACATCCTCAATGGCGTCGAGCTGACCCGCCGCGTCGACCAGAAGAGCGCCTTCGGCCTGACCACGCCGCTCTTGGCCACCGCCTCGGGCGCGAAGATGGGCAAGACGGCGGCCGGCGCGGTCTGGCTGAACGCCGAGCAGCTGAGCCCGTACGACTACTGGCAGTTCTGGCGCAACACCGAGGACGCCGACGTCGGTCGCTTCCTGAAGCTGTTCACCGACCTGCCGCTGGACCGCATCGCCGAGCTGGAAGCCCTCGAGGGCGCCCAGATCAACGAGGCCAAGAAGGTGCTGGCCGACGAGGCCACCCGCATGGCCCACGGCGAGGAAGAGGCCCGCAAGGCCCGCGACGCGGCCGAGAAAGCCTTCGAACAGGGGGCGTTGTCGGCCGACCTGCCGACCTTCGAGGTTCCGGCGGCCGAGCTGGAGGCCGGGATCGTGCTGGCGGCCCTATTCGCGGACGCGGGTCTCGCCGGTTCGCGCGGCGAGGCCCGTCGCCTGGCTCAGGGCCGCGGGCTGAAGGTCAATGACAGGGCCGAGGCCGACGCCAATCGAACGATCACCTCGGCCGATCTCGTCGAAGGCGTGGTCAAGCTCGCCGCCGGCAAGAAGAAGATCGTGTTGGTGAAGCCTGTTTAGTTAGTTGACTGTCATCCCGGCCGCAGCGTAGCGGAGAGCCGGGACCGCCAAGGACTCATGAGCTTGCGGTGGTCCCGGATCGCGCTGCGCGCGTCCGGGATGACAGCTTTCTAGTTGGAGAAGCGACCGATGCTGCAACCTGGCGACAAGGCCCCTGATTTCGACCTCCCGACCGACACCGGTCGCGTCAGCCTGTCGGCGCTGAAGGGCAAGAACATCGTCCTCTATTTCTATCCGAAGGACGATACCGCCGGCTGCACCTCGGAAGCGCTGCAGTTCTCGTCGGAAGTCGAGGAGTTCCAGAAGCTGGGCGCGGTGATCATCGGCGTCTCCAAGGACAGCGTCGCCTCGCACGCCAAGTTCCGCGCCAAGCACGACCTGACCATCGAGCTCGCCGCCGACCCGATGGGCGACATCGTCGAGGCCTATGGCGCCTGGGTCGAGAAAAGCATGTATGGCCGCAAGTACATGGGTATCGACCGTTCGACCTTCCTGATCGACCGCGAAGGCGTCGTTCGCGAGGTCTGGCGCAAGGTGAAGGTGCCGGGTCACATCAAGGCGGTCATGAACGCGGCCAAGGCCATTAAGTAAGTCCGCGCCCATCGGGAACGCTTACGTCGAGCGCGTGTTGTATCTAGGCCTCAACCTGTGGCGTTTCAGAGCCTTACGCGGTTAACGTGTAGCCCTGCTGGTCAGGAAACGTTAAGGATCGAAGCGCAAAATGACTTTTCGCGAGTCACGTCCTTTAGAGGGCGCGAAGAGTCTTGCACGTTAGCGTTTTATCGTTCCATATCCCCGGACCTGAAACGGGGGGTTTCCTGGGACGATGGCGATCAAGCGCTTTAGGCGGCTGCGGCAATCTCTCGAAGCTCTGTTCCCTGAACGGCATGTCTACGTCCGCTCTGGCGGCGAGATGCGCGGCTATGTTCTGTCGACCAACAAACAACTGATCGGCGCGGGCTGCGTCGCGGTCGGCGCGCTGTGGATGGGCGTCTGCACCGCCGCCATGCTGATCAACGCCCTGTCGGTCAGCTCCGTCGATCAGCAGATCATCAAGCAGAGGGCTCGTTACGAGCGGCTCAACGCCGATCGCGAGGCCCGCCTGAACAGCGCCGTGGCCCAGCTGTCGGCCACCAATGGCTCGCTCGACGAGCTGGCGACCTCGGTCGAAAAGCGTCACGCCGCCCTCGCCTTGCTGGTTTCGGACTTCCGGGGCGTGCCCGGCGCCGCCGACGCCCTGAAGGTCGCCAAGCCGCGCCTGCTGGCCGCCAGCCCAGTCGAGCGCATCCAGGCGACTCGCATGGACCAGGAGCGCTTGATCGACGCCGCCGAGGGCTTCGCCAAGAGCCGCGCCGAGCGGCTGCGCCTGGCGATGCGGATGGCCGGTCTGGATGCCAGCTCGTTCACCGGGCGCGGCGTCTCGCTGGGCGGCCCGCTGATCGAAGCCAAGGATCCGCGCGCCCTCGCTGCCGTCCTCGACGTCGATGAGGAATTCGCCAGCCGTATCCAGCATGCCGCCAACGACATGTCAGATATGCGCAGCCTGGGCGCGGCGGTAAAGAAGCTGCCGCTCTACAAGCCGACCAGCAACCCGGCGCTGTCGTCCAGCTACGGCGTCCGTTTTGATCCGTTCACGCACCGCCCGGCGTTCCACTCCGGCCTCGACTTCCCCGGCGCGATGCGCACGCCGATCATGGCCACCGCGCCGGGCGTCGTCTCGTTCACCGGCGTCCGCGCCGGCTACGGCAACACGGTCGAGATCGACCATGGCGGCGGTTTCAAGACCCGCTATGCCCACCTGTCCTCGATCGGCGTCCGCGTCGGCCAGCGGGTGGCGATCGGTTCGCGCGTCGGCGCGATGGGTTCGACCGGCCGTTCGACCGGCCCGCACCTGCATTACGAAGTCTGGGTCAATGGCAAGGCCCAGAACCCCAACCGCTTCTTGAGGGCTGGTGAGTATGTTCAGCAAACAAGCTAAGTCGGGCCCCAAGGCCGCCAGCCGCGCCGAGGCGCCGGCCAGCCTGCCGTCCAGCAACCCCGCCGACCCCACGCGTCGCGCGACACCGAAGGTGGCCTCGCTGCTCTCCGCCGATCTGACGATCGAGGGCTCCATCGAGGGCGAAGGCGAGCTGCAGCTGGATGGGATTCTGCGCGGCGACGTCCGCGTGGCGCGCCTCAGCGTCGGCGAGACCGGCCATGTCGAGGGCGCGGTCCAGGCGGACCTCGTCGAGGTTCGCGGCCGCATCGTCGGCACGATCACCGCCAAGCAGGTTCGCCTCTATGGCACCGCCTATGTCGACGGCGACATCACCCACGAGCAGCTGTCGATGGAATCGGGCGCCTACTTCCAGGGTCGCAGCCTGAAGTTCCAACGCCCGCCCGCGCCGATCCAACCGACACCGGAGCCGGAAGTCCTGGCCATCACGGCCACGCCGGTCGAGGCCTGACAAAGAAAAACGCCCCGGATCGCTCCGGGGCGTTTCGCTTTTCGGGATCAGGCCTCGGCCGCGTCGCGCGTGGCGCCGACCCGCTGGGCCAGGGCCGCGCCCATGAAGGCGTCGAGATCGCCGTCCAGCACCCCTTGGGTGTCGGAGGTTTCGACGTTGGTCCGCAGGTCCTTGACCATCTGGTAGGGCTGCAGGACGTAGCTGCGGATCTGGTGACCCCAGCCGATGTCGGTCTTCTGGTCTTCCAGCGCCTGCTGGGCGGCCTCGCGCTTTTGCAGCTCGGCCTCGTAGAGGCGCGCGCGCAGCATCTTCCAGGCCTCTTCGCGGTTCTGGTGCTGCGAGCGGCCGGCCTGGCAGGCCACGGCGATGCCGGTCGGAATGTGCGTCAGGCGCACGGCCGAGTCGGTCTTGTTGATGTGCTGACCGCCGGCGCCCGAGGCGCGATAGGTGTCGGTCCGCACGTCGGCAGGATTGATCTCGATCTCGATGGTGTCGTCGACCACCGGATAGACCCAGGCCGAGGCGAACGAGGTGTGGCGGCGGGCGCTGCTGTCGTAGGGGCTGATGCGCACCAGACGGTGCACCCCGGCCTCGGTCTTCAGCCAGCCATAGGCGTTGGGGCCCTTGACCAGCAGCGTGGCCGACTTGATGCCGGCCTGGTCGCCGTCGGTCTCTTCGATCAGCTCGGTCGTCATGCCGTGGGCGTTGGCCCAGCGGGTGTACATGCGCAGCAGGATGCCGGCCCAGTCGCAAGACTCGGTGCCGCCGGCGCCGGAGTTGATTTCGATATAGGCGTCGTTGCCATCGGCCTCGCCCGACAGCAGAGCCTCGAGCTCGGCGCGGCCAGCGCGGTCCTTCAGGGCCTTCAGCTGGGCGCGGGCGTCGTTCAACGACTCCTCATCGCCTTCCATGTCGGCCAGCTCGGCGTATTCGACGGCGTCCTTG